>SHXN01000028.1 GCA_009693305.1 Limnohabitans sp.
AAGACAAAGAGATGGTGATGCCTGGCGACAACGTTTCGATTACGGTCAAGCTCATCCACCCCATTGCGATGGAAGAGGGATTGCGCTTTGCCATTCGCGAAGGCGGCAAAACCGTCGGCGCAGGCGTTGTTGCAAAGATCATGGAGTAACCGAAGGGGTATAGCTCAATTGGCAGAGCGTCGGTCTCCAAAACCGAAGGTTGGGGGTTCGATTCCCTCTGCCCCTGCCCCCCCGACTTAATTGCTGAGGTGGTATTCAAAGCCCGTCAACTTGTTGATGGGCTTCAGTGTCTCAAGTGAATCATTTTTTAACTTAACCCAATCATCAAGAATGTCTTCTGCAAACATCGAAACAGTTACCACAACAGCTGACAAGGCCAAACTGGCCGCTTCTGCGTTGTTGGTGCTGGGTGCTGTTGCCGCGTTTTATTTGCTGAGTCAGCAAGGCGTGATTGCGCAGTGGGCCGCACTCATCGCTTGTTTGGTATTTGCAGTTGTCATTTTTTTGTATTCAACACCAGGCCAACAATTTGTTGCCTTTGGTCGCGATGCATGGCGTGAAGTACAAAAAGTTGTATGGCCAACTCGCAAAGAGGCCATACAAATGACCGCTTATGTTTTTGGCTTTGCGGTCATCATGGCCATCTTTTTGTGGTTCACCGATAAAACTTTAGAGTGGGTGTTCTACGACCTCATCTTAGGATGGAAAAAATAATGACTGAAACGCCACAAATTCCTCATACATCGGTTGCTTCCATTGTGTCGGCCGCACCCGCGCACCCAGATATGCGTTGGTATGTTGTGCACGCTTATTCAGGTATGGAAAAAGCAGTGGAGCGCAACATCGCAGAACGCATTAAACGCGCAGGCATGCAAAGCAAATTCGGTCGCTTTTTAGTTCCCACCGAAGAAGTGGTGGAGATGAAAAACGGCCAACGCAAAACAACAGAGCGTCGTTTTTTCCCAGGCTATGTGTTGGTTGAAATGATCATGGACGACGAGTCATGGCATTTGGTGAAACACACCAACAAGGTCACGGGTTTTGTTGGTGGCGCAAAAAATCGCCCGTCTCCTATTTCAGAGCAAGACGTGATCAAAATTGTGAGTCAAATGCGAGAGGGAACAGAAAAGCCTCGCCACAAAGTCGAATTCATGGCGGGTGAGTTTGTTCGCGTCAAAGACGGTCCATTCACCGACTTCAATGGTACGGTTGAAGAGGTCAATTACGAAAAAAACAAAGTGCGTGTATCGGTCACTATTTTTGGTCGATCAACGCCAGTCGAACTCGAATTTGGACAGGTTGAAAAAACCTGATTCTTGACTCAAAAAACATTTTCAGCGCTCTCCGACTCGGTGCTGAATTGCGAAGTCAGAGTCGTTAACCCCAGGGAGCTCGTCAAACAGCATTTGTACCCGTAAGGAGAAAAGCATGGCGAAAAAAATCGTCGGATTCATCAAGCTGCAAGTGCCAGCTGGTAAAGCCAATCCATCGCCTCCGATTGGCCCTGCATTGGGTCAACGTGGCCTCAACATCATGGAGTTCTGTAAAGCATTTAATGCACAGACCCAAGGTGTAGAACTTGGACTTCCTCTGCCTGTGGTGATTACCGCATTTGCAGATAAGTCATTCACTTTCATTATCAAGACGCCTCCAGCGACAACCTTGATTAAGAAAGCCATCAAATTAACCAAAGGCTCTTCAAAGCCTCATGTGGACAAGGTTGGCAAGATCACTCGTGCGCAACTCGAAGACATCGCCAAAGCAAAAATGCCCGATATGACGGCTGCTGATTTGGACGCTGCTGTTCGCACCATCGCTGGTTCTGCTCGCTCCATGGGCGTGACTGTGGAGGGCGTGTAAATGACCAAGCTCACTAAAAGACAAAAAACATACGCTGGCAAAGTTGATAGCAACAAGTTGTATGCCGTCACCGATGCATTAGCGATTGTTAAAGAAAGTGCAACAGCCAAGTTTGACGAATCAATCGACGTTGCTGTTCAACTCGGTATTGATGCAAAAAAATCAGACCAAGTGGTTCGTGGCGCAGTTGTGATGCCAAACGGTACAGGCAAAACAGCACGTGTGGCTGTGTTTGCACAGGGTGCAAAAGCTGAAGAAGCAAAAGCCGCTGGTGCCGATGTGGTGGGTATGGACGATTTGGCCGCTCGCGTCAAAGCTGGTGACATGCCATTCGATGTGGTGATCGCTGCTCCAGACGCGATGCGCGTTGTGGGCACACTGGGTCAAATTCTGGGGCCACGCGGTTTGATGCCAAACCCTAAAGTGGGAACCGTAACACCCGACGTTGCAACAGCAGTTAAAAACGCCAAAGCAGGTCAAGTTCAATTCCGCGTTGACAAAGCCGGTATTGTTCACGCCACCATTGGTCGTCGTTCATTTGATACCGACAAACTTAAAGGCAACTTGGCTGCATTGGTTGACGCGCTTAACAAAGCAAAACCAGCCACCAGCAGAGGCGTGTTTTTGCGCAAATTAGCACTGTCTTCCACCATGGGTGTGGGCGTGCGTGTGGATACACAAACACTGAGCGCGTAAGCGTTTGGTTTGAAGCGCAAATGTCTGCGCGCTTCAAAAATTTTTGAATGACATTTCAGTGTTGTTCAAAGCGGTGGGTCGCCAAGTGTTGCAAAACACAAAAGCGAGCCATCCAAGACCGTTGGCGTGCAACTCAGTTGCACTTAATCCATCAGCCGACGCAGATGGCGATCCCGCTGCTAGAGGATACATATCCTCAATAGTTAGGTCGCTGAAACCAGGTGTGCCAAGGGAGTCATCCCAAGGCACTTGTTAAAGGAGAAGACCTTGAGTCTGAATCGCAGTGAGAAAGAAGCCGTTATCTCTGAGGTGTCTGGTCTTGCCGCGCAAGCTCAAACGCTGGTGATGGCGGAATATCGCGGCATCACGGTCGCTGACATGATCAAACTGCGCGCCAACGCATGCAGCAATGGTGTATCGCTCAGTGTGTTGAAAAACACATTGGCTCGCCGTGCTGTTGCAGGTAGCGCATTTGAAATTGTTGCAGACCAGATGACCGGCCCGCTTATCTATGGCTTTTCTGTTGATGCAGTTGCTGCTGCCAAAGTAGTAGCAGACTTCGCAAAAACCAATGACAAATTGGTGATTCGCGGTGGTGCATTAGCGGGCAAAGCTTTAGACGTCAATGGCGTTAAACAGTTGGCGAGCATCCCCGCTAAACCGGTGTTGTTGGCGCAACTTTGTGGCTTGCTGATGTCGCCTATGTCTCGCACCGCCGTGGTGTTGGGTGCATTGGCTGCAAAAAAAGGCGAAGCGGTTGCCGCCTAATGGGCGTGCAACACATTGTTCAAATTCGCCATATTTTTATGGCTTAGTAATTGTTAGGAAATCAAAATGGCATTCGATAAAGACTCATTTTTAACCGCACTCGATAGCATGACGGTGATGGAACTTAACGAATTGGTGAAAGCCATCGAAGAGAAATTTGGTGTCAGCGCCGCGGCAATGGTAGCTCCTGCTGCTGCAGATGGTGGTGGCGTAGCTGAAGCTGAAGAGAAAACCGAATTCAACGTGATGTTGCTTGAAGCAGGCGCCAATAAAGTGTCTGTCATTAAAGCCGTTCGTGAAATCACAGGCTTGGGCCTCAAGGAAGCCAAAGACTTGGTTGACGGTGCTCCCAAAGCGGTTAAAGAAGGCGTTGCTAAAGCTGATGCTGAAGCCGCCAAAAAGAAACTCGAAGAAGCTGGTGCAAAGGCCGAACTCAAGTAATTGGGTTCAGTTCAATATCGCAAAAGGGCTTAAAAACCCTTTTTTGTATTCAGAGCACAGCCGAAAATAATTTTTTTATTTTCGAGTGTCTTCTGATCTGACTGCAGAAGAACCTTGGTTCGGGTTGCGTGCAATGCGCAACCGTCCGCCAACGCTGGTAGTGGCCAGCCGCCAAGAACGTCTCGCAAGTTGTTGCAATTTGCTAGGCTTCAGTCGCCGAGAGAATCATGCCCGGAGAACTCATGCCCTACACATTCACTGAACGCAAGCGAATCCGCAAAAGTTTTGGAAACCGCGACAGCGTATTAGAAGTTCCATACTTGTTGCAAATGCAAAAAGATGCGTACACCGCATTTTTACAAGCAGATGTAGCTCCCAAAAAACGCACACCCGAAGGTTTACAAGCGGCTTTTGAAGCGGCTTTTCCTATCATCTCACACAACGGTTTTGTGGAGATGAAATTTTTAGAATACAACTTGGCCAAGGCCGCATTTGATGTGCGCGAATGCCAAACGCGCGGACTCACATTTGGTTCTGCTGTGCGCGCTCGTGTACAACTCATTATTTATGATCGTGACTCATCAACACCGCAATCTAAGGTGGTGAAAGAAGTCAAAGGGCAAGAAGTCTATATGGGCGAAGTACCGCTCATGACAGACAAAGGCTCATTCATCATCAACGGAACAGAGCGAGTGATTGTGTCTCAGTTGCACCGCTCGCCTGGCGTTTTCTTTGAACACGACAAAGGCAAAACACACAGCTCTGGCAAATTGTTGTTCAGCGCTCGCATCATTCCTTATCGCGGTTCATGGCTTGATTTTGAATTCGATCCCAAGGATATTTTGTATTTCCGCGTTGACCGTCGTCGCAAGATGCCCGTCACGATTTTGCTCAAAGCCATTGGCCTGACGCCTGGGGCGATTCTTGCCAATTTCTTTGTAAACGACAATTTCCGTTTGATGGACAGCGGCGCACAAATGGAATTTGTCGCAGAGCGTTTGCGCGGCGAAGTTGCCCGTTTTGATATCACCGACAAGTCTGGCAAAGTAATTGTTGCAAAAGACAAGCGCATTACGGCACGCCAGACACGCGAACTCGAAACAACCAACACCACACACATCAGCGTTCCTGAAGACTTTTTGGTTGGACGCGTTGTGGCGCGTGACATCGTGGATGCAGAAACCCGAGAAATCATCGCCAAAAGCAATGACGAACTCACCGAAGTGCTGCTCAAAAAATTGCGCAGCAGTGGCATTCAAGATTTGCAATGTATTTACACCAACGAGCTCGATCAAGGCGCGTACATTTCGCAAACATTGCGCAGTGACGAAACCGTCGACGAATTCAATGCGCGCGTTGCCATCTATCGCATGATGCGTCCTGGCGAGCCGCCCACCGAAGATGCTGTTCAGGCTTTGTTTCAGCGTTTGTTCTACAACCCCGACACCTACGATTTGTCTCGCGTGGGTCGCATGAAGTTCAACGCACGCGTTGGACGCGACAACAGCGAAGGATCCATGGTACTCAGCAACGAAGATATTTTGGCCGTTGTCAAAATCTTGGTTGACTTGCGCAATGGCCGTGGTGAAGTCGATGACATCGATCACTTGGGCAATCGTCGCGTTCGTTGTGTGGGCGAGTTGGCCGAAAACCAATTCAGAACAGGTCTTGCACGTATCGAAAAAGCGGTCAAAGAGCGTTTGGGTCAAGCCGAGCAAGAGCCACTCATGCCGCATGACCTCATCAACTCCAAACCGATTTCAGCTTCGCTAAAAGAATTCTTTGGCGCGTCACAGTTGAGTCAGTTTATGGATCAAACCAATCCTTTGTCAGAGATCACGCACAAGCGTCGTGTGTCTGCCTTAGGCCCAGGCGGTTTAACGCGTGAGCGTGCAGGCTTTGAAGTGCGAGATGTACACGTAACCCACTACGGTCGTGTGTGTCCAATCGAAACACCTGAAGGCCCAAACATCGGTTTGATTAACTCATTGGCGCTTTATGCCCGTTTGAATGAGTATGGATTTATCGAGACGCCTTATCGTCGCGTTGTTGAGGGCAAGGTCACGATGCAAATCGATTATTTGTCTGCGATTGAAGAAGGCAAGTATGTGATTGCGCAGGCCAATGCATTGCTTGATAAAGAAGATCGTTTAACAGGTGACTTGGTTTCTGCGCGTGAAAAAGGCGAATCCATTTTGTGTTCGGCCGATCGCATTCAATACATGGATGTGTCGCCTGCTCAAATTGTTTCAGTAGCCGCATCGCTGGTGCCTTTTCTTGAGCACGACGACGCCAATCGCGCGTTGATGGGTGCCAACATGCAACGTCAAGCGGTGCCTGTGTTGCGTCCAGAAAAAGCGTTTGTGGGTACAGGTATCGAGCGCGTTGCTGCCATTGACTCAGGCACAGTGGTGACTGCGCTTCGTGGCGGTGTGGTTGATTATGTTGATGCGATTCGCATTGTGGTTCGTGTTAATGATTCCGAAACACAAGCAGGCGAAGTAGGTGTGGATATTTACAACCTCATCAAATACCAACGCTCCAATCAAAACACCAACATCCATCAGCGACCCATCGTCAAACGTGGCGACAAATTAGCCAAGGGCGATGTGGTGGCCGATGGCGCATCAACCGATTTAGGTGAATTGGCTTTAGGTCAAAACATGTTGATCGCGTTTATGCCATGGAACGGCTACAACTTCGAAGACTCGATTCTCATCAGTGAGCGCGTGGTCGCCGAAGATCGTTACACATCGATTCACATTGAAGAGTTGGTGGTGATGTCGCGTGACACCAAATTGGGCGCAGAAGAAATCAGCCGAGACATTCCTAACTTGGCAGACACACAACTCAATCGTTTGGATGACTCTGGCATTATTTATGTTGGTGCGGAAGTTCAACCGGGCGACGTGTTGGTGGGTAAGGTCACTCCCAAGGGTGAAACCACACTCACACCAGAAGAAAAATTATTGCGCGCCATCTTTGGTGAAAAAGCATCCGACGTGAAAGACACATCCTTGCGTGTTGATCAAGGCTCGCAAGGTACCGTCATTGACGTGCAAGTGTTTACTCGTGAAGGCATTGTTCGCGACAAACGTGCACAACAAATTATTGACGACGAACTCAAACGTTTCCGCCTTGACCTTACTGATCAATTGAGAATTGTGGAAGCCGATGCATTCGACCGTATTGAAAAACTACTCGACGGCAAAGCAGCCAATGGGGGCCCTAAAAAATTGGCCAAGGGCAACACCATCGACAAAGCTTATTTAGAGTCCCTCGAAAAATTCCATTGGTTTGATATTCGTCCCGCTGATGAAGATGTGGCGATGCAACTCGAGAGCATCAAAAATGCGCTTGCACAAACGCGTCACAGTTTTGATTTGGCGTTTGAAGAAAAACGCAAAAAATTAACACAAGGCGATGAGTTACCAGCAGGCGTTCTCAAAATGGTCAAAGTCTATTTGGCCGTTAAGCGTCGTTTGCAACCCGGTGACAAGATGGCGGGTCGTCACGGTAACAAAGGTGTGGTCTCCAAAATAGTTCCCGTTGAAGACATGCCTTACATGACAGACGGCACACCGTGTGACATCGTGCTCAATCCATTGGGCGTACCTTCACGCATGAACGTGGGTCAAGTTCTTGAAGTGCATTTGGGCTGGGCCGCCAAAGGCATCGGTCAGCGTTTAGGCGATATGTTGCAAGAGCAAGCCAAGGCAACCGAGTTGCGCTCGTTCATGGAAAACATTTACAACAAATCGGGTCGCAAGGAAGAGCTTGCAATAATGAAAGACGCAGAAATTGTTGAAATGGCACACAACCTATCGGCTGGTATTCCATTTGCAACGCCTGTGTTTGATGGTGCCTCAGAAGAAGAAATTCGCGAGATGTTGCGCTTGGGTTATCCCGAAGAAGTGGCAAAGGCCAAGGGACTTACCAGCACACGCACACAAGCACAACTGAATGACGGACGCACGGGCGACGCATTCGAGCGACCTGTCACCGTCGGTTATATGCACGTACTCAAACTTCACCATTTGGTGGACGACAAGATGCATGCCCGTTCAACAGGGCCTTACAGCTTGGTCACACAGCAACCGCTGGGTGGCAAGGCGCAGTTTGGTGGGCAACGTTTTGGCGAGATGGAGGTGTGGGCGCTCGAAGCGTATGGCGCTTCCTACACTTTGCAAGAAATGCTGACCGTCAAATCCGACGACGTGCAGGGTCGTACCAAGGTGTACGAAAGCATTGTCAAAGGCGAACACGCGATCGAAGCGGGCATGCCCGAATCGTTCAACGTGTTGGTCAAGGAAATCCGTTCACTCGGCATCGATATTGAACTTGTGCGTTCCTAAGGATTGAAATTATGAAATCATTACTCGACCTGTTCAAACAGTTCACCCCCGATGAGCATTTTGATGCCATCAAAATCGGCATGGCTTCTCCAGAGAAGATCCGTTCATGGTCTTTTGGCGAAGTCAAAAAACCTGAAACCATCAACTACCGCACGTTCAAGCCCGAGCGCGACGGTTTGTTTTGCGCCAAAATTTTTGGCCCCATCAAAGACTACGAATGTTTGTGCGGCAAATACAAACGCCTCAAGCACCGTGGCGTGATTTGCGAAAAGTGTGGCGTTGAAGTCACACAAACCAAAGTGCGTCGTGATCGCATGGGTCACATCGACTTAGCGGCACCTTGCGCGCACATTTGGTTTTTAAAGTCCTTGCCAAGCCGTTTGGGTTTGGTGTTGGACATGACTTTGCGTGACATTGAGCGTGTGCTTTATTTTGAAGCGTATGTGGTGACAGATCCAGGCATGTCTGCAATCAAAAAATACGGCATCCTCACCGAAGACGAATACGACACACAAAAACGTGAGTTGGGTGACGAATTCACCGCCAAGATGGGCGCTGAAGGCATTCGCGATTTGCTCGAGAGCATCGAAATCGATTTAGAGATTGAGCGTTTGCGCGGAGACCTCACAGGTTCTGAAGTCAAGGTCAAGAAAAATTCCAAGCGACTCAAAGTGTTGGAAGCGTTCAAAAAATCTGGTATCAAACCGGAGTGGATGGTGTTGTCTGTGTTGCCTGTGTTGCCACCCGATTTGCGCCCCTTGGTGCCATTGGATGGCGGACGTTTTGCAACATCCGACCTCAACGACTTGTACCGTCGCGTGATCAACCGTAACAGTCGTTTGCGTCGATTACTCGAACTCAAAGCACCTGAAATCATTGCGCGCAATGAAAAGCGCATGTTGCAAGAATCGGTGGATTCATTGCTCGATAACGGGCGTCGCGGCAAAGCCATGACAGGTGCTAACAAACGTGCGCTCAAATCTTTGGCCGACATGATCAAAGGTAAGAGCGGTCGTTTCCGTCAAAACTTGTTGGGCAAGCGCGTCGATTACTCAGGGCGCTCTGTGATTACCGTCGGTCCTACACTCAAACTGCATCAGTGTGGATTGCCCAAGTTAATGGCCTTGGAATTGTTCAAGCCCTTTATCTTTTCGCGATTAGAAGCGATGGGTATTGCAACCACCATCAAGGCGGCTAAAAAAGAAGTTGAAGCTGGCACTGCAGTGGTGTGGGATATTTTGGAAGAGGTCATCAAAGAGCATCCCGTGTTGCTCAATCGTGCACCAACACTGCATCGATTAGGCATTCAAGCGTTTGAGCCTATTTTGATTGAAGGCAAGGCGATTCAGTTACACCCCTTGGTGTGTTCTGCGTTCAACGCCGATTTTGACGGTGACCAAATGGCGGTTCACATTCCATTGTCAGTGGAAGCACAAATGGAAGCGCGCACGCTCATGCTCGCATCCAACAACGTGTTGTTCCCTGCCAGTGGCGAACCCTCCATCGTTCCTTCGCAAGACGTGGTGCTTGGTTTGTATTACACAACCCGCGAGCGCACCAACGGCAAAGGCGAAGGCATGGTGTTTGCCGACTTGGCCGAAATGGAACGCGCTTTAGAAGCAGGCGTTGTCGAATTAACCGCCAAAATCAGCGTTCGACTCACCGAGTGGAACAAAGACAAAGAAACCAATGAGTTCGTTTCTTCACAAGTGATGCGTGAGACCACCGTGGGTCGTGCTTTGTTGTCAGAAATTTTGCCCAAAGGTTTGGCATTTGACAACCTTAACAAAGCGCTTAAAAAGAAAGAAATTTCTCGACTCATCAACACATCATTCCGTAAGTGCGGCCTCAAAGAAACCGTTGTGTTTGCAGACAAATTGTTGCAATACGGTTTCCGTTTGGCCACACGCGCAGGCATTTCAATTGCCATTGATGACATGTTGGTGCCTCACGAAAAGCACGCCATCATTGCTGCGTCTGAAAAAGAAGTCAAAGACATTGAACAGCAATATGTTTCTGGTTTAGTGACTGCTGGCGAGCGTTACAACAAGGTTGTTGACATTTGGGGCAAAGCGGGTGACGCGGTGTCTAAAGTGATGATGGACCAATTACGCAAAGAAAAAACCATCGATCGTCATGGCAAAGAAGTTGAGCAAGAATCGTTCAACTCTATTTATATGATGGCCGACTCAGGCGCGCGTGGTTCCGCTGCACAGATTCGTCAATTGGCGGGTATGCGTGGTTTGATGGCCAAGCCGGATGGCTCCATTATTGAAACACCGATCACGGCTAACTTCCGTGAAGGTCTCAATGTGTTGCAGTACTTCATCTCAACACACGGTGCGCGTAAAGGTTTGGCCGATACCGCTCTTAAAACAGCCAACTCAGGTTATCTCACACGTCGTTTGGTTGATGTGACACAAGACTTGGTGGTGATTGAAGACGATTGCTTCACAAGCAATGGTCAGCTCATGCGCGCTATTGTTGAAGGCGGTGAAGTGATTGAATCTTTGCGCGATCGTATTTTGGGTCGTATAGCAGCAGAAGACATCCTCAACCCTGAAACACAAAAAGTGTTGGTCCACGCTGGCGATATGCTCGACGAAGACAGCATCGATGTATTAGAAGCTTTGGGTGTTGACGAAATCAAAGTTCGCACTGCACTCAACTGCGATACACGATTTGGTTTGTGTGCCAAGTGTTATGGCCGCGACTTAGGTCGTGGTGGTCTTATCAACGTGGGCGAAGCAGTCGGTGTTATTGCCGCTCAATCAATTGGTGAGCCAGGAACACAGTTGACCATGCGCACATTCCACATTGGTGGTGCAGCTTCGCGTGCAGCCGTTGCTTCAAGCGTCGACGCCAAATCCAATGGTGTGATTGGATTTAATTCCACCATGCGCTATGTCACCAATAGCAAAGGTGAGTTGGTCGTTATTTCTCGTTCAGGCGAAATCTTGATTCAAGATGAAACCGGTCGCGAGCGCGAGCGCCACAAAGTGCCTTATGGCGCGATTTTGGCCATCAAGCCCAATCAATCGATCAAAGCCGGAACTATTTTGGCTAATTGGGATCCATTAACACGACCCGTCATCACTGAGTTTGCAGGTCAAACGCGATTTGAAAATGTCGAAGAAGGACTCACTGTTGCCAAGCAATTGGACGAAGTCACAGGCCTTTCAACATTGGTGGTGATCGATCCTAAGCGTCGTGGCTCCACCAAAGTGGTGAGGCCCCAAGTGAAGTTGATTGATGCAGCTGGCAAAGAAGTAAAAATTCCTGGCACCGATCACTCCGTGACCATTGGCTTCCAAGTGGGCGCGTTGATTCAAGTTCGTGACGGTCAAGAAGTGGGCCCGGGCGAAGTCTTGGCGCGTATTCCTGTTGAAGGTCAAAAAACCCGCGACATCACCGGTGGTTTACCGCGTGTGGCCGAGTTGTTCGAAGCGCGTTCACCCAAAGACAAGGGCGTGTTGGCAGAACTCACAGGTACTGTTTCCTACGGTAAAGAAACCAAAGGAAAGATTCGTTTGCAAATCACAGACCCTGATGGTGAAGTGTGGGAAGAACTCATTCCCAAAGAGAAAAACATCATCGTGCACGAAGGCCAAGTGGTTAACAAAGGTGAAAACATTGTGGACGGTCCAGCCGATCCACAAGACATCTTGCGTTTGCTCGGCATGGAAGAGTTGGCGCGTTACATCGTTGACGAAGTGCAAGACGTCTATCGTTTGCAAGGCGTGAAGATCAACGACAAACACATTGAAGTGATTGTTCGTCAGATGTTGCGTCGTGTTGTTGTTGAAAATGCAGGTGACGCTAACTATATTGCTGGCGAGCAAGTGGAGCGTTCCGAAATTCTCAACACTAACGAAGCATTATTGAAAGAAGGAAAAATTCCTGCAACTTTCAGCAACTTGTTGCTCGGTATCACCAAGGCATCGTTGTCAACCGACAGTTTCATCAGTGCGGCATCTTTCCAAGAGACCACACGTGTACTCACCGAAGCGGCCATCATGGGCAAGCGCGACGAGTTGCGTGGACTCAAAGAAAACGTCATTGTGGGTCGATTGATTCCTGCGGGCAGTGGTATGGCCTATCACCGCGCACGCAAAGTCAAAGACGCGATGGACGAAGCGGAAAGACATGCGATTGCAGACTCAGAAGCCGAAGAGTTGGCGCTAGCCAACGAGTCGAGCGCAGTGGTTGATCAAGAACCCGCTGCAGAATAAACAAGGGCGCGCAAGGGCCTTTGTTTTCTGAGGCGGTGATTGAACAAACTTAATAAAAGGTAGCTAAGCATGTTTTTATACGCTTGGTGGTTTTGGCTATTCCTTGCTCTTTTATTGTTTTGGTTTTTAGGCGCCTATAACCGAATGGTGAGATTGCGCGCATTGGTATGTCAGCGTTATTTCACTCTTGAAATTTTATTAATGAAATACCAAGACTTGGTTCAAGAAGCCATTACGGCCGCCGCAACAGCACCGTATGGATGGCGCTCAGCCGTGCCCCCCGAAATGGGCGCGTCGCATTGGACGCGTTTACAAGTCGCAGCCAGTCATTGCGCAATGGCCGTTGCTCGCATGCACGAGCATCCTTTGTTGATTTCATCTGCGCTAGAGCTCTTGGCTTGCGAGTCGGAATTAAAGTCGGCCTGGCAAGAGCTCACTCACCCGGATGTGTACTATGTATCTGTACCTGACGAGCTTAAACAAAGATGGCAAGAGCTTGGAGTATTGACTCAGCCCGATATGGAACGATTCAATCAAGCCATCGTTGATTACAACGCAGCCATTTCACAAGTGCCAGCGAATTTTTTAGCGAAAATTTTTCAATTTGAGACCGCACATATTTTGCAATGAGCAATGAAAAAAATGCGCCGCTGTGGCAGCAATTGTTGTTAACCGCGCAAGCGTTATCTGATGTTCAAAAGGGTCAATCGGCCAATCAAGTTTTAGAAAAAATTTCTTCACCTTTGCGCCCTGGTGTGCAGGCTTTGTTGTTTCATGTGTTGAGACGATTGGGACTTGCACAAACGCTTTTAAAAAAACTGGCCAAACAATCGCCACAAAAACCAGTTGAAGCGTTGTTGTGTACAGCATTGGCATTGGCGTGTGATGAAAAAGCGCTGATGTATCCGCCGCATACCTTGGTGAGTCAAACAGTAGATGCCGCCAAAAAATCTCGTCTTCTAAAAAATAGCGCGCCATTTATCAATGCTTGTTTGCGAAGGTTTTTGCTAGAGCAAGATGCTTTGCTAAAAGAGGCGCACACTTTATTGCTCGCGCAATGGAATCACCCTGAATGGTGGATTCATCAACACCAAAAAGATTACCCAGAGCAATGGCAAGATATTTTGCTTGCAAACAATTCTCCCGCACCGATGACTTTGCGCGTGAATACAAAGCGCATGACGGTCAACGAGTTACTAAAAATTTGGCTGGATGCAGGTATGCCATCAACGCCTGTGGGTGAATTTGGTTTGGTATTGCATCAACCGCTTCCCGTGCATCAAATACTTGGATTTTTAGATGGTTTGTGTTCGGTACAAGACTTGGGTGCTCAAAGAGCCGCTTCATTGTTGAAAGAGCAACTCCATCAAAAGCCGATTAAAAAATGGCGAATTTTGGATGCGTGTGCAGCGCCTGGCGGCAAAACCGCGCATCTGCTTGAAATCATGGACTGTGAAGTGCTCGCCTTGGATATCGATGACAGGCGTTGTCTCAAAATCAATGAGAACCTTCAGCGTTTGGGCTTGCAAGCCAAAGTGGTAACCGCAGACGCCCAAGACACCGATGTCTGGTGGGATCGAAAGCTTTTTGACGCGATATTGTTAGACGCACCCTGTTCGGCTTCGGGCATTGTGCGCAGGCACCCCGATATTCGATGGCTCAGGCGTGAGAGCGATATCGCTGCTTTGGCCCAGCAGCAGTCGAGAATGCTCGAAAGTTTGTGGCCACTTCTGGCACCCAGTGGCCTGCTCTTATTTTGTACCTGCTCGGTGTTCCATGCCGAGGGTCAGGATGTCGTACAAGCGTTTCTTACACACAACACACAGGCGGCTATCTTGCCCTCACCGGGCCATTTAATCCCAAAAATTACAGGTGCAAGGGGCGAGGTGCAAGACAATGCAATCAGTGATCATGATGGATTTTTCTACGCGCTACTTCAGAAAACCGATTGAGCTTTGGCGATGGCGAGACAAGGCGGCTCATACTATGTGGTTCTTGATTGCGGTTTTTTTAACCACTTTATCGATAACCCCAACTTTACACGCACAGCCGCTAACCCTTCAAGACCTAAAAATAGAACGTCAAGGCGATGGTTTTTATATGGGTGCGAGCCTCAATTTTGAGTTGCCACCCAGCGCCGAAGAAGCCTTAGCCAAAGGCGTTCCGCTCAATTTTGTATTGCGCTGTGACATCGTCAAAGAGCGTTGGTATTGGACAAACAAAAAAATAGTGCAAATTGAACGCTATATGCGTTTGAGTTTTCAGCCCTTGTCCAGAAGATGGCGTGTACATATTTCGGGTGAGCCCATCACACAAACAGGCTTGGGCGTTGTGTTTGGTCAAAGCTTTGATAGCCAAGTCGAAGCCTTGGCCGCATTGCGTCGCTTCAATCGCTGGCGCATAGCGGACGCCAATCAAATCGAAGCCGACACCAAATATCAACTGGAAGTGAATTTCAAATTAGATTTAACGCAGTTGCCTCGCCCCTTACAAATTGGCGCATTAGGCGCCAGTGATTGGACGCTCAACCTCAATCATCAACAAATGTGGGCGTTGGAGCCTATCAAGTGAGCGAGCCCAAAAAGCCGGCAGTCGCGCTTCAATCGCAACAACAATGGACCTTGATCGCAGGCGTTGCGATTGTGGTGGCCTTAACACTCATCTTGCTTTTTTTACTCACGCAAGCCACCCAAAACTGGGACCTCTATGAGCAGTACTACACCAGTCTTTTTATTCTCAATGGTGTTGTTGCAGTTTTTTTATTTTTAGTGATTGGATGGTTTGCATGGCGCTTAGCCAAGCGCGTTAAGCAAGGAAAATTTGGCAGTCAATTGCTGGTTAAATTGACAGCGATTTTTGCATTGGTTGGAATTGTTCCTGGTATTTTGATCTATGGCGTTTCATATCAATTCGTCACACGATCGATTGAAGCTTGGTTTGATGACAAGGTAGAGGGCGCATTAGAAGCAGGGCTTAATCTCACACGCACCAGCTTAGATTCGATGGCGCAAGAGTTGACCAGCAAATCCAAATTGGCTGCGTCAGAAATGTCATCGATTGAAGATCAAAATGCGTCCCTTGTATTAGAAAAATGGGTACAGCAAACGGGCGTCACTGATATGGTGCTTTGGTCTTCCAACACAACACCGATCGCCAGTGCAGGTGCGAGTCGCTATCAGTTGAATCCAGAAAAACCCCATAGCAACGATTGGCGACGTGTGAAAAGCGGTGGACTTGTTCGGCAGATTGAAGGCTTGGATGAAGGATTAAAAAATCAAGGCTTCAAACCACGCATTCAAGTGTTGGTGCAAGTCAATCAACCCAAACTCGATTTGCGATCAGACAATCGCGTACTTCAAGTGATTCAAAACCTGCCTGTGGCACTGGTGTCCAATGCGCAGTCGGTTTTAGAGGCCAGTCGCGAATATCAAGAAAAATCATTGGCGCGTGAGGGACTCAAGCGAATGTATGTGGGCACATTAACGCTGACTCTATTTTTGGCCGTGTTGGGTGCGGTCTTATTGGCGGTTTTATTGGGCAATCAGTTGGCGCGTCCGTTGTTGTTATTGGCCGAGGGCGTGCGAGAGGTTGCCGAAGGTGATTTAAGCCCAAAAGCAGTTTTGCAGGGGCGCGATGAGCTCGATGGATTAACACGTTCATTTGCACGCATGACGCAACAATTATTAGAAGCGCGAGTGTCTGTTGAGCAAAGCATGCTGCAGGTTGATTTATCGCGCGCGCATCTACAAACCATTTTGGATAACATGACCGCGGGCATGATTTTATTATCCAACCAAGGCGAAGTGTTGTCCTCTAATCCTGCGGCCACTCGCATCTTGCGAGTTCCGATGGCCGTCTATGAGCATCAAACGTTTTTAAAAATAACAGGGATGGAAACATTTGCTCAACAAGTGTTGACGCAGTTTGAGCAATTTGTTGGTGAACAATTTCAACATGGTTTTGATCATTGGCAACATTCTTTTGACTTACAAGCAGATGACAGCGAGGCAGCCACTTCGATTCAACAAACCATGGGCAAAGGCGTTACTTTGGTTGCGCGTGGAGCGGTGCTACCTAGTGGTGAGTGGCTTTTGGTGTTTGATGACATTTCAGAAATCGTTTCCGCACAGCGTGCTCAAGCATGGGGCGAGGTGGCGCGGCGTTTAGCGCATGAAATTAAAAATCCGCTCACGCCGATTCAACTCTCTGCTGAGCGTTTAGCGATGAAGTTGGGGGGTAAGTTACAACAACCCGAAATGTTGATACTTGATAAGTCGGTTAAAACAATCGTCGATCAGGTGGATGCAATGAAACGATTGGTCAATGAATTTCGCGATTACGCGCGTTTGCCCCATGCTCAACTGCAACCACTGGATCTGAATCAATTGGTTAACGATGTTTTGCAGTTGTATGAAGCAGAAAATGGTACATTGCACGCAATGGTTCAAACGGATTTGGCCGCAGATTTGCCAAAAATTTTGGGCGATGATCAGCAAATCCGCCAAGTTATTCACAACTTGCTGCAAAATGCACAGGAGGCAACGCCAAGCGAACTAGACTCCCATGTGGTTTTGCGAACCGATTGGCGCGATGCATCGCACAGGGTTCGAATGAGTGTGATTGATGGCGGAACTGGATTTCCTGACGGGGTGCTCAAACGGGCTTTCGAGCCATACGTCACCACCAAATCCAAAGGTACGGGTTTGGGACTGGCGGTGGTAAAAAAAATCGCCGATGATCACGGCGCTCGCATCGATTTAAAAAATCGGTTACAAGATGGACAAGTGATAGGGGCGCAAGTATCCTTATCCTTTCAGGTGGCACAATAGCAACACTCAAGGCATGGAATTAAAAAATGGCAACGATATTAGTAGTAGATGACGAATTAGGTATACGCGATTTGTTGTTCGAAATTTTGAATGACGAAGGGCATCAGGTCGAGTTGGCTGAAAACGCCGCCCAAGCTAGAGCCGCGCGCTTGCAATTTCGACCTGACTTGGTCTTGCTCGATATTTGGATGCCCGACACCGATGGCGTGAGTTTGCTCAAAGAATGGTCGACCGCAGGTCAGCTCAATATGCCCGTCATTATGATGAGTGGACACGCCACCATTGACACCGCTGTAGAGGCTACACGCATTGGGGCATTGGCGTTTTTAGAAAAACCCATCACCATGCAAAAGCTTTTAAAGGCCGTTGAAACGGGTCTTGCACGAAAACCTATTCTCAAATCTGCTGTATCAAGCCTCGTTGCGCATTCAACGACCTCTGCTCAGACGCCGTCAAGCAGCGTGCAACCGCATACCGAATACGCCTCTATCAATCATCGCGAAGTTCATGCGTGGTCGAGTCAACAAACCTTTGATTTGAGTCAGCCCTTGCGAGAGGCGCGCGACGCATTTGAGAAGGCCTATTTTGAATATCATTTGGCAAAAGAAGGCGGTTCAATGACGCGGGTTGCAGAAAAAACCGGGCTTGAGCGCACGCATCTTTATCGCAAACTCAAACAATTAGGCGTTGATCTGACGCGCGGCAAACGAGGTGCTCATTAATTTTTTTCGGATCGGCTTTTTGCAATTTTTGTTAAGCCCATTAGATTGGCTATTCGTACAAGTATAAAAGCGCCCAATATGGCACCGACAAAATCGCCTACCTCCATGATGGGCAACTGTGCCACAGAAATCAATTGATTGGGATCTGTATAAGCCCAAGCCATGTGATGAAATAAAGCATTAAACAACGCATAAATGCCTGCAAGAGTGATTAAGTCAAAGATTTGCGTAATATGGACAGGACGCTCTTTGATAAATTGAAACATCAACAATGCAAATAAAGCGGCCGAACAAGAAGCGACGACATTGATCAATTCAGGCGGACTAAAACCATAAGCGGTTGCACATAAAATAATCTCGCCGCAAGCCGTGGCCGTTGTGCCTAAGGTCATACCTAGGGATTCTCTGCAAAAGTCTCATCGTAAGTCATCCAAAGGCGTGACACAAGCGTTATAGGTTGATGAAACAAACCACCTTTGCCAGCACCGGATTTGAATTGGTCACCAAGCGTACGCGTAAGCGTGAGTTTTTGGAGGAGATGAACCTGGTTGTTCCGTGGGCTGACTTGGTTTCGCTCATTGAGCCCTTTGCGCCGGTCAGCAACACTG
>SHXN01000029.1 GCA_009693305.1 Limnohabitans sp.
TTTAGATCATTTGTCAAGGCAATAAATATTTTCAATGATTTAAATGTACTGAAATATGTACCAAAATGGAGGTTATTTATTAACTGCATAAAAAATAATACTTATTTTGTATATTTAGGAGGAGGTTCAATTTCCCCTTGTTGTTAATCCATCATAAATTAATTCAATAGAATCAATACCTTCTGTAAAAAAGTTCATTTGTATCAAATGTTTGATAAGATTCCACTTAAGGAGATGCTATGTCTAATCAATCTGATTCACTAGAAAGCGTTGTTATCGGTGATGGCGTCGTTGTTAAAGGAACTTTTATGGTTCCATCGAAGGCGGTTGTTAATGGCGTTATTGAAGGCGATTTGACCGCTGAGGAGGTTCTGATTGGACCCACGGGAAGAATCACGGGGCGCTTATCAGCAAAGGTGATCGATGTGCGCGGTCAGTTGCACAACACGATCATCAGTGAAAAAAGCTTGATTGTGAGATCAACTGGAAAAATCGCAGGCAAGGTTCATTACTCTGAAATTGAAATTGAAAAGGGCGGTGAAATTGAAGGTGCATTGCATCAAGGTCCTGATGAAACCCATATACCCCCTGTGACGGCTCCACAACCCGAACAAAGTGAACCTGAGAATTGATAACCATCATTCTTTTTTCAAATGAAGTTAATTGACAGTTTTTTTTCGCTCATTAAAAACTTACCTCAGTGGATTTACATCTGTTGGTGGCGTGAGTATGCAGATGCAAGAATTATCTTAGAGCAGAATGCAGAATTAAATTACATCAACATTTCTGCACGTATGCAACGCGTGTTGCTTCGTTGGGGAATCATTGTTGCTATTGGCACGATGACTGCACTTGTTTTTCTATCTATCACGAGTATGGGGCTGATGATTAGTCGACAGCAACTCGAACGCTCGCATGAAGAGGTTTATCGCGCATTGATAAGCAGTGTATCGGATGGTGAATCTGTTGAGAAGATGGGTCTGAGCGAAGAGCAAATGCTTTCTTTGGCGCAAACGATTCGTGATCGTGATATGAGTATCCGTCGATTTGTTGATACATCGATGATCGCAGTCTCTCAAGAAAACATCACATTAAAAAACGAGTTGGATGCATCTGGACTTACAGAAAAAATTATAAAAATTATTCAGCAAAATGCAGCTAAAGGTGGGTTTTCCACTGAGTTGGACATCAAAACCATCCCCCTTCTCCAAGGTAAAGTTGCAGATGAATTGGCTAACAATCGCTCCTTGCGCGAGGTTTTGTATGCCTTGCCCAATCGTTTGCCGATTTCTAATTTCTCAGTGATATCAGACTTCGGAATTCGAAAGGACCCCCTGTCTGGCAAACCTCACTTTCATACAGGCATGGATTTGCTGAGTGAAACAGGTGATGACAAAGTTAATCCAGTGAAACCAGGCGTGGTTGTTTTGTCAGAATACCACCCGGAGTATGGGAACATGGTTGTTGTTCGCCACTCAAATGGAGTAGAGTCCTTGTATGCGCACATGTCCCAACTGTTGGTCAAGGTGAGCGATAAAGTGACGACGGATAGTTTGATAGGATACATCGGCAACACAGGTGTTTCGACTGGCAAACATTTGCATTTTGAAATCTTGGTTGGCGGTTATCCCGTTAACCCACAGAAGGTGATTCGCACGGCCCAATATGTTCAACAAATTCAAAAGTCCATCCCCTAAACCGCAATCAGAAATTACAGAAGAACTTGCGGATCCTTTAGGATCCAAAGAAAATCTTCCCTCAACCATTCCCTTAGAACCACTACCCTTTCAAAGAGATAACATGATGGACATCATTTCCTCCAATTTATCGAAACCTTCCATACTGAGCGAAGGCTTTTCGTTTCGTGGCGAGTTGTCCGCTAAAGGGGCTATCCATGTGGAAGGCTCACTCAATGGTCAGATTCAAGTTGACGACTTAACCATTGGATCTAAGGGTCAAGTTGAGGGCGTTGTTACTTGTTCAAGCTTGCATATCAAGGGTAAGTTTTCAGGAACTGCCACTTGTAGTGAGTTGATTGTGACTTCATCGGCCGCAGTTGATGGGCACGTGGTATATCAAACTCTGTCGGTTCAAAAGGGCGCATCGATTAAAGGCGAACTGCTACTTGTAAAATAATTTTTTCTAACAGAAAGCAGTCATGTCAGATACCGATCAAATCAATGGCATGTTATTGCGCCTCAAGCGTGAAGAGCATGGGTGGGCATTTTCTGATATGGCGACCAGTGCTTGTCTTTCAGTCAAGCAGGTTAAGCAAATTGAAGAGGGCGGAATGAGCGCCTTTTATAGTCCCACAGTTAAATTAACAGCAGCCAAAAAGATGGCCCATTTATTGGGTGTGAGTGAAGATGAATTGTTGGGTCGTATTGCTTCAGTCGCGCCATCAGTTGCGCATGAAGAGTTTGACGGTTCACCGCCCTTAGCTTCTGCTCTTGGTTTTAGGGGTGAGACAGCGGCTCCTGTTTTTAGAAGTCACGATTTG
The DNA here is from genome assembly GCA_009693305.1 of Limnohabitans sp. Classification (GTDB taxonomy): domain Bacteria; phylum Pseudomonadota; class Gammaproteobacteria; order Burkholderiales; family Burkholderiaceae_C; genus Limnohabitans. The sequence continues at coordinate 2,501 of SHXN01000029.1, forward strand.
CACGAATTGGCTCAACCGCCTGAGCATCGAAAACATGACGCGGCCGATGACAACGAGGCAGTCAGTGTTCATTTGAATGAAAACTCAACTGAAACAAGTGAAACTACCGAGACCTCGGATAATCATTTAATCAAGATCATTGCGCTTTTTGTATTGGCGCTTGCTGGGGCTGCTTACTTTAGCCAACAGCAAAATAACACCGAAAAGACAGAAGCGCCTACGACGACACCAGAACTTGTTCCACCCGTTGCGCCTGCCGCGTCTACGGAGGCACCTGCGACTTCTGTGACAACTCCAGCCCCCGGGGCGCAAACCTTAACTAAAACTGTGCAGACCCCCGCTGTGATGACATCTGCGACCACATCTCCTGTTGTAACAGCACCTCCAACTCCAAAACCAAACGCAACGCCCGATACTTCAAGTAAGCCTTGATGGGCGCTTCTTATTGAGGGGCTCCTAATTGAATAGCGACTTGTCGAGACTTTTCAAGGTCGAGTGGATTTTCTTGAAGACTCCAACCTTGTAAATGTTGTCTTGCGATTTGATTTAAGGCTTTGATCCATTCTTCTGAATCATTGAGGCATGCAATGTAAGAATAATGCTGTCCGCCTTCTTCTTCGAATGCTGCTTTTACTTCCATCGCAATTTCTTCTAATGTTTCAAGACAGTCGCTCGTAAAGCCAGGACACACCACATCCATTGACTTGATGCCCTGTTGGGCAAGTTGTCGCACGGTGGGTTCTGTATAGGGTTGCAGCCATTGGGCTTTACCGAAACGAGATTGAAAACAAATTTTGAATTCGTCTTGATTTAAGCCAAGCGCCTGCCCAAGCAATCGACCTGTTTTGTGACATTCACAAAAATACGGGTCGCCTAACTCTAATGTGCGCAAAGGAACGCCATGAAAACTCATGATCAATATTTGTTTGCGACCGTGCGCTTTCCAATGTGTTTGAATGTGATCGGCCAAGGCTTGGATATAGAGTGGGTGATCGTGGTAGTGGTTGACGAAGCGAAACTCTGGAATGGTGCGTATACGCGATGTCCATGAATACACGTGATCGTAAATGCTAGCGGTTGTTGTTCCCGAATATTGCGGATACGCTGGCAATATTAATATTTTTGTAGCGCCTTGTTTTTTGAGTTCGTCGAGTTGTGATTCGATGGAGGGTTGACCATATGTCATCGCATAACGAACAATGACAGTCGATGCGTCAAAGGTTTTTTGTAATTGATCAGCTTCTAATTGTGTCCAAACTTTGAGTGGCGAGCCTTGCTCAGTCCAAATACTGGCGTATTTTTTGGCGGATTTGGTGGGTCTGACTCGCAAGATAACGCCATGGAGAACGGCGAGCCACAAAAGTCGTGGGATTTCGACAACCCGAGAATCACCTAAAAACTGAGCCAAATAACACTTGAGTGCCTTGGGCGTGGGTGCGTCAGGCGTGCCTAAATTGCAATACAAAATGCCAATACGTGAGCGATCACCATGTTGGTGCACGGGTTCAGGCGAGAATCTAGATTTCAACAGCATTCGTTATTCTCTCTCATCCATGATTAATACCAAACCCATTCGCGCTATTACTTTAGATTTGGACGACACGTTGTGGCCTGTTTGGCCCACCATCCGTCAGGCCGACTCGGCTTTGCAAGCTTGGTTGAAAGAACACGCGCCACACACAGCAGTTTTGTATTCAGATTCCAATGTCACTCAGCGTATTCGATCAAACGTCAATCAGAAATTATCGCATCTTGCGCATGACCTCAGTGCATTGCGTTTGGAGTCGATTCGACAAGCGCTATTAGAAGCAGGAGAAGATACTCATTTGGCTGAGCCCGCATTTGAAGTTTTTTTTAGTGCGCGTCAACAAGTGACATTTTTTGAAGATGCGCTGCCTGCGCTTGAATCCTTATCTGCCAAGTTTCCATTGATTGCACTGTCTAACGGTAATGCAGATATTCATCGCGTTGGAATCGGACATTTTTTTCAATCGTCGATCAGTGCGCGTGATTGTGGATTTGCAAAACCCGACCCACGAATTTTTTGGCAAGCAGCACAATATTTAAAACTCCAACCACATGAAATATTGCATGTGGGTGATGATGCCCAATTAGATATTTTGGGCGCAAGAAAAGCGGGCTTGGATTGTGTATGGTTGAATCGCGATGCGAATGACTGGGCGCATCATCCAGAAGATATTCCTGCGCAAGTTTCAAATTTGACCGATTTGGTCAATCACTTGCTGGCCTGATAAAACTGCGCCTTCTAGTGTGGAGGGGTAGGGACCATCAATATAGTCGCCGCAAGCCCAAAGTCCTTGACCTACATGTGAGGGTGGTCTGCTGATGCCGGGTTTGCATGAAAAGCTGGCGCGTTTTTCGACGACGGTGGTGATGACATCCAGATCTGAAAAACCTAAATCTCGGGCTTGATGAAGTACTGATTGCGTAATGGCGTCGCGATCGCCTTGACTGGCACTTACAACCCACGACCACAATCCTTTTTTGTTGGGGTGTTGACTGATGCGGCCTTGATCAAATACAAATTGGGCTTGCGTTGGATGATGGATCGGTAGTGCCAGAAAAGGGTGAGAGAGGCTGAAACTTTTACTGTGTGTATACACTGTGGCAATCGCTTCAAATTGCAATTGTGATGTGGTTAACGACCAATGGGGATGCATGTGTTGGGTGAGTCTTGCAGCTTCCCAAGGTGGACACGCCAATATGTTGATCTCATCGTTGTGTTGTGATGACTTGATGGATTCAACTGGTTGATGGCATTCAATCACCGCACCGTGTTGGATCAGCCATTTTTGAGCAGGAATCACAAAAAGTTCAGATAAATCGACACGCGGTAATAAAAAATCAGAGCCGTGTGTTCCAGATAAAAACGCATCTTGAAGAACGCGTAAAAATACCGATGCGCTGGCTTGGGACGCGGGCGTGTTGAGGGCCGCAATGCATAAAGGCTCGATCATCGATTGATAAACCGATGGACTGAGTGTTTTGCAAATCTGTTGAACAGTCAACGATGGATCACATTTGAATTGTTTGATTTGCCAATCGACACATGTTTTGAATAAAGAAAACTTGTCTTGAATCGACCATTGCTTGGCTGTCGCAATCGCTGTTAATACATGAAGTGGAGAGGGCCAATTTAAAGCTTTGAATTGAAAACCTTGTGGCGTGATGATGTGTAAAGGTAGGCGCATCAACACTTGCTGTTCTTTGACTCCAATGAGCTTTAACAATTGAAGAGTTTTTGTGTATGCACCAATTAATATGTGCTGGCCATTGTCTAAATGCAGGCCTGTATGTTGAATGCGTCTGGCTCGCCCACCGAGTGACGGTGCGGCCTCTTGAATACGAACTTGCCAGCCGCGTTGAACGGCGCTGATTGCGGCCGATAGGCCTGCCCACCCACCTCCGATGATGCGCAGTTTTTTCAAAATCTGCCAAGGGCTTGCATCTTCCAAGCCAGCCATAGTTTGCGCAGTGGGGTGAGAGCGACGCGTTGTTTGAGGACGGGGAAATGAGAGGATTCAATTTCTTTTAACAAGGTTCGATAAATGCTGGCCATCATCAAACCTGATTTTTGTGAGCGCCGATCTTGCTCGGGTAGCAGTGCCAAAGCGGAGTCATACAAGTCATAGGCTCTTTGTGCCTGGAAACGCATCAAGGCTTGAAAGCGTGGTGAATCGATGCGTTGAAGTATTTCATGAGCCTTGACATCAAATTGTTGTAACTCATCGATTGGAATATAAATGCGACCCCGCAATGCATCTTCACCAATATCGCGAATGATATTGGTCAATTGAAACGCTTGACCCAACAGGTGTGCGTAACACGTTGTGTTTTCTTGTGTTTGTCCAAAAATATGCGCCGCCACTTCGCCAACCACGCCAGCAACCAAATGACAATAGCCTTGCAAATTTGCATAAGTGAGGTACCTGGTTTGCGTTAAATCCATATGACACCCTTCAATCACCGACAGTAAATGCGATGATTGAATATGAAACTCTTGTGTGAGTGGCATCAATGCTTTCATCACAGGGTGTTGATCTTGCCCATCAAAACTGCGTTGTACTTCTTGTTGCCACCAAGCGAGTTTGGCGGCGGCGACGCTGGGATCTTCGATTTCATCGACTACATCGTCCACCTCTCTGCAAAAAGCATAAAAAGCGGTGATGGCGGCGCGTTTTCGGGGTGGCAAGAATAAAAAAGCGTAGTAAAAACTGCTCCCAGAACTGGCCGCTTTTTCTTGAACATATTGTTGAGGACTCATAGTCTAGATTTTGACATTAACTTTTCATTAAACAACAACGCCAAATTAAAACAGGCCAATCCCAAGTTTTTAAGGTGGGGCGCATGATGTGTGTATCAATGAAATGTATCTTATCGATGATTCTGAGCCCACCTTGCACGACTGCTCTGAGTTCCCAGCCTGCGCACCCCTTGACGCGATGAACCAATGTTTGGCCTTGTTGCATGAGTTGATTGGCAAACTCGATTTCATTTTTTAAATTTGAATCCAGTGGTAAATAAAACCGACCCCTTGGAATATCGACGCTCAGGTCTTGCCAAAAATTAATCAATTGCAAAGCGGTACAAATGCAGTCGCTTTCTTGTAATGCAGAAGCATCACTTATTTTGTAGAGATGAAGCAGTAGTCGTCCAATGGGGTTGGCCGATCGTTCACAATAATTTAAAAGTTCTTGGCGATTGTTGTACCTGCGACCTGCATGCGTATAGCGAACGTCTTGTTCAAATGCATCAAGTAAATGATGCAAGAGATGGATGGGCAAATCGCGTCTTTGAATTTCTTGGTGTAAGGGCTTGAATATTTCTGGCCAGCGTAAAAATGTGGGTGATTGCTCACTACACTGGGTTAGAGTCTGGCGAATATCTGCTAAATCTTGCAGTCGTTGCTCTACAACCGCACCGCCTTCGTCGGCAATATCGTCTACGGTTCTTGCAAATCGATAGATGGCCATAATCGGTGCCCGTAAATCGGGCGGGCACAAAAAAGACGCGACGGGAAAGTTTTCGTAATGTTCCATAGTGCGTAAGGTCTTTTGAGATTGTCGCTTGGCTGAGATGGTTTATGATTGAAAATTACTAACCCGTCAGTTATTAGCTGTTTTTTATTGATTTTGTTTCATTTTCAAGGATTCGAGATGTTCGAGGATGTTTTTGCGCAATCTGATCGGGGTCTTTTTATTGCTGGGGCTTGTTGCCTGTGACTCTAAAAAAACAGCTGACGAGCCGCTTGGGGCCGTTAAGGTGATGACAGTGGGTGAATCAGCCATCTAAGGGCAGGTTTTGTATGCGGGTGAAGTCAAAGCCAAGATCGAGTCTCGACTGGGATTTCGTATTGCTGGCAAATTGATTCAACGGCATGTCGAATTGGGTCAACACGTTCAAGCGGAGCGGTTATTAGCAGAAATTGATCCACAAGATTACAAATTGGCTTTGGACGCCATGCGTGCTCAACTTCAATCGGCTCAAACTAATCGTGATTTGGCATTGGCAGACTTTAAGCGTTACAAAGATTTAAAAGAAAAAGAATTCATCAGTGGTGCTGAGTTAAAGTGACGCGAGACCACACTCAAATATGCTCAAGCACAATTTGAACAAATGTAAGCGCAGGTTTCGACGCAAAGTAATCAATTGATTTATACAAAATAGGTGGCTGATCGATCAGGCATCATCACCGAGATTGAAGCCGATGCAGGACAAATTGTGACGGCGGGAACACCAATTGTTCGCTTGGCATTGGATGGTCCACGAGAAGTTATTTTTTCCTTGCCTCAAGATAAATTCAGCAGTTTTAAAACAGGTCAAGTTGTTCAAGTGAAATCTTGGTCTAACGATCAAGCTTGGTCTGCGACGATTCGCGATATTGCAGCAAGTGCAGATCCCGTGATTAGAACCTTTACCGTGAAGTTGGCGATGCCCGAAAAAGACGCGCCTGCACTTGGATCGACAGTCACGGTGATGATTCAAAGAACGCAAGAGGTTCCTTTGAAAGCCATTTTGTTACCGACGAGTGCAATTCGACAAGAAAACAATCAAAGCGCTGTTTGGGTGCTAGACACTGCAACCATGACCGTTCAATCGCAAGCGATTCAAATTGCAACGGCCAGCGCCAATCAGGTGTTGGTGGCCTCTGGATTGAAGGAGGGACAGAAAGTGGTCATTGCGGGTGTGCATGTACTTTCGCCCGGTCAAAAAGTAACGCTGTATCAAGAGCGAAGCAATCAAACATTAGGTAGCACGCCCTCACCTCAACCCTCGAAGTGAGTGAATCATGACGACTGATAAAAAAAGTTTTAATCTTTTGCTTTGGGCGTTGGAGCACCCCGCATTGACACGGTATTTGATGATCGTGTTGATGGTTTTTGGTATTGCATCGTATTTTCAAATGGGACAGGACGAAGATCCGCTATTTACTTTTCGGGCAATGGTGGTTCGAACCTATTGGCCCGACGCATCTTCGCAACAATTGGCCGAGCAGGTTACAGACAAACTCGAGCGAGTGCTACAAGAGGCGCCCTATGCAGACAAGATTCGCAGTTATTCCAAGCCGGGTAAATCGCAAATTATTTTTCAAATCAAATATTCTTCTCGCGCGGCTGATGTGTCCGATGTTTGGTATAGCGTTAGAAAAAAAATTAATGATATGCGCTACACCTTGCTAAGCAGAATTCAGGGACCATTTTTTAATTACGAGTTTGGTGATGTTTTTGGTTTGATTAATGCCATTGAGGGGCCTAGTTTTTCGGATTCAGAAAAGAAAATATTTGCAGACGATGTGCGTCAAAAATTATTGCGAGTGAAAGACGTCTCCAAGGTAGAACTCTTTTGCGTTCAAGACGAAAAAATTTATATTGAAATTTCTCACAAACGCTTGGCCCAATTGGGCCTGGATATCACCGAAGTGCTCAATCAATTGAATCAACAAAATGCGATTGAAAGTGCAGGCGACATTAAAACACCATTGGACGTGATTCAGGTACGAGTGGCAGGGTAATTTACGCGCATCGAACAATTCGAAGAAATACCGATTAGAGGTTCATCAGGACAATAACTGAGACTGGGTGACATTTCAAAAATTAGACCCGCTTATATCGATCCGCCTGTTTTGAAGGTGCGTCATCAGAGGGAATCGGTGTTGGGCTTGGGTGTTTCGATGGTAAAGGGCGGGGACGTTATTGCGTTGGGACAATCGCTGTTGCAAGCGGTTAAAAAAATTCAAGCGACATTGCAATTAGTGAATTTGGTGCAAATACAAGATCAACCTTCCGCTGTTTCTAAGTCAGTGGGTGAATTTGTTCGCGTGTTGATTGAAGCGGATTGTATTGTGATGGCGGTGAGTTTTATTTCCTTAGGTTTGCACAAAGGCGGGCGTTGGGGTTGGTATGTGGACATGCGTCCCGGGCTTGTAGTTGCCATCACGATTCCGTTGGTTTTATCCATGACCTTTTTGGCTATGCAGTATTGGGGAATTGGACTTCACAAAATATCCTTGGGGTCATTGATTATTGCGTTGGGTTTGTTGATCGATGACGCCATCATTGCCGTTGAGATGATGGTGAGAAAAATGGAAGAAGGCTACGACAAAGTGAGGGCGGCCACTTTTGCATATGAAGTGACCGCCATGCCCATGCTGACAGGTGCTTTAATTACTACGGTTGGTTTTTTGCCGATCGGCATCACCAAGTCTATCACCGATGAAAACGCGTTTGCTATTTTTGCTGTCACCGTCATTGCTTTTGTGTTGAGTTGGTGGGTATCGGTCTATTTCGTTCCTTATTTGGGAACGCTATTACTCAAAGTAAAGTCCGCGCATCACTCCTCGCATTCGAATGATTTATTTGATTCGGCCTTTTATCGAAAATTTAGATGGACGATGAATGCCTGCATTGAACATCGCTGGAAAACAATTGCTGTTGCTCTGTTGATTTTTGTATTGGGCATTGTGGGCGTTGGAAAAGTACAGCAACAATTTTTCCCAGATTCAAGTCGTCCAGAAATATTAATGGATATTTGGTTTCCTGAAGGAACATCTTTTAGTGCCAATGAAGCCATTGCACAACGCGTTGAAGGGCGATTGATGCAAGAATCCTCTATTGCATCAGTCAGTACGTGGATTGGATCGGGCATGCCTCGGTTTTATTTGCCTCTCGATCAGGTGTTTCCACAAAGCAATGTGTCGCAGTTGATTGTTATTCCCAAAGATTTGGCTCAGAGAGAAAAGTTGCGTGTGGTTTTCCTCAATGGATGGCGGCAGAATTTCCTGAAGTGCGTGCGCGTATCAAACTTTTGCCCAATGGTCCGCCTGTTCCTTATCCTGTTCAATTTCGAGTGGTTGGAAATGATCCATCTATCTTAAGAAAAAAAGCCGATGAAGTCAAAGCAGTCATGCGTGCCAATACAAACACGCGCGGTGTCAACGATAACTGGAATGAATCGGTGAAAGTGATCCGACTTGAAGTGGATCAAGATAAAGCGCGTGTATTGGGTGTGACGAGTCAATCGATTGCGCAATCTGCAAAAACTTTATTTGCTGGAAGCACGATCGGTCAATTCAGAGATGGTGACAAACTGATTGATGTGGTTTTGCGACAACCCTTAAGTGAGCGCGACACGATTACAGCTGTAGGGCAGGCGTATTTGCCTACTTCGAACGGCAAGGCCATTCCGATTACGCAAATAGCCAAGCCTGTTTTGCGTGGGGGCCTGGCGTGTTGTGGCGCGAAAATCGAGATTACGCCATCACCGTGCAAAGCGATATTGTTGAAGGATTACAAGGTGCGACCGTCACTCAGCAATTACTTCCTTCATTGAAAGAGTTGGAATCTCAATGGAGTCAAAAAGATGGCGCGGGCTATCGAATTGAAGTGGCTGGCGCTGTTGAAGAAAGTTCAAAGGGCTCGGCGTCGAATGCCTCAGGCGTGCCCTTGATGTTATTTCTCACCTTTACTTTGTTGATGATTCAATTGCAAAGTTTCAGTCGCGCATTGTTGGTTTTCTTAACGGGTCCGATGGGGATTTCGGGTGTGGCCGCGGCATTGCTCTTGTTGAATCGACCTTTTGGATTTGTGGCTTTGTTGGGCGTGATTGCATTGATGGGAATGATTCAGCGTAATTCGGTTATTTTGATCGACCAAATTGAACAAGATCGTGCGCGGGGTGTGCCCGTTTGGGACGCGATTTTGGAGGCGGCGGTGCGACGATTAAGACCGATTGTTTTGACCGCGGCAACCGCGGTATTGGCCATGATTCCTCTGTCAAGGTCGGTCTTTTGGGGGCCGATGGCAGTGGCGATTATGGGGGGATTAATTGTTGCTACGGTATTGACTTTGCTTGCTTTGCCCGCCATGTATGCGGCATGGTTTAGGGTGAAGCGCTAAAAGTCGAGCAAAAAAGGTCTGCCAGAGAGGGTAGAATATCAGATTGACCGATTTCAGGCGGGTGGTTTGGTTTTCAGACCGCCCGTTACTGTTTTGTCCCTGCGCGGGTGGCGAAATTGGTAGACGCACCAGGTTTAGGTCCTGACGGTAGAAATACTGTGGGGGTTCGAGTCCCCCCCCGCGCACCAATCTGGTTTCTTCACTCTCGCAGAATCATTTTCCCATTGAGGAGTTTTTTTATGTCCGTTACCGTCGAAACGCTCGAAAAGTTGGAGCGCAAAATCACGCTAACCCTTCCCGTTGATACGATTCGCCATGAAGTGGATTCACGTCTCAAAAAACTATCACGACAAGTCAAAATTGATGGATTCAGACCTGGCAAGGTCCCCATGAACATTGTTGTACAGCGCTATGGTTATTCTGTTCAATACGAAGTGATGAACGACAAAGTGGGCGAGGCTTTTCAAGTCGCGGCCAACGAAAACAATTTGCGCGTTGCAGGCCAGCCCCGCATCAGCGAAAAAGAAGGCGCGCCAGAAGGCCAAATGGCTTTCGATGCAATTTTTGAGGTTTATCCAGAAGTCAAAATTGGTGATCTTTCTCAAGCAACGATTGAAAAATTAACGGCTGAAGTCAATGACGAAGCCATTCAAAAAACCATTGATATTTTACGCAAGCAACGCCGTACATTTGCACAACGCTCCTTAGAAAGCGCTGCGGCAAAAGACGATCGCGTCACCATTGACTTCGTTGGAAAAATCGACGGTGAACCCTTTGAAGGGGGGCACGCAGATGACTTTCAATTTGTGGTCGGTGAAGGTCAAATGCTCAAAGAGTTTGAAGACACAGTTTTAGGAATGAAAATAGGCGAAAGGAAAACATTTCCCTTGCCATTTCCAGAAGACTATCACGGTAAAGACGTGGCAGGAAAAACGGCTGATTTCATGGTGACACTCAAAAAACTAGAGGCCTCACATTTGCCTGAGTTGACCGACGAATTAGCCAAGTCATTGGGCGTGAGCGACGGCAATGTCGAAGGACTCAAAGCCGATATTCGTAAAAATCTCGAGCGAGAAGTCAAGGGACGTCTGTTGGCTAAAAATAAGCAAGCTGTTTTGCAAGCCTTGGTCGAAAAAGCCGAATTGGATTTGCCCCAATCGATTGTTCAGTCCGAAATCAATCGCATGATTGATGGCGAGCGTGAAGATCTCAAAAAACGCGGAAACAAAAAAGCCGATAAAGCGCCCATTCCAGATGACATTTTTAGACCGCAAGCAGAGCAACGCGTGCGCATGGGCTTGGTTGTCTCCGATTTAGTTCGCGCACAACAATTGCAAGCCACTGTTGATCAAATCAAATCACAAATTGAAGAAATGGCGGCCAGTTTTGAAAAGCCTGCGGATGTGATCAAGTGGTACTACAGTGATCCACAACGATTGGCCGAAGTTGAGGCGGTTGTGATGGAAGCCAATGTGACGCAGCATGTTTTATCGCTGGCCAAGATCACAGAAAAAACCGTATCTTTTGATGAATTAATGGGTCAATCTTGAGCCCTAACCGGAGCGAAAGCATGAGTGCATTTGAAACACAAGCATTGGGAATGGTTCCCATCGTTATTGAGCAGTCAGGACGCGGTGAGCGTTCGTATGACATTTATTCGCGTTTGCTACGCGAGCGGGTTATTTTTTTGGTGGGTCCAGTCAATGACCAAACGGCTAACTTGGTCGTTGCTCAATTACTCTTTCTCGAGAGCGAAAATCCTGACAAAGAAATCTCTTTGTATATCAACTCTCCTGGCGGTTCTGTCAGTGCAGGCATGGCTATTTTTGACACCATGAATTTTGTGAAGCCGCCCGTGGCAACGCTTTGTATCGGTATGGCCGCAAGCATGGGCGCATTTTTGTTGGCCGCGGGTCAAAAGGGCAAACGATTTTCATTGCCCAATTCTAAGTTCATGATTCACCAGCCTTTGGGTGGAACCCAAGGCCAAGCCACAGAAATTGAAATACACGCACGTGAAATTCTCAAAACCCGTGAGCAATTAAACAAAATTTTGGCGGGCCGAACAGGCCAGCCACTCGAGAAGATCGAGCGCGATACAGAGCGCGACTATTACTTGTCGGCCGATGAGGCCAAAGAGTACGGCTTGGTCGACGAAGTGATCGCAAAGCGACCCTAAAGCAACAACTTAGCCCCCAATTGGGGCCACAAACACCATAAGGGGCGAAACAGGCCTTTTTATTGGGTATCATCACATTCCTACAAACAAATGGATGACCCATGGCCGAAAAAAAAGGCTCTTCTACCGAAAAATCTCTTTATTGCTCTTTTTGCGGCAAAAGCCAGCATGAAGTCAAAAAGTTAATCGCAGGCCCTTCAGTTTTTATTTGCGATGAATGCATTGACTTGTGTAACGAAATCATCCGTGATGAATTGCCACCGCAAGACTTGGCGCGTCAGGCGCGAGGTGACTTACCCGCTCCCATAGAAATTAAAACCAATCTTGATCAATATGTCATTGGTCAAGAACCTGCTAAGCGTGCGTTATCGGTTGCTGTTTATAACCACTACAAACGTTTGCGTCACAAAGAAACTGCAAAAAAAGAAGACGTCGAACTCACCAAGACTAATATTTTGTTGATAGGACCTACAGGTTCTGGCAAAACATTGTTAGCACAAACCATGGCCCGTATGCTGAACGTGCCTTTTGTGATGGCCGATGCAACCACTCTGACTGAGGCAGGTTATGTGGGCGAGGATGTTGAAAACATCATTCAAAAACTTTTACAAAATTGCAGTTACGATGTGGAGCGTGCGCAACGCGGCATTGTTTATATCGACGAGATTGACAAAATTTCTCGCAAATCAGATAACCCATCCATCACGCGTGATGTGTCGGGTGAAGGTGTTCAACAAGCTTTGCTTAAATTGATTGAAGGAACCATGGCCAGCGTTCCACCTCAGGGCGGGCGCAAACATCCCAATCAAGATTTTTTACAAGTCGATACCACCAACATCTTATTTATTTGCGGCGGTGCGTTTGCGGGCTTAGAAAAAGTAATTGAAAGCCGAACAGAAGCTTCAGGCATTGGTTTTGGTGCAACGGTTAAAAGTAAAAAAGATCGAAGCCTCTCTCAATTATTTGGCGATGTGCAACCAGAAGACCTGATCAAATTTGGTTTGATTCCAGAGTTGGTGGGTCGATTACCCGTGGTTGCTACTCTTAATGAATTAACCGAAGAAGCATTGATTCAGATTCTCACCGAGCCCAAAAATGCGCTGGTTAAGCAATACGGCAAGTTGCTCGACATGGAAGGCGTGGAGTTGGAAATTCGCCCCACAGCATTAAAGGCTATTGCAAAAAAAGCCCTCGAACGGAAAACAGGTGCTCGCGGATTGAGATCCATACTTGAACAATCGCTAATTGACACCATGTTTGAATTACCCAGCTCTTCCAATGTGGAAAAGGTGGTTGTGGAAGAAGCCACGATTGACGAAAACAAGCCCCCTTTGCTGGTTTACCGAGAGGAAGCCAAGAAAGCTTAATTGCATAGGAACAGTGTTTAAATAACAACTGTCCCTTTTTTCATGGAAATAAAAAAATGTCTGGACAAACACCCTTATCACCAACGCCCATAGAACTGCCATTGTTGCCATTGCGCGATGTGGTTGTTTTTCCTCATATGGTGATTCCATTGTTTGTGGGTCGCCCAAAAAGCATCAAAGCTTTAGAGCTGGCTATGGCTGCAGAGCGCGCCATTATGTTAGTGGCACAAAAAGCCGCGGCTAAAGACGAGCCTGTTGTCTCGGATATGTTTGAAGTGGGTTGCCTTGCGACGATTTTGCAAATGCTCAAACTTCCCGATGGCACGGTGAAGGTTTTGGTCGAAGGCCAACAACGTGCACGATTGAACCGCATTGACGATGGTGAAACACATTTTGTGGCCAACGTCACGCCCGTGATGGCCGAGGTGGATACCACCAATGAAAACGAAATTGAAGCTTTGCGTCGTGCAGTGATGCAACAGTTTGATCAATATGTGAAGTTGAACAAAAAAATTCCACCCGAAATTTTGACTTCGATTTCAAGCATTGATGATGCAGGTCGTTTGGCTGACACCATTGCCGCACATTTGCCACTCAAATTAGAGAACAAGCAATTGGTTCTTGATTTGTCGGTGGTTAAAGATCGTCTCGAAAATCTTTTTTCACAACTTGAGCGCGAAGTCGATATCTTAAATGTCGACAAACGCATTCGTGGGCGCGTGAAACGTCAGATGGAAAAAAATCAACGCGATTTTTATTTGAACGAACAAGTCAAGGCGATTCAAAAAGAATTGGGCGAGGGCGAAGAGGGCGCTGACATTGAAGAAATTGAAAAGAAAATCAAAGCGGCTCGTATGCCTGCAGAGGCTCGCAAAAAAGCAGACGCCGATTTGAAAAAACTCAAGTTGATGTCGCCGATGTCGGCCGAGGCAAGTGTGGTTCGCAATTACATCGATGTGTTGGTGAGTCTGCCTTGGAGCAAAAAAACAAAAATCAAACATGACTTGATCAATGCCGAAGAGGTGTTGAATGAAGATCATTACGGCCTCGAAAAAGTTAAAGACCGCATCTTGGAATATTTGGCGGTTCAGCAACGCGTTGACAAAGTGAAGGCGCCTATTCTGTGCTTGGTAGGCCCACCTGGCGTGGGTAAAACATCATTGGGTCAATCCATTGCAAAGGCCACTGGGCGCAAATATGTGCGCATGGCCTTGGGTGGCATGCGCGATGAGGCTGAAATTCGCGGGCACCGCAGAACTTACATTGGCGCATTGCCCGGAAAGTTGCTGCAAAATCTAACCAAGGTTAATACACGCAATCCACTTTATTTGTTGGATGAAATTGACAAACTCGGTTCGGATTTTCGTGGCGACCCCAGCAGTGCATTGCTGGAGGTGTTAGATCCAGAGCAAAACCATACATTCAATGATCACTATGTTGAGGTTGATTTTGATTTGAGCGACGTGATGTTTGTAGCAACGTCCAACTCAATGAATATTCCACCTGCATTGCTCGATCGCATGGAAGTGATTCGCTTGTCGGGTTACACCGAGGATGAAAAAACCAATATTGCGATTAAGTATTTGATACCCAAGCAATTGGTAAACAATGGACTTAAGAAGGAAGAACTCCTGATTGATGAAACCGCTGTGAGGGATATTGTTCGTTATTACACACGCGAAGCGGGTGTTCGTTCTTTAGAGCGCGAGATATCAAAAATTTGCCGCAAGGTTGTTAAAGCCTTGCAACTCAAAAAGATGAAGCCGCAAGTCAAAGTGAATGACAAAAATCTTCATGATTTTTTGAGTGTGCGTAAATTTAATTACGGACGTGCAGAACAGCAAAATCAAGTGGGTCAAGTGGTTGGTTTGGCGTGGACCGAAGTCGGTGGTGATTTGCTCACCATTGAAGCGGCCATCATGCCTGGTAAAGGAAAAATCACCTGCACGGGCTCACTGGGTGACGTGATGAAAGAATCGGTTGAGGCCGCTCGCACGGTTGTGAGAAGTCGCTCCGTTGGCTTGGGTATCAAGGATGAAGTGTTTGAAAAGAAAGACATTCACATTCACGTGCCTGACGGTGCAACGCCCAAAGATGGGCCCAGCGCGGGTGCGGCAATGACCACGGCATTGGTGTCTGCCATTACTGGAATTCCTGTGCGAAGTGATGTGGCCATGACGGGTGAAATCACCTTGCGTGGCGAAGTGACGGCGATTGGCGGGCTAAAAGAAAAGTTATTGGCGGCATTGCGCGGTGGTATCAAAACGGTTTTGATTCCCGAAGAAAACCTGAAAGATCTCCAAGAAATTCCAGACAACGTCAAGGAAGGCCTAGAAATTTTGCCAGTCAAATGGATCGATAAGATGCTGGAATTGGCTCTGGAGAGGGTGCCGATGCCGTTGACAGAAGAAGAAGCGATTGCGCAGGCGACGCCTGCTGCAAAAACTGAAACTTCAGCCATCAAGCACTGATAGACATGGATTTGTGGGGTCGATGAACCCATTTTGGATTATAATCTGATTTTTACATTGCGGGAGTAGCTCAGTTGGTAGAGCGCAACCTTGCCAAGGTTGAGGTCGCGAGTTCGAGACTCGTCTCCCGCTCCAAATTTAAAAAGGGAAGCCCATGCTTCCCTTTTTTGTCGAGGAATAACGGCGCGATAGC
>SHXN01000030.1 GCA_009693305.1 Limnohabitans sp.
CCCCCCGATGCCCGAATTTGAAAAAGTGACCCGCCCATGGGTTTTGTATATGGCGATCCCAAATGAGGTCCAGATAGTTCAATTTGCTCGGCAATTCGTACAAAACTTGCAAGTATTCCTTTGGGTCAGGACATGATTTCCTTTTCCACTTTTTGATTGAAAAATACGGTTCAAACACTAATTTATACCATGGGGGCTATATTTGAAGTCGGCTTATTGATTTAACACCCCCCCCTCCTCTGAGCCATAAATTTTCAAATGACTAACTTTGTGCTGTTTGAGTTGCACATAACTAAAAATTAATTTGAAATAATTCAAACAGCTTGCAATGCAACTAAAAGTTGTATATAGTACGCTCATGCCTTTATTAAATTAAGCACCGTTTGTCTCCTTCACCCCTCAAAAGGTGGATTTAACCCCAGGGCCTCGGCTTTGGGGATTTTTTATGGGTAAACCCTAGTTCCAATGGGTCACAATCCAAGCCTATTTGCGTTTTCAGCCACTTTTGTCATGCCAAAAAATTCCGTCACGTCCAAAAGCAAAGATCTTCAGCCTGCCGATTACCTCATCAAAATATTGACTGCCAGGGTCTACGATCTGGCAAACGAATCTGCTTTAGAAAAAGCGCGCAATCTAAGCACTCGTTTAAACAACACGGTGCTTTTAAAACGCGAAGACCAGCAACCCGTTTTAAGTCTTAAGTTGCGTGGTGCGTATAACAAGATGGCGCATTTATCTTCTGAGCAACTCAAAAAAGGCGTGATTTGCGCATCGGCTGGCAATCACGCACAAGGCGTTGCTTTAGCAGGCAAAAAAATGGGCGAACGCTCAGTGATTGTGATGCCCATCACCACGTCAAGTGTCAAAGTAGAAGCAGTCAAGGTCTTAGGTGGCGAAGTGATTTTGCATGGCGACAGTTATTCTGACGCGCATCAACACGCCGTTCTTTTGTCCAAAAAACAAGGTCCCACGTTTGTTCATCCGTTTGACGACCCCGACGTGATTGCGGGCCAAGGAACGATTGCGATGGAAATGCTGCGTCAATACCAAGGCCCCATCGACGCTGTTTTTGTTGCGATCGGTGGTGGCGGGCTCATCAGTGGTGTGGCCAATTACATCAAAGCAGTACGTCCCAGCATCAAAGTCATTGGCGTGCAAATGAATGATTCAAATGCCATGATGCAATCCATCGATGCACATCAACGCCTCACACTCGACGATGTAGGTTTGTTTTCTGATGGAACCGCAGTTAAGTTGGTGGGCGAAGAAACATTTCGAGTCGCAAGCAATTTAGTCGATGAATTCATCACCGTCGACACGGACTCTGTGTGTGCCGCCATCAAAGACGTGTTTGTCGACACTCGCTCTATCGTCGAGCCCGCAGGCGCGTTGGCCGTTGCCGCGATCAAACAATATGTCGCCACTCACAAAACAAAAGGGCAAACGTACGCAGCTATTTTGTGCGGTGCGAACATGAATTTTGATCGCCTGCGTTTTGTCGCTGAACGTGCAGAGGTCGGCGAAGAACGCGAGGCACTGCTCGCCGTTAATATTCCCGAAGAGCGCGGTAGTTTTAAAAGATTTTGTGCATTGCTAGGCGATTTGCCTGCGTTTGGCGGCTCCAAATCGCCACGTCAAGTCACAGAATTTAATTACCGGATGAGTGACGCTCAAGTGGCGCATGTTTTTGTTGGCATCACCACCACGCACAAGGGGGAGAGTCAAAAAATCGCTGCATATTTAGGCAAAAACGGTTTTAAAGCACTCGATTTGACGCACAACGAATTGGCCAAAGAGCATCTGCGTCACATGGTGGGTGGACCATCGAGCCTTGCGCAAGATGAGCGCTTGATGCGATTTATTTTTCCCGAACGACCTGGTGCGTTGATGAATTTTTTATCGGCGATGCGACCTGGTTGGAACATTAGTTTGTTTCATTACCGCAACCAAGGTGCCGATTACGGAAAAATTTTGGTGGGTCTTCAAGTGCCTGCAACCGATGATAAAGCGTTTGCTGGTTTTTTACGCAACTTGGGTTACCCCTATGTGGACGAAACACTCAACCCAGCGTATCGCTTGTTTTTACAAAAATAAAATTTAATTGCGTTTGGGTAAGCTCACTTCAAGTGCGCTCGCGCCCAATGCGGATGCACCGATGGATACTTTGTTTGATTCAACCAATTGCAAAACCCACCCATCTGCCAATGTTGCGCCAACACGGTAAGGCTTAGACGGTTGACCATCAACCGACAAGAGCGCGACACCATTGGATTTGCCCGCTTTTGCAATTCCAACCAAAACAAAACGCGCGGCTGTATTGGGTTGCTCTTTGAGGGCGTGGGCCGAATTGGCTCCACCCAATGCCTTGGTCAATTGCGCATGCGTGGGTGTTAATGTGAAGGCATCGTTAACGGCCATGGTGGGCTGAGAGGACGCAGAGGGTTGCGGCCACCACTTCAAAGCCCAAAAGACGGCAGAAAAAATGGCCAATAACCAAAAAACACCAGCGGCCAACGATGCTTTGTAGGATAAACCTGTTGTAGATTGAGAAAAAGATGCAGAAGAAGCCATGGCAAGCATTATCATTCAGTTATAAATCTTTGTCTGACGGAAAATCGATTGCATACGCATTTTATGAATAAAACCTCTACTAGTCTCAAACGAAAAATTCAACGCGGCTTCACCTTGATTGAAATCATGGTGGTGTTGGTCATCATTGGTATTCTTGGCGCATTGATCGTGCCGCGTGTACTTGACCGTGCGGACGACTCGCGAGTGACGGCCGCTCGCACCGACGTTAACAACCTCATGCAAGCGCTCAAATTATTTCGTTTAGACAACATGCGCTACCCCACAACAGAACAAGGTTTGCAATCCTTGGTTACCAAGCCCACCGCTGGGCCAGAGCCGCCCAATTGGAGACCTTACCTCGACAAACTCCCCAGTGATCCATGGGGCAAGCCTTATCAATATCTCAATCCGGGCATCAAAGGTGAAGTGGATGTTTTTTCATTCGGTGCTGACGGCCAAAGCGGTGGCGAAGGCAGAAACGCAGACGTTGGCAGTTGGCAGTAAATTTTCGTCGCCCCGTATGCGACGCCAAAAAGCATTCACTCTGATTGAACTGCTGGTTGTTTTAACCACTGTTGCTTTTGCAAGTGGCATGGTTGTTTTAAGCATGCGAAGCAGTGTCACAGGTCAACTCACACAAGACGCCGACCGATTGATTGCACATTTAGAAGCCGCTCGTGTTCTTGCGCGCACGCAAGGTCTACCCATGCGTTGGCGCTCGGTTGAAAAAGGTTTTGTCATTGAGCCTGCGCTTTCATCTGCTTCTAATACCCAAGCCATTCCATGGTTGAGTGCAAACACACAATCCATCACACTATCAATTTTTTTATCGTCTGAACCACTCATTGGCTCTCAAGAAATCACATTAACAGACGCATCCAACAATCAAGTGCGCATGCGCATCAAGACCGATGGATTAGGCCCGTTTATTCGCCAATGAAATACATTCAACAAACACTTCGGCAAGGATTCACTTTAGTTGAAGTGTTGGTCTCATTAACCATTGTCTCTATTGCATTAATGGCAGGATTGCGCGCGTCGGGCACACTCACCAACAATGCACAACGTCAATTGGATATGGCTTTGGCGCAATCGTGTGCAGAAAACGCATTACAAGCCATTAAATTAGCGGAACAATTTCCGAGCATCGGTGACTCGTCACAAAATTGTTTGCAACTGGGCAAAAGCTATCAAGTCGCTCTCAAAATTCGACCCACACCCAATCCTGCATTCAGGCGAGTCGATGTACAAGTGATCGATCAACAATCGCCATTGATGAGTTTGTCTACTGTGATTGGTAAATATTAAATATGAAAAATCGTGGCTTCACACTCATCGAAGTTTTGATTGCGATTGCCATCATGGCGGTATTAGCGGGCTTGGGTTGGCGCGGCATTGATGTGATGACGCGTTCTCGCAACGCCAACATGTCGGCGGTTAATAATGTTGTAAAAATTCAAACCGCATTGGCGCAGTGGCAAACCGATTTAGACAGCTCCATTGCACTGCCCGATTTGGGCAACAGCAGTGGCGTCGATTGGGATGGGCGCACGCTCAGAATTTTGCGACGCAACAGTGCCGTGCAAGACAATCAATCGGACGCTGGTTTGATTGTGGTTGCATGGACATTGCGCGATGGTTTTTGGTGGCGCTGGCAATCAACTCCCACGCTGACACAACAAGCCCTGCAAGCGCAGTGGGCGGCGGCAGCTGTTTGGGGGCAAAACGCATCGTCAGATTTATTGCAACAACAAAATCAATTGATTGCCATGCAATCGTGGCAATTGTTTTATTACCGAGGCAATGCATGGAGCAACCCGTTGTCGAGTTCAGGTGCTGTCAGTCCAAATAACTCAACAAACAATGATGCAATTCCAGACGGCATTCGATTGGAATTGCGATTGCCCGCTTATTCCAACGGTGCTTGGGTGCGCGACTGGGTTCGACCCAATTTTTGGCGAAATCGCGCATGACAACTATTTATTTTTTAACACGCGCAACAAAACAAAAAGGAGCAGCCATGCTGATGGCCTTGCTCACCGTTGCTTTGGTTGCTGTGTTATCGAGTTGGGCCATGTGGCAGTTATGGCGCACCACCAAAGTCGAAACTACAGAGCGGAGTTTTCAACAATCGAGGTGGTTGTTAAATGGCGCTCTCGACTGGGCCCGCGTTGTTTTGCGCGAAGACAAAAGATCCTCCGAACTCGACCATTTGGGCGAGCCTTGGGCCGTGCCACTCAAAGAATCGCGTTTATCTGCGTTTTTAGCGTCCGATAGTTCTGGTGGCGTAGAAGACGAGCAAGGTCTTTTAAATCAAGTTTTTTTATCGGGCCGCATCACCGACTTGCAATCGCGCATCAATGTCAATAATTTAATAGATGGTGGACGCTTATCGCTCACTTACACAAGCGCTTTTATTAAACTTTTTTCTGTTCTGGGTTTACCCATGAATGAGCTTGATTTATTTTTGCAAAATTTTTTAGCCGCACAAAATAAATCGTCAAAAGAAGGCAATACACCGATCATGCCTCAGCGCTTGGAACAATTAACTTGGCTGGGCCTTTCTCCCCAAAGCGTGGCGCAATTGGCGCCTCACGTCACGGTATTGCCCGCGTTTACGCCTCTCAACCTTAATACAGCAAGCGCGGAAGCCATTTCTGCGAGCATCTCACAATTGGAAATGTCGACCGCGCGCAACTGGGTGCGCAAACGACAAGCCAAGCATTGGACGTCGTTGGACGCCATGCGCTCAGAATTAGCGGCTAATGCATACAATATCAACGAAAGAGAACATCAATTGTCGACCAAGTATTTTGAAGTGGTCGGGCAGGTGAGATATAACCAATTGGTGCTCATTGAAAGGTCGGTTGTGTTGCGTGACGGTTCCGATTTAAAAATTCTTTGGCGAGAAAGACGCCCGCCTGGTGCACAACCCGGATGTCTCCTTACAATCGATCCGCCATGCTAATTGTTTCCATTCCACTCCAACGCCCAGCGGCTTACGATTTTGTACTAAGCCCGGACGGCTTGAGCATGGGCGCAACGGGTCAAGCGCCAGCGGCCACGCTCTCGCGATCGGCTGGCGAAATCGTCGCCGTCATTCCTTGGCAAGCTTTGTCTTGGTTTCAAGTCAATTTACCCAAGGGCTCGCACTCCCGTTTAAATGCAGTAGTCACAAGCCTTCTTGAAGAACGCCTTTTAGAAGACGTCTCGCAACTGCATTGGGTCTTGGCAACCTCCAGCAAAGATGTCGCGCGCATGGGTGGTCAAACCCTTGTTGGCATTTGCAACAAATCATGGCTGCGCGATGCCTTGCAACCGCTTCACGCTGCGGGCCTTTTGGTGCAACGCATCGTCCCCGAACTATCACCGTCAATTGCGTCCGCTCCTGTGCTTCACATGTTGCAGTCCAATCAATCCGATCAAGCGCTGTTATGTACATCCAACGCTGTGCTTGCACTCCCGCTTCAAAACCGATCCCTCAATGCTTTTGACGAGCTCAAGCAATCCGAACTCAAACTTCGCGCAGAGCCTGCAATGGCCGAAAAACTTCAATCTTTGTTTTCTCGCGAAGCACAAATTCAAACAGCTTCACAACGTTATTTACAAGCCCCCCGCAATGGATGGGATTTTGCGCAAGGTGAATGGCAACAAACGCAAGGTGTACGAACCGTTCGATATTTTAGTGACGCATGGAATACATTCTTTCGTGCGCCGCATTGGAAAATTGCCAGATACGGTGTCTTCGCAATGCTCGTGGTTCATTTAATCGGACTCAATGCTTGGGCCTGGCGTCTCAATCAACAAATGCAAGATCAACAAATTGCAATAAAACAATTGCTACAAAAAAGTTTTCCAAAAGTTCAACTCGTTGTTGATGCGCCCATTCAAATGCAAAAAGAATTGCAATTGTTAAGACAAACCAAAGGTGCGGCCTCTGGAGGTGATCTCGATGTGATGCTCAAGGCTTGGTCAACTCAAATGCCCAACGCCGCCGCTTTAAGTTCCATCCAATTTAAAAACAACGAACTCAAAATCAATGGCTTGACTTCACAAGCACTCGCGCAAGCTTCTCGCATTTCTTGGCAAACACAAGGATTGGTTTGGAAAACCGAAGGCTCGGTCGGTATATTAAAACTGGCAGGTCAACCATGAGTTCTATCTTTCAATCCATTCAAAACAGTTTGCAACAAAGAAGCGCGCGCGAACAAATACTCATTCAAATAGTCTTGCTACTTGTTGTTGTTTATGCCATTTGGCAAATTGCAATTTCGCCTGCGCTACGCATCATGGAGCGCAGTGCCACCGAATTACCGCTTCAACAAGAACAAATCAGTCGCATGCAAAGCATGCAACAAGAAGCACTCCAACTTCAATCCAAAAATAGTTTGAGTGAAGCCGATGCGATTCGTGCTTTGCAAACCCTCGCTCAAACATTGGAGCCTCAAGCGCGTCTGGTTCCCCAAGGCACACAGGCAACGCTAGAAATTAAAAGTATTCGACCCGATGTATTGGCGCAATTTTTAATGGACGCACGTGCTGTGGCGCAAACCACTGTGACTGACGCCAAACTGGCTCGCAACAATAACGATTGGGAGGGAGGTCTTGTGTTGCGCCTTCCTTCACGAACGACGAGCAATTGATATGTTCAACGTCGATTCATCTAACAAAAAATCCAATCGTTGGGCATGGATGGGGGGACTTGTTGGTTTGCTTTTAAGTCTTTTTATTTTTGCGCCCGCACAATGGATCGCTCATTCAATCGCTTTGATTTCAAAGCAACAAATGACTTTTCAGAATGTAGAGGGCACAGTTTGGAATGGATCTGCACAAACAGTGGTGTCTGCGGGCGTGGGCGCCACTCAAGAGATGGTATTGCCCGAAAGATTGCATTGGCGCTTTGTTGTGCAATGGGATGTATCGATTCAACTTTTTTTAAAGCACGATTGTTGTATGAGTCAGCCTATGGTGCTAACAATCAAACCATTGTTGCAAAGCGTGCAAGTTGCGATAGACGATCATCAATCAAGGTGGCCCGCCACTTGGCTACAAGGCTTGGGCGCACCATGGAACACGATTGCGCCCTCGGGCTGGTTGGCCATCAACACCAAACAATTGCAGCTTTCAATGTCCGCGCAAAGTTTTAACATGACGGGTGACGCCACCATTGATTTGCAATCATTGGGGTCACGCCTAACCACAACCAATCCTCTGGGTAGTTATCAATTGCAAGTCCATGGTGGACAAACCCCCACTGTTCAATTGAGCACCTTAGAAGGCGTGTTGCAACTTCAAGGTCAAGGTCAATGGTTGGGGCAACGGTTGCGTTTTAATGGAGAAGCCAAAGCGGCTGAAGGCAACGAAGATGCTTTGTTCAATTTGTTGGGTGTGTTGGGCCAACGTCGAGGTTCGACTTCAATTTTAAAATTAGGATAAGTATGAAACGATTTCATCGCTTTCAAATCAAAGTTTTAGCAAGCGCTTGTTTACTGGCAAGTTCGTCTGTGTGGGCACAGGCTCCTCGGCCCTCCGACCCTGTCACACTCAATTTTGTCAATGCAGAAATTGAAGCGGTTGCGCGCACATTATCCAGTTTAAGCGGACGCAATTTGGTGGTTGATCCACGCGTCAAGGGCACGATTAATCTCAGCACAGAAAAACCTGTTTCACCCAATGCGGCATGGAATCAATTTTTGGCCGTGTTGCGTTTGCAAGGTTTTGCGGTGATAGAAACCAACGGTCTTTACAAAGTGCTGCCCGAAGCCGATGCGAAATTGCAAGGCGGCTCAGTGGCCATTGTTCCTAACAATGTAGCGCCTAGCAGTGGTCAAGTGATGACACAGTTGTTTCGTCTCAATCACGAAAACGCCAACAACTTGGTCGCAGTACTCAGACCACTCATCAGCCCCAACAACACCATCAACGTCAACCCTGGCACCAACACTTTGGTGATCACCGACTACGCCGACAATTTGCAACGCATGGGTCGCATCATTGAAGCGCTTGATGTTTCCAACGCCAGCGATGTCGAAGTCATTCCACTTAAATTTGCGATTGCCAGCGATTTGGTTCCGTTGCTTACACGATTGGTAGAAAGTTCAGGGGCAGCAGGCGCACCAGCGGCTCAAGGTCAAACCGATAACAGTTACAAAACAACTATTCTTGCTGAATCACGTAGCAATATGGTCATTATTCGCGCCGCCAATGCAGCCAAGCTATCGCAAGCGCGTACATTGGTTGAAAAATTAGATAAGCCAAACAGTGCATCGGCCAGTGGTAATATTCATGTTGTCTATCTCAAAAATGCAGACGCCACCAAATTAGCCGTTACATTGCGTGCGGCCATGGCAAGCTCTGGCAACACAAGTGGTCTCACGGGTGCAATCAATGCACCCACCGCACCTTCAAGTACACCTGCAACACCTGGCGCACCCACCAGCACCACAACCAACGCATCGACAACAGGCGGACAAATTCAAGCCGATGCCGCCACCAACTCACTCATCATTACCGCTTCATTGCCACAGTATCAACAATTGCGTGAGGTGATTGATCGCTTAGATCAACGACGCGCGCAAGTGTTGGTTGAGAGTTTGATTGCCGAA
This sequence comes from Limnohabitans sp., assembly GCA_009693305.1. Lineage (GTDB taxonomy): Bacteria > Pseudomonadota > Gammaproteobacteria > Burkholderiales > Burkholderiaceae_C > Limnohabitans. The sequence goes on from SHXN01000030.1 coordinate 9,177, forward strand.
GTCAATGCCAGCAAAGCCGCACAACTCGGTATTCAATGGCAAAACATCACTGGGCAAAGAGGTGGCACAGTTGGCATTTTAGGAACCAATTTTGGCAGCAGTAGCAATAATATTTTGACATTATCAGCGCAAGGCGCCTCAGGTCGTGCGGTTCCTGGCACGGGTCTCAATATTGCAACAGCCAAACTTGTCGATGGAAAATATGTTTTGGCATCGTTGGCTAATTTTTTAGAAACCAATGTGGACGGCAATATATTGTCAACACCAACATTAATGACATTAGATAACGAAGAAGCAAAAATCGTCGTTGGTCAAAACGTTCCTTTCGCAACGGGTCAATACACCAACAACAATGCCGCACTCGGTTCAGTCAATCCGTTTCAAACCTACGAGCGCAAAGATGTGGGCCTCACATTGCGAATCAAACCACAAATCAGCGAAACTGGAACCGTCAAACTCACCGTGTTTCAAGAGGTTTCCAATGTTGTCAAAACTGCTTCTGACACCGCACAAGACCGCGTACTCAGCAGTGTCAACAAACGATCCATTGAATCCAATGTGTTGGTTGAAGATGGTGGCGTGGTTGTTTTAGGTGGATTGCTATCCGACGAGTACACCGACGACCGCAATCAGGTTCCTGGTTTGGGCAACGTTCCGTTTTTAGGTTGGTTATTTAAAAATGAAAATCGTGCGCGTAAAAAAACCAATCTCATGATTTTCTTAAGACCTGTTGTTGTGCGTGATGCCGCGTCTAGCGAAGCACTCACCAATTTGCGTTATCAACAAATGTTAAACATTCAACAATCAATTCAACCAACCAGCAATCCTGTTTTAGATGTCGGCGCTTCACCCACTTTGCCGCCTGCACCCGCTTCCACATCTGCGCCCAGATCTGCCAAATAAAAACATGCGTCATCCCCTGCCCTATGGATTTGCTCGCACTTACCAACTGTTGTTAGAGGATGATGGTCGCAGTCTCACTTTGTGGCACAGTAACAATCCCGATAGTGGCGCGTGGAGCGAAATCACGCGCATTCATTCGGTTCAAGATTTTCAATACTTAGACCCCAACGCTTTAGCGCAACGTATCAGTGCCAGTTACGCAGGCGCTGAGTCGAGTGCGGCAATGGTGATGAGCGAAGTAGAAGGTGTGGCTGATTTGGCACGCATGATGCAAGAGTTACCTGCTGTCGAAGATTTATTAGCGTCAGCCGCCGACGCACCTATTATTCGCATGCTCAATGCATTGCTCACGCAAGCAGCACGCGATGGTGCCAGCGATATTCATATCGAAGCTTATGAACGCAACTCCAGCGTTCGTTTTCGCATCGATGGCACTTTGCGTGAAGTGGTGCAACCGCATCGCGCATTACACGCCGCGCTCATCTCGCGTTTAAAAATCATGGCCGAGCTCGACATTGCAGAAAAACGCTTACCGCAAGATGGTCGTATTTCTTTGCGATTGGGTCAACGTGCTATTGATGTGCGCGTTTCCACTTTGCCAGGCGCACACGGTGAGCGCGCTGTTTTGCGTTTGTTAGATAAAAGCGAAAGTCGCTTGAGCTTGCAACATTTGGGTATGCAAGGTCATACGCTTGAACGATTCAACCAATTGATTGCGCAACCGCACGGCATCTTATTAGTCACAGGGCCAACAGGATCAGGAAAAACAACCACGCTTTATGCGGCCCTTCAACAATTAGATTCCAGCAGGTTCAACATCATGACCGTTGAAGATCCGATTGAATATGAATTACCCGGTATTGGTCAAACACAAATCAACACAAAAATTGATCTCACTTTTGCCAAAGCCTTACGCGCGATTTTGCGACAAGACCCCGACGTCATCATGATTGGTGAAATTCGCGATTTTGAAACCGCTCAAATCGCGGTGCAAGCCTCATTCACAGGTCATTTGGTGTTGGCCACCTTGCACACCAACGATTCACTGAGCACCATCACTCGCTTAACCGATATGGGCATCGAGCCGTTTTTACTCAGCTCCTCTTTGTTAGGCGTACTTGCTCAACGCTTGGTTCGCAAAACTTGCACTGCTTGCAAAGGCAAAGGATGCGATGCCTGCGGACAAACAGGCTATCAAGGTCGCACAGGCATTTATGAATTGGTTGCGATCGACGAAGAATTGCGCACACTCATTCATCAACGCGCACCCGAATCACAATTGCGCACACAAGCCCAACGCAGTGGTTGGGTCTCTATGCGCGACGACGGTGCGCGTCTGGTTCAAATGGGCATTACGTCTCCCGAAGAATTATTGCGGGTCACCCGCGATTGATGCCCCGTGCCAGCCTATTCATTTGAAGCACTCACAACACAAGGCGAAACACGCACGGGCGTGATTGACGCCGATTCACCGCGCTCTGCACGATCGATCTTAAGAACTCAATCCTTAGTTCCACTTCATGTACATCTCGTTGGACAAAAAACCACTTCACCACTCAATCGGGTGATTTGGAAAAAAAGAATTTTTAGTCAAACCGATTTGGTCGTGTGGACACGCCAGCTCGCATCATTGGTTGGCGCAGGTCTTCCTTTAGAGCGAAGTCTCACTGCACTGAGCGAAGAATCTGCCAGTACTCAACAACGTGATTTGCTAGCAGGACTTCGCGCCGAAGTCAACGCGGGATCGCCCTTGGCACAAGCATTGGCACAGCATCCCCAAGAATTTGACGAGTTGTATGTGTCGGTGATTGCATCGGGCGAACAAAGCGGCCGCATTGCACAAGTACTCGATCAATTGGCAGATGATTTAGAAGCGCAACACCAAATGCGCAACAAACTCACCGCGGCCATGCTCTATCCCGCCATCGTGAGCGCCGTTGCATTTTTGATTGTGATGTTTTTACTCACCTATGTGGTGCCACAAGTTGCCAGCGTCTTTACATCGGGCAACCGAAGCTTGCCCCTCTTAACCATTGTCATGTTGGCCATCAGTCGTTTTGTTCAAAACACATGGATGTATGGATTACTCATTGCCATCGTTGGCGCTTGGGTTTTACGCATGGCTTTGCAACAAGAATTATTTCGCCAACGCTTTGACGCCGCTTGGTTACAACTTCCGCTTTTAGGAAAACTCTCCTTGGGTTACAACGCCGCGCGTTTTTCAAGCACATTGGCTTTGTTGGTTGGTGCAGGTGTGCCTATGCTTCGTGCATTGCAATCGGCTGCTCAAACACTCAGCAACCACGCATTGCGCGCTGACGCCATGCTCGCCATCGACTTGGTTCGTGAAGGCGCACCCTTGGCCTCGGCCTTGTCACAAAACAAACGATTGCCCAGTTTGCTTTCTATGTTTGCACGATTAGGCGAACAAACAGGTCGATTACCCGAAATGCTTCGTCACGCTGCCAATCATTTAAGCAACGAAGTGCAACGACGAGCCATGCAGTTGGTCACATGGCTAGAGCCTTTGCTAATTGTTGCGATGGGTGCGGTTGTTTTACTCATCGTGCTGGCCGTCATGATGCCCATCATCGATTTAAATCAAATGGTGAGATAACCCATCATGGCTGTCACGCTCGTTGGCCAACTCGTCGTCGCTATTTCATCGCGCGCATTGTTTGATTTTGAAGAAGAAAACCAAGTCTTTGAAGACACCGATGACCGCGCTTACATGGACTTGCAGTTATCCAGACTCGAAGAACCTGCCAAGCCAGGCGTTGCATTCTCATTGGTTAAAAAATTATTAAGCTTCAACGACAGCGAACACCAACGTGTTGAAGTCGTGATCTTGTCTCGCAACGACCCCGTCAGTGGCATGCGTGTGTTTCGTTCTGCACAGCACTACGGACTCAATATTCAACGTGGCAGTTTTACACGCGGTCAACCGCCTTGGCGTTATTTAAAACCACTCAACGCCAATTTATTTTTATCCACACACTTAAGCGATGTGCGAGCGGCACTCAATACAGGCGTACCCGCCGCTCAGGTTTATCCAAACTCTGCGCACGCTTCACAAGCGCATCCGCACGAAGTGCGCATTGCATTCGATGGCGATGCTGTTTTGTTTTCTGATGAAGCAGAGCGTGTGTTTCAATCGCAAGGTTTGCGCGCGTTTCAAAAACACGAAAAAGACAAAGCAACACAACCATTGTCTGCAGGTCCTTTCAAACCCTTGCTGATGGCCTTGCATCGATTGCAAAATGAAGGCACACCCACCATTCGCATCCGTACCGCATTGGTAACAGCGCGCAGTGCACCTGCTCACGAGCGCGCAATTCGCACACTGATGCAATGGAATATTCAAGTTGACGAGGCCATGTTTTTAGGCGGCTTACCCAAAGGTGAATTTTTAAAAGAATTTGAGCCTGATTTCTTTTTTGACGATCAAACGGGTCATATCGAATCAGCCTCGCGTCATGTGCCATCAGGTCATGTGGCGCAAGGCATTGCCAACGATCATCTAAACGATTGATTGAGCTGTTGTGCGTTCACGACGTGCAATCCAAATCGTCGAACACAAAATCACAATCGCACCCAGCACCGTGGTTTGACTTGGAATATCCGAGAACACCAACCATCCCACCAACGACGCCCATATCAAATCCAAAAAACGCGAAGATTGCGTTGCCGATACATCGGTTGCTCGAATACCTCTTGTTAGCATGTAATGACCCGTCGATCCCAAAATACCGCTGAGTAAAAATCCGAGCCATTGATACAAACTGGGATTGCTCCAATTGAGTAACCCCAAAGGCAAACTAAACAATGCAATTGCAATCGATTGCCACAACACAATCACGCTTGTTCTCTCTAAGTGCGTGAGCGTTTTTATAATTAAAAAAGAAACCGCAAACATGGGCGCCGATGCCAACATCAGCAACGTATACAAACCACCGCCGCCTTGAAGATGTGGCGCAACCACCACCACGACACCCGCAAAGCCAACCAATGCAGCAACCCAACGATCCAATCGCATCTTTTCACCCAAAAACCAAACCGCACCGATCATGATGAATATAGGTCCCGTAAAACCGATTGCAGTTAAATCAGCCATCGTCACATGTGGCAACGCGGTAAACCACACAATCAATGCAAGCGTGTGAACCGAGCCCCGCCAAAACTGACCCTTGATGTCTTTCGGTATATAAGCGCGCCAACCTTCACTAAACAAAAAAGGCATCATAGCTACGATTCCCATGCTGTAACGTAAAAATTGTGTTTGATAGACATCGAGATTCATGCTGAGCGAACGAAGCACCGCATTCAAAAAACTAAAGACAATGCCACTGACCACCATCCACAACATACCGCGCCAAACAGCAGGCAAGCGATGCGCGCGCCGACTCGTGCGCTTGTGCGCCAACATCATGCGACGTTGAATGAGTTGTGAAAAAGTAATTCGAGGTTTCAAAATAATTTTAAAAAGTCCACCTCCATGCCTCAAGTGTAGACGCAAGCGCTCCGTCTGTCTGTCACTGCACGATGGCCTTCAAGCCCTTGCCAATGGTAACGCATCCCACGATGTGGTGTAGTCGGGTGTACGCCTGCCCTGCTTCATCGCCCATGGTTTTGTCGCCGCTTGCTCGCCTGCGCTTGCAATTTGCAAAGTCCCTCGTCCATAGCGCCTATTGAGTTGATCCATCGCCAACATCAGCGGTTGTTTTTTAATGGCATCAGTACTGCTATCAATCAACATCGAATCCATCCACTGTAATTCATGTTGATGCCAATGCGCAGGTTGCAAATCGAGCAACATCACACCTGCTTTGGCGTATTTAAAACCCGCTTGATAAATGTGAGACAAACCTGCAAGTGCCGCTTGCACAATAGCGCGAGTGTCGTCGGTGGCACGCATCAAAGGTATCACCACCGAACGTGAATACTGCGCATCCTTGACGCGAAACGGGCTCGTTCGAATAAAACACAACACTTGCAATGCGCAACTGTGTTGTCGTCGCATTTTTTCTGCGGTAAGACTCGCAAACTCTGTCACTGCTTGCTGAAGATGCGACAACGCAACAATCGGTTCGCCAAAACTGCGCGTGCATGCAATTTCTTTTTTATTCGGCGTTACATCTTCTAAATCAATACACGGTGTGCCTTGCAATTCACGCACTGTGCGCTCAAGCACCACCGACCAACGCGTACGTGCCAATGTGAGATCCATGTGCATCAAATCCAACACGGTATCAATACCTCCCGCACGCAATTGCGCGCTGATGCGTCTACCAACACCCCACACCGCGCTCACGTTGGTGGCTTGCAACAACACACGTTTTTCTTCTACTGTGCATGCAGACAAATGACATACCTGCGCATAACAATCTGGATACACACCCGGTTTTCGCTCGGCTGTTTTGGCAATGTGATTGGCCAATTTCGCCAATGTTTTGGTCGCTCCGATGCCCACACAACACGGAATACCCACCCACTGCAATACACGCGCACGAATTTTGAATGCGCGCTGCGTGATGTCACCCCGAATGCCACTCACATCCACAAAACTTTCGTCGATGGAATAAATTTCTTGTCGATGGCCTAAGCCTGCCACCAAACTCATCATGCGATCGCTCAAATCACCATACAGTGCAAAGTTAGCTGACAAACTCACCAAACCATGCGTCTCTTCTAATTCTTTGATCTTGAACCAAGGCGCGCCCATTGCAATGCCCAATGCTTTGGCTTCATTGCTTCGCGATATGGCACAGCCATCGTTGTTAGACAACACCACAAGCGGTGCATTTTGCAAACTCGGACGAAACACACGTTCGCACGATACATAAAAATTATTACCATCGACCAATGCGTACACCACACACCTCTTAATTTTTAAATTGTTTAATCGATGCTGTAACCACACCCCATATCTCCAAGGTCTGTCCGTCTTTGGGAACGATATCTGCAAACGTGGGGTTAGCTGCTTTGAGTCGCACACGATCGGCGCGAATGGCCAAGGTTTTGCAAACGAATTCACCATCAACCACTGCGATGACCACATGGCCCGAACGCGGTCGAATGGCTCGATCAACCAACACCACATCACCATCAAAAATACCCGCTTCGCGCATGGAGTCGCCTCGCACTCGCAACAAAAAAGTAGCTTGCGGATGACGAATGAGTTGCTCCATCAAATCAATTCGCTTCATCAAATGATCTTCGGCAGGCGATGGAAATCCTGCCTTAACGGTGGCAACCGAGGCTTGCACCCGCAATGGCAAATCAGCCAATGGCAGTGGCTGAGAAATGGGGAGTTTTTTTAACTGGCTCATAGAAATACTGTTTATTTATACAGTATGCCATGATTGCGGCTACAGATTCCTACAATACCCTATGCCCCCCGCTATCAACCCCTTATTGCTCGACGCCATGCCCCGATCTTCTTGGGTTTATATCTTCTTAGGTGAGTGCACACTCCCGTTATACATTGGAAAAGCATTGATATACGATCTCGTATCCTCTCCCACTTTCGCAATCTTGACTAGGCGCGAATGGTCGCTCAAATCCGATGAATCGAGCACATCGAAACCGCTGGCGAAATTGGCGCTTTGTTGCTGGAGTCGCAAATGATCAAAGTACACAACCCCTTGTTTAATATCCGATTAAGACGTGTACGAAGTCTCTACACCTGGCAACTGATCACCGATCGCAAGGGATGCACGCCTCATTTAATCAACGGACAAAATACGCAACTCGGTATCACGCCCGATTTGTACGGCGTTTACTCATCCCGTCAAGCGGCCACCCAACAATTACGCGAACTCGCTCAAAAACACAAACTGTGTTTAGGCTTATTGGGTCTTGAAAAAATAAATACGCGCGGTTGCTTTGGTTTACAAATACGCCAATGCATGGGCGCTTGCGTTGGCAAAGAAGAAAGAAGTCAACATGACGCGCGACTTCAACAAGCACTTGAAGACGTACAAATTCATGTTTGGCCACATGATGCTATTCATGAATTGGTACAGCAACAAAATGATTGGGTTCAAAAACAGCGCGTCCACAACTGGCAGTACTTAGGTACGCATTGCGGTCGATCGGGTGAAATCAAGCCATTACTCAAAAACAAGGGATTTGATTTTTATGTTTATAAAATCTTATACTGCACAATCAAGGAAACTAACAATTAACTATTAGATGGATCTTCTAATGAATCAATAATTTGTGAATATTTTTCAGCCTTGATCTCTACACGTTTTCGTTCTTGCATTTTAATATTTAATGCATTCTTAGCCTCCTCCCCTCAGTTAATCAAAGTTGCACTTCGTGCTTGAGTGATTGATGAAACACCTCTGCGGGCGTTTTGAACCCCAATCTCTTTCTCGGTCTGTTATTCAATCTGTGTTGAATCATTTTAATCTCCTCATCTGTGACAGTCGACATGACTCGTTTCTTAGGAATGTATTGGCGAAGCAAGCCATTGAGGTTTTCGTTGCTCCCGCGCTCCCAACTTGCAAAGGGTCTGGCAAAGTAGCCCGTGCTTTGTAACTCTTGATCAATATGAACATGCCCCGCAAACTCTTTTCCATTGTCATAGGTCAAAGTCTTTACACGCA
>SHXN01000031.1 GCA_009693305.1 Limnohabitans sp.
ATCGGCACCAGCGAAGTTGAACACGTGATGGCCACGCAAACATTGTTGGCTAAAAAAGCAAAAAATTTGTTGGTGCAAGTCGATGACACTTTGCCTCGCGGATGCACAGCCAAAGACATTGTGCTGGCCATCATCGGAAAAATCGGCACTGCAGGTGGCACCGGTCACACCATCGAGTTTGCAGGGTCTGCTATTCGCGCACTCAGTATGGAAGGTCGCATGACACTTTGCAACATGGCGATTGAAGCGGGTGCGCGTGCAGGCCTCGTTGCAGTTGATGAAAAAACTATTGAATACGTTCGTGGCAGACCCCTTTCACCACAAGGTGTTGCATGGGATCAAGCAGTGGCTTATTGGAAAACATTGCAATCAGACGCTAATGCTACATTTGACTCCGTTGTCAAACTCGATGCATCACAAATTGCACCGCAAGTGACATGGGGCACATCGCCCGAGATGGTGTTGTCCGTTTTAGATCGCGTACCCGACCCCGATAAAGAAAAAGACAACAACAAACGCGATGCGATTGAGCGCGCCCTAACCTACATGGGATTAACACCCGGAAAAATCATCAGTGACATCTACATCGATAAAGTTTTTATTGGCTCATGCACCAACAGCAGAATTGAAGACATGCGTGAAGCTGCTGCTGTCGTTAAAAAGATTGGACAAGGAGTTGCGCGCAATGTGAAACTTGCCATGGTGGTGCCGGGCTCTGGGTTGGTCAAAGCACAGGCCGAAGCTGAAGGTTTGGACAAAATTTTCAAAGCCGCAGGATTTGAATGGCGTGAGCCTGGCTGCTCGATGTGCTTGGCGATGAACGCCGACAAACTCGAACCTAGCGAGCGTTGTGCGTCAACCAGTAACCGCAATTTTGAAGGCAGACAAGGCAATGGCGGTCGCACGCATTTGGTCAGTCCTGCGATGGCTGCTGCGGCTGCGGTTCATGGTCACTTTGTTGACGTGCGTCAATTTTCTTAATCGAGACTCAACATGCAAAAATTTACCGTACACAAAGGTTTGGTCGCACCGATGGACAGAGAAAATGTCGATACCGACGCCATCATTCCCAAACAGTTTTTAAAGTCCATTAAAAAAACAGGCTTTGGCCCCAATCTATTTGATGCATGGCGATATCTCGATAAAGGCGAGCCTGGACAAGACCCAACGAGTCGCAAACCCAATCCAGATTTTATTTTGAATCAGCAACGCTACAAAGGCGCATCGATTTTGATTGCACGCAAAAATTTTGGTTGCGGCTCATCACGCGAACACGCGCCATGGGCTTTGGACCAATACGGTTTTCGTGCAATCTTGGCGCCTAGTTTTGCAGACATTTTTTTTAACAATAGCTTTAAAAATGGTTTGCTCCCTATTGTGTTGCCTGAGTCAGCGATGAATTTGTTGTTCAACGAAACGCTGGCTTTTCCAGGCTACCAACTCACCGTTGATTTAGAGCGACAAGTGGTGGTGCGCCCTCAAGGCGAAGAAATTCTATTTGAAGTTCAAGCGTTCAAACGCTATTGCTTGATCAATGGTTTTGATGACATTGGATTGACATTGCACCACGCCGACAAAATCCGCACTTACGAAGCACAACGATTGACCACCAAGCCTTGGTTGGCACAAACACTCCCAGAAAGTTTCAAATAAAAATTGCAGTTTTACCAGGCGACGGAATCGGTACAGAAATCGTTGCAGAAGCTATCAAGGTTTTAAAAGTTTTAGATTTGTCTTTTGAAATGGAAACTGCTTTGGTGGGCGGTGCCGCGTATGAAGCGCATGGACATCCCTTGCCTCCTGCGACGCTTGAATTAGCCAAAGCCGCAGACGCCATTTTATTTGGCGCAGTCGGTGACTGGAAATACGATTCACTTGATCGACCTTTGCGTCCAGAACAAGCCATTTTGGGTTTGCGCAAAAACCTAAGCTTGTTTGCCAATTTTCGCCCTGCCATTTGTTACGAACAATTGGTGAATGCATCCAGCCTCAAACCCGAACTCGTTTCTGGTTTGGATATTTTGATCATTCGCGAACTCACTGGTGATATTTATTTTGGTCAACCGCGTGGCAGACGCGTAGCCACCGATGGTCACTTTCCTGGCACGCAAGAAGCCTTTGACACCATGCGCTACAGCAAACCCGAAATTGAACGCATCGCACACGTGACGTTTCAAGCCGCACGCAAGCGCAACAAAAAAGTCACAAGCGTTGACAAATCCAATGTGCTTGAAACATTTCAGTTTTGGAAAGACGTGGTCACCGAAGTGCATGCGCAATACCCCGATGTGGCACTCGATCACATGTATGTGGATAACGCGGCGATGCAATTGGTCAAAGAGCCCAAAAAATTTGATGTGATCGTGACAGGCAATATGTTTGGCGACATTTTGTCTGATGAAGCTTCGATGCTCACAGGCTCCATTGGCATGTTGCCCTCCGCTTCACTCAACGCAAAAAATCAAGGCTTGTACGAACCCAGCCACGGCAGTGCCCCCGACATCGCAGGCAAAAATATCGCCAATCCATTGGCTACAATATTGTCTGCCGCCATGATGTTACGTTTTTCACTCAACCAAACCGCCGCCGCTGATCGCATTGAGTCAGCGGTGAGCGCTGTGTTGTCTCAAGGACTGCGCACGGCTGATATTTATTCGCAAGGCACACAAAAGGTCAGCACACAGCAAATGGGTGACGCTGTTGTGGCTGCTATTACAAAGACAAGCAAGGGCTAAAAGCCTCGGTTCGTCATGCCCTCCTGGTTTGACGAATCAGGAGAAATTAAATTTGAAAGGGCATGATTATGAAAAAAATAGGTGATCGAGTTGGCTTAGTTGGCTGGCGAGGCATGGTGGGTTCCGTGTTAATGAACCGCATGCAAGCCGAAGGCGACTTTGATCTGATTGAACCCATTTTCTTTTCCACATCCAATGCAGGTGGCGTAGCTCCTACGATGGCCAAAAACGAAACCAAGCTACTAGATGCGCACAACATATCGGTGCTTCAAACTTGCGACATCATCATCACGGCACAAGGCGGCGACTACACCACAGAGGTGTTTCCAAAATTGCGCACAGCAGGCTGGAGTGGTCATTGGATAGATGCGGCTTCTACCCTGCGCATGAACAACGACGCGGTCATTATTTTGGATCCCGTCAATTTACCCATTATTCAAAATGCACTCGCCAAAGGTGGCAACAATTGGATTGGCAGCAACTGCACCGTCAGTTGTATGTTGATGGGAGTGGGTGCCTTGTATAAAGCAGGACTGGTGGAGTGGATGAGCACGCAAACCTACCAAGCCGCGTCAGGTGGAGGCGCACAACACATGCGCGAACTTCTCACTCAATATGGCACGCTGTATTCAGAAGTGAAATCTTTATTGGATGATCCCCAAAGCGCCATCTTAGAAATCGATCGCATGGTGGTGGTCAAGCAACGCAAGCTCAGCGCTCAAGAAACCGAAAATTTTGGCGTGCCACTGGGTGGCTCATTGATTCCATGGATCGATAAAGATTTGGGCATTGGCAAAAATGCCGATCAAGCTGGTTGGGGCACATCGCGCGAAGAGTGGAAGGGCATGGCCGAGACCAACAAAATTTTGGGTCAAGGCCCTGGCTTTGGCAATGCGGCTACACCTGTAGACGGGTTTTGTGTTCGTGTTGGCGCGATGCGCTGTCACAGCCAAGCCCTCACATTCAAATTGAAAAAAAATGTGCCATTGGCTGATATCGAAGCGCTCATCGCCGCCGACAACGAGTGGGTCAAGGTTGTGCCCAACACGCTAGAGGCCACTGTGCAACACCTCACCCCCGTTGCCGTCACAGGCACCATGACTATTCCAGTGGGGCGCATCCGAAAAATGGCCTTTGGACCCGAATATCTGGGCGCTTTCACCATCGGAGACCAGCTTTTATGGGGTGCGGCGGAACCTTTAAGGCGCATGCTTCGCATATTACTCAACCCATAATGACTATTTCCCTAAATGCTAACTCTCGTTTATGATTGAACCATTCTTGCTTTTTGTGGCAACTCTATGATTTTCAATTTAAAACATCCTATGCGAGCAATAGCGTCCGCAATTTTATTGCTGGTCACCAGTCAAATTCACGCGCTTAATCTAAGCCGACCCGATGTGCTCTCCAAAATCGGCGAGCCAATTCGTGCTGAAATTTTGATTTCAGATATTTCTCCAGCAGAAGCCAAAGACCTGCGTGCCAATTTGGCAGACTCCACAGCTTTTCAAACAGCGCGAGTTGCAATCAACCCTGCCATCAATAATGCAGAGTTCAAACTCTTCACTAAAAGTGAAACATCGCAGGTTTTGCAAATCACGGGCAAACTACCCGTTAAAGAACCTTATCTTGAAGTCTTAATCGATTTGCGTTGGGCATCAGGACGAATGGTGCGCAACATAAGTATGTTGATTGCTGAAGCCCCCAAGGCTATTGCAGACAAAGCCACCAAAGAATCTGCACCTGCAGACAATGCAAAGCCAATTAAAAAATCGCCGCCGCCTCAACGCCCTGCCGATTCGAATGACAGTGATGTTGTCAAAATTTTGGTGGCGCCTGGTGACACGGCCAGCGAAATCATTGAGCAACACCAAGACGATACCGTTTCATTAGATCAAATGCTTTTGGCATTGTTGAGAAGCAATCCCGATGCTTTTGTTGCCGACAATGTCAATCGACTCAAAGCGGGTGCAGTTCTCACTATCCCAAAAATAGAACAAGCCAGAAGCATTAGTCGAAAAGAAGCCCGCGAAAATATTCAACTTCAATCCAAAGATTTTGATGTCTATCGAGCCAGTGTTGCAACGCGTCTGGCTCAAGCCAAAATTGATCAGGCGAGCAACACTGCAAGCGGCTCTATTCAAGGACAAGTCAAAAATAATAAAACAGATCCCAAAGATCAACTCAAACTCAGCAAACCCGATTCAAAAGATGCCGAGGCTTTGGCCAATCAAAAAGAAGCTGAAGAAGTTGCTAAGCGTGCTGAAGAAATTTCAAAAAATGTTACTGAGCTTGGAAAAATTGCGAAGGCCTCTGCCAATACGGGCGAAGCCAATAACAAAGACAGTTTGTCTTTATTAACCGCTATAGACAGTGTGAATGGATTGATCAATTCATTAACAAAAGATTGGGGCGTTCCATTAGCTGCTGGTGGACTGATTGCTCTTTTGCTTTTAATAGGATGGATTAAAGCCAGAAGCAAAACCGCAGAATTAGAACAAGAGCTGCAAGAGGTTCAATCTCAAAACACACCTCCTCCAGAATTAAAAATCGATTTTGATTTGAGCTTGCCACCGCACCCAGCACCAGCAGACAACCCTATTCATCAGCCTCCCGCTACTGCGCCCAATTCCCATACAACCAACGCCACTTACTCTTCGGTTGAGTCCGATTCAGCGCTTGAAGACCCCTTCAAAGTCAGACTGGATTTGGCTGAAGAATTATGGAAGTTGGGACAAAAGCACACAAGCCGTGCCTTGGCACAAGAAGTGGCCGATCAGGGAAACCCCGAGCTTCAAGTACAAGCCAAGCGGTGGTTAGCCGAGAAAGCCTAAACCCATGCGCATCGCCTTGGGCCTGAGCTACAACGGCCAAGGCTACGAGGGCTGGCAAAGTCAGCTCTCCAGAAAAACTATTCAAGACAAACTCGAATCGTCTCTTTCTGAATTAGCTCAACAACCCATACAAGTTTTGTGCGCGGGCAGAACCGACGCTGGCGTTCATGGATTGATGCAGGTCGTGCATTTTGATACCCAAGTTCAGCGCGAGATGTCTTCATGGGTGCGTGGCACGAACGCATTTTTACCCTTTGATATTGCTGTTCAATGGGCTAAGAATGTGCCCGATACGTTTCATGCCCGCGGTAGTGCGATTGCACGGCGGTATGCATACATTCTTTTGGAGTCACCCGTTAGACCCAGTATCGAGTCGTCACGCGTTGGTTGGGTCTTTCGTACATTAAATCATGAAGCCATGAATCAAGCCGCGCAATATCTATTGGACAAACACGATTTCACATCTTTTCGTGCATCGGCTTGTCAAGCACTCAGCCCCATCAAAAACATTCATCGCATCGATATTCGCAAACATACAACGCAAAGCAATAGCGCTTATTGGCGATTTGATTTTGAAGCTAATGCTTTTTTGCATCATATGATTCGCAACATCATGGGTTGCTTACTTCAGGTGGGTCAATCATTTCAAACACCACAATGGATGAATGAAGTTTTACAAGCTAAAAATCGCAACCTTGCCGCACCCACCTTCCCCCCCGATGGTTTGTATTTTTTGGGACCTGTGTACGATACAAACTGGGGACTGCCCGAGCAAACATCGGCTTTTGATTGGTTGATCACATGACAAACACAAGCATCAAAATTTGTGGACTCACACGCGAAGAGGATGTGGACTGCGCTGTTAACGAAGGCGTTAACGCGATTGGTTTTGTGTTGTATCCCAAAAGTGAGCGATATGTCAGTGCTGAGCGTGCGGCTCAACTCTCTTTCCGACTCCCTAGCTTTGTTTCGCCCGTTTTGTTGTATGTCAATGCCAGCGAAGAAGAAATAATTTCTTCTGCAAGGCAAGTGCCTGGTGCTTGGCTGCAATTTCATGGTGACGAAACGCCAGAGTTTTGTCTGCACGTCGCCCAATCATTAGGAAGACGCTGGATTCGCGCAGCCCGAATCCCCGAATCCCCCCCAAAAGGACAAGCCCCGTTTGACCTCGTAAAATACTCTTTGGATTATTCACAAGCCAATGCCTTGCTCATAGACACTCATGTGGAAGGTTATGGAGGAGGCGGCAAAACTTTCAATTGGTCACTTCTGCCACTAAGCGTCAACGCTCACCTCGTTTTGTCTGGTGGACTCAGACCTGCAAACGTGGGCGACGGTATTTGTGCTCTTCACGCGCGAGGCTTGTCGCTGGCTGTTGATGTGAGCTCAGGTGTTGAAAGCGCCAAAGGCATCAAAGACCCACACAAAATTCGCCAATTTGTAAAAGCGGTTCGATCAACAGTTTTGTAGAACCACTACACTTTTTTTCAGCGCATCATTAACAACGCGCATTATTTCATTGGATTTTTTATGAACGCCTATCAACAACCCGATGCACGCGGACATTTTGGCAACTATGGTGGAAGCTTTGTCAGTGAAACGCTCACGCATGCCATCGAAGAACTCAAAGCCGCGTATGAACACTATCGCAGCGATCCACAATTTGTAACTGAATTCAAAAGCGAGTTGGCGCATTTTGTAGGACGCCCCTCACCCATTTATCACGCTGCTCGCATGAGTCGCGAAATGGGAGGCGCACAAATCTATCTCAAACGTGAAGATCTCAATCACACGGGCGCACACAAAATCAACAACACCATTGGACAAGCCATGCTTGCCAAGCGCATGGGAAAGCCCCGCGTGATTGCAGAAACAGGCGCAGGTCAACACGGTGTTGCAACCGCCACTATTTGCGCGCGTTACGGATTGGAGTGCGTGGTATACATGGGCAGCGAAGACGTCAAACGTCAAAGTCCCAATGTGTATCGCATGAAATTATTAGGCGCAACGGTTGTGCCTGTTACCTCTGGCAGTCGCACGCTCAAAGATGCACTCAATGAAGCCTTGCGCGATTGGGTGACCAACGTTGAAAACACGTTTTACATCATTGGCACTGTGGCAGGACCCCATCCTTATCCGATGATGGTGAGAGATTTTCAAAGTGTGATTGGTGAAGAGTGCATCACACAAATGCCTAGCATGCACCATGGTTTACAACCCGACGCGGTGCTTGCGTGCGTGGGCGGAGGCAGCAACGCCATGGGTATTTTTTATCCCTATATTCTATTTGAAAAAACGCAACTCATTGGCATCGAAGCAGCAGGCGAAGGTCTTGAAAGTGGCAAACATTCTGCATCGTTGCAACGTGGAGCACCGGGTGTTTTACACGGTAATCGCACTTATATTTTGCAAGACGCCAACGGCCAAATCACAGAAACACACAGCGTCAGCGCAGGCCTTGACTATCCAGGCGTTGGGCCCGAGCATGCATTTTTAAAAGATATTGGGCGTGCGCAATATGTTGGCATCACCGATCAAGAAGCGCTCGAAGCTTTTCATTATTTGTGCAGAACCGAAGGTATTATTCCTGCTCTTGAATCAAGTCATGCCGTGGCTTATGCAATGAAACTGGCCAAAACCATGACACTACAGCAATCCATTTTGGTTAACTTATCCGGACGAGGTGACAAAGACATTGGCGCCGTTGCAGATTTGAGTCATGCTGATTTTTATTGCAGGCCCAGTTGTCAAGGTCAAAACGTCAAGGGCGACGGTTCGTCCGCCATTGCGATGCCCGCGTCGACAAGGACTGCATCATGAGTCGTATTCAACAAACACTTCATCACTTAAAAAGTGGCGGTCGAAAGGCATTGATTCCGTATTTGATGGCTGGGTTTCCTTCACCTATTCAAACAGTCGATATCATGCACGGCTTGGTCTTAGGTGGTGCAGATATTATTGAATTGGGTGTTCCCTTTAGCGACCCAATGGCCGATGGTCCTGTGATTCAAAAAGCAGGAGAAGTTGCACTGACACAAGGTGTGGGCACAGGGCAGGTTTTAAATTTCGTTCGGGAATTTAGAAAAAAAGACACACGCACTCCCATTGTTTTAATGGGCTATGCCAATCCAATTGAATGCTACAACCTGCAATACGGCGCGCATGCATTTGTTCACCATGCACATGATGCGGGTGCTGACGGCATTCTTGTGGTCGACTATCCACCCGAAGAATGCGAAGAGTTTGCGAGCGCATTGCGTGAGCGTCAAATGGATTTGATTTTTTTGCTTGCACCCACCAGCACCGAAAAACGCATGGCTGACGTTGCACGCATTGCCAGTGGTTATGTGTATTACGTTTCTCTCAAAGGCGTCACGGGCTCTGGCAGTCTCAACACCGACGAAGTCAAAGCCATGTTGCCACGCATTCGAAAACATGTATCGATTCCAGTTGGCGTTGGTTTTGGTATTCGCGATGGTCAAACCGCCAAAGCCATCGGTCAAGTTGCAGATGCTGTCGTGATTGGCAGTCGTTTGTTGCAATTGATAGAGGCCAGTCCTGCCCAACAAGCTGTCTCAGTCGCCCAATCATTCATGGCAGAAATTCGATCTGCAATGGACGCATAATCTCACCTGTTGGATTTCATTAACCGAACAGAGCTAAACGATGAGTTGGTTAGAAAAACTACTACCCCCAAAAATACAACACACCGATCCATCGGATCGTCGAAGTGTGCCTGAAGGTGTGTGGGTCAAGTGTCCAAGCTGCGAAACGGTTTTATACAAAGCTGATTTGGAACAAAATCAAAATGTTTGCCCCAAATGCAGTCATCACCATCGCATCACTGCGCGCGTGCGTTTGGATTCTTTTTTAGATCCCGAAGGACGCTACGAAATCGGACAAGAGGTCATCCCTGTCGACCCTCTAAAATTCAAAGACAGTCGCAAATACACCGAACGACTCAAAGAAGCCATCGAAAACACAGGTGAAACCGATGCCTTAGTGG
The DNA here is from genome assembly GCA_009693305.1 of Limnohabitans sp. Lineage (GTDB taxonomy): Bacteria > Pseudomonadota > Gammaproteobacteria > Burkholderiales > Burkholderiaceae_C > Limnohabitans. Next base: position 9,576 of record SHXN01000031.1, read on the forward strand.
TGATGGGTGGCGCTGTTCAAAGCATTCATCTCGTAGCGGCCTGTTTTGAGTTTGATTTCATGGGCGGCTCCATGGGATCTGTTGTGGGTGAGCGTTTTGTTCGCGGTGTTCACACGGCAATTGAACAAAAAGTGCCATTCATTTGCTTCACAGCAACAGGTGGTGCACGCATGCAAGAAGGTTTGTTGTCATTGATGCAAATGGCAAAAACCAACGCATCGCTCACCAAACTCGCAAAAAAAAGATTGCCCTATATCAGCGTCCTCACAGACCCCACCATGGGCGGCGTTTCTGCAGGCTTTGCATTTTTAGGCGACGTCGTGATTGCGGAACCCAAAGCACTGATCGGTTTTGCTGGACCGCGCGTGATTGAAAGCACGGTTCGCGTCACCTTACCCGAAGGTTTTCAACGCGCAGAATTTTTACAAGAAAAAGGGGCGATCGATTTCATTTGCGATCGTCGTCAATTACGCAAAACCATTGCCAATACCTTAGCCATCCTACAAAAACAACCCGCCGATTGGGTCAACTGATTCCATGACATCTGATACCACTCCAGACACCACACCCGCACCTGACGAAAATCAACTCATCGCTGAGCGTCGCGACAAACTCAAAGCGATTCGTGCGCGACAAGCTGATGGCAAAGGAGTCGCATTTCCCAATGATTTCAGACCCTCTCACCGTGTAAATGTGCTTCATCACAATCATGGAAACAAAACATCAGAGCAATTGGTAGAAGAAAATCATGTGGTTTCTGTTGCTGGCCGCATGATGCTCAAACGCGTGATGGGCAAGGCCAGTTTTGCAACTCTTCAAGACAGCACAGGCCGCATTCAAATTTATATTGTACGCGACGACGTGACCGAAGAAATTTACAACGATTTTAAGCATTGGGATTTGGGCGATATCGTGGCTGCACAAGGCTGCGTCTTCAAAACCAAAACGGGCGAGCTCTCTATATATGCCAGCTCTATTCGTTTACTCACCAAGAGTTTGCGTCCCATGCCCGACAAATTTCACGGTGTGCAGGATCAAGAAATTAAGTACAGACAGCGCTACATCGATTTAATGACAGACGAGACGGCGCGTGCGCGTTTTATTGCGCGTAGCAAAGCCGTCACCACCATTCGTGAATTCATGGTCAAGCACAACTTTTTAGAAGTTGAAACACCCATGCTGCACACCATTCCAGGCGGCGCCAATGCCAAACCTTTTATCACGCATCACAATGCGCTCGATCAAGAAATGTATTTGCGCATTGCGCCCGAGCTCTACCTCAAGCGTTTGATTGTGGGTGGCTTTGAGCGCGTATTTGAAATCAATCGAAATTTTCGCAACGAAGGTATCTCAGTTCGCCACAATCCTGAATTCACCATGATGGAGTTTTATGCGGCCTATTGGAATTACCAAGATTTGATGCAATTTACCGAGCAACTCATTCGTGATGTCGCACAACAATCAACAGGCTCATTGCAACTCACCTACAACAGCAAACCCGTCGACGTGAGCAAACCATTTGCTCGCCTCACCATTCGTGAAGCCATATTGGCTCATACATCGGCAGGGGCCAATGTCGACAATCCCTCATGGCTGATTGAGTCCCTCAAACGCTCGGGTCTGAGCGAAGAAAAAAACAAACTCTCCAAGCGTTCACTGGTCAGTCTTCAAGTGCTTTACTTTGAAGAAAATGTAGAAGAAAAATTATGGGATCCCACTTTTATTTGTGAGTACCCTGTAGAAATTTCTCCGCTGGCGCGCGCCAGTGATTCAAAACCTGAGGTCACCGAACGGTTTGAGCTCTACATCACAGGTCGTGAATTTGGCAATGGTTTTAGCGAACTCAACGACGCCGAAGACCAGGCCGCACGCTTTCATGCACAGGTGAACGCCAAAGACAGTGGCGACGATGAAGCCATGTTTTTTGATCACGACTTTGTTCGCGCATTGGAATACGGCATGCCGCCCACAGGCGGTTGTGGCATTGGCATTGATCGGCTGATGATGCTCTTAACAGACAGCTCCAGCATCCGAGACGTGATCTTGTTTCCCACACTCAGACCAGATGCATCAATGTGACTTGTAATTGGCTTCTATTGAGAGTCCATTGACAATCATGGCCAATACAAATTCATTTTGTCGATACCGATTGATCTTCATAGAGTTTCGACAACAGTCGCCAAACAATTCAACAAAGTCTAATTTGGAATAAACCACCAAGTTATGGCATAGTCACTGAATTTTCGAGGCGCCCAAACATAGTGGCTTTGGTCGTCTACGGGTTCAAAAAATTCAATATGCTTGGATCTATTTTTCCAACAACCGATTTCTGATCCATCGCGTGCAATCAACGATTGGCCTTGTTGAATCAATCGAGACATATCTTTCAAAACTTTTGACTCGAGAAAGCAACCCTCTATTCCACTGATTATTTTAGAAACAGTAACAGCCAAGGCCGTGTGTTTGGTCGTTTGTAGGTTTGGAGACAATAAAAAAGTGAATTCGGGCATGAATTAACTTTGGTGACCTACGGATGTTGTAAATTGGAAAGCGAACTCAGTTGGCAGGAGTCGTCACTTTGGGTGGTTTGCAATCAAAGCAGAAAAATGCCAAACTGCCAGCAAAACGCTGCTGACTGCCTAACCTTCTGGGCTTGTGCAATCCACATTTGATACATGACATGGTTTCACCCATTTTGCCCATACCAGCAAATGGCGAACCATTTTCACGGCTGGTGAATCGCAAGCCGCTTTCGTCAACGGTGGTTTTGCCGGATTTTGTCGCCATAAAACTTCCTTTGCGCATAGGCACCATAGCTTGGCGCCAAGATTGACAATTTTAACCGAGAACGCCACAATAAAGCACCCTTTCAACTCAGAACCCTGCCTTAAGCCAGAAAAGATAGGTGTTTTTGGGCCTGGCGGTATCGATTGGATGCCATTAAAGAGTCCCAACTGAGCGCCGGGGAGGAAGGGAGAAGGCTTAGACACCGACTCTCAGAGCTCGAATGGGAAAGCCAATGGTCTGGAAAATGAGCCTCTGCCAATCCATTTAATACATCATCAATGGCGCGCCCCCCACCTTCGCTGGTGGCCAAACTTTGATTGCAAAGCAACACCAAATCGCAACCCGCTTGAATGGCCGCCAAAGCCGCTTGGGTATCGGTGAGTTGCTGACCATTGATAAAACGCGCCGCGGCCATCGATAAATCATCACTGATGATGGCACCCTGAAAATCAAGCTTGTGTCGCAAAATCTCTTGCAACCATTTGTCGGAAAATCCTGCGGGTTTTTTGTCGACTTTGGAATAAATCACATGTGCAGGCATCACACTCATCAGGGAATTGTTTAACCATTGGTAAGGCAATGCGCAGTCATTCAATATCGATAGCAGACTACGATCATCAACGGGCAAATCAATATGGGAATCGGCTTTAACAAATCCGTGACCTGGAAAATGTTTACCACAGTTGGATACGCCCGATTGCAACAGGCCATGCATCAAACTTTTGGCCAACAACGCAACCACGCGTGCATCGCGATGAAACGATCGATCGCCAATCACACTGCTATCGCCATGATCCAAATCTAAAACGGGTGTAAAGCTAAAATCTACGCCACAAGCGCGCAACTCGCTTCCCAAAATAAACCCACAGGCCGTGGCCACTTGAGTGGCCCTCATCGCGCCACTGGCGGGTTTGTTTTTTTCATCTCGCATCCACAAACGGCCTAATGCACGCATCGGTGGCAGGTGTGTGAATCCATCGGTTTTGAATCGTTGAACGCGACCGCCCTCGTGATCGACACAGATCAAGATATCTTGTCTGATTTCTTTAATCGATGCGCACAAGTCGATGAGTTGCTGTCTGTCTTTCCAGTTGCGCATAAATAAAATCAATCCGCCCGTCATGGGATGCATTAAGCGACGTCGATCCACCGCAGTGAGCGATTGACCTGCAATATCCAATATCAGACGGGAATGCGGATTCGTCATGTTTTTTCAACAATCACGAAACTCACGGCGTAGTCTGTTTCATCGCTCAAACTAACGCGGGCTGTCAAGCCACGTTGCGCACACCAATCGGCCAATACACCGTGCAAAACAATGGAGGGCTCGCCACTGGGAAGCTTGGCGACTTCGCACAAGCGCCAAGTCATTGGCATTCGCATACCCAAACCAATGGCCTTGCTAAAAGATTCTTTGGCAGAAAATCGAGTAGCAACAAAGCGCACACCCCGATCACTCCATCGCTGGCTTCGTACACGCCAGGTTTGCAACTCGCCATCAGTCAAAATTTTTTGTGCAAAACGCTCGCTGTGACGATCGAGTGCTGAGCGTATGCGTCGCACATCGCAAATATCAGTGCCGATGCCATAGATACTCATGATGCGGGCATGCAATCTAAATAAGATTGAATGGTTTTTTGATAGCCTATCTCTAAAGCATCTGATATCAATGCGTGACCAATCGACACTTCTTTCACACCAACAACTGCAGTTAAAAAATCTTTTAAATTCAAAAGATTGAGATCATGACCCGCATTGACTTCTAAACCTTGCTCTTGAGCGGCTTGGGCAGCGTGCGCAAATTGACGCAAGACATGGGTTTGCCGAGATGTGCCATGCGCTTTTGCATACAGCTCGGTGTACAACTCCACGCGATCAGCACCCACTTGCTTGGCCCATTTCATCGCTGATGCATCGACGTCCATAAACAAACTCACGCGCGAACCAAAAGATTTTGCTTTGGCTATCACGGGAATTAATCTTTGAGCATCATCAGGAAATTGCCAACCATGATCGCTGGTGAATTGATCTTGGCCATCAGGAACAAAAGTGACTTGATGAGGTTTTATTTTTTCGACAAATTCCATCATGTTATGAAATGGATTACCTTCAATATTAAATTCGCGATCAGGCCATTGCTTGAGCAATTGATCCAACTCATAGGCATCGCTGGATCGAATGTGTCGCGCATCCGGCCTGGGGTGAATCGTGATACCGTGTGCGCCAGCTGACAAGCACAAGCTTGCTGCACGCGTCACACTGGGAATACCCAAATGTCGCGTGTTGCGTATCAATGCAACTTTGTTGAGATTAACGGATAAGGCGGTGGTCATAGCGATTGCAATTCCATCATCAATTGACGCGTTCGAAGAGAGGATACACCGCAGTAATGGTGAACCATGGCACGCAATTGTATTTGCAATGCCGATCGATCGGGAGATGGCAGTTCTGCACAGAAACGCAGGGTTTGAGTCAGGGGCGAGTCACTGGCGAGCACAGCATGGAGTTGTTGCCATTGAATACCAGTCAGTGTGTGTTTTTCTTTATCATGCACGGCACGCAAACCACCTTCGGGCACGAGCGAATAAGGCGTGTCACCTTGAAGCGGCTGAAGCGTTAAGGTTTGCGCATCGAGCACAGGCAAAAAGCCCGTATCGCGCAACAAAAGCAATTCAAAGGTTCTGAGCAAGGGCGCTGTTGCAGGCTCTAAACCACTGGCCAATATTTCAACCGTTTGTTTATAAATATCAAACAAGGCAGGATGCGGATCGTCACGCGCCAACAAATGCATCATTAATTCATTGATATAAAAACCCGATAGCAAGGCTTCGCCAGTAGGCATGACATGCCCACCCACCCACTCTGCCGATTTAAGGTTTCTGATTTCTGCGTCGCCGCTGTAACTCAATGCCAAAGGTTGCAACGGTAGCAAAACAGATCGCAGGCTTGAATGCGGACGCTTCGCACCTTTGGCCACCATGGCAACACGGCCGTTGTTGCGCGTGAGTGTTTCTAAAATTAAACTCGACTCGCTCCAGTCGTAGTGATGAAGAACGAATGCAGGTTCGTCCACCCATCGAGAAATCGTGTTAGACTTACTCGTAACCAAAACTGCGCACCCGCGCTTCATCGTCCGCCCAACCCGAACGAACTTTGACCCATAATTCTAAAAATACTTTGGCATCCATTAATTTTTCTAATTCTTGACGTGCTTCGGTGCCAATGCGTTTGAGTCGCTCACCGCCTTCGCCGATCACCATCGCTTTGTGTCCATCTCGCTCAACCACCAAGGTTGCGGCGATGCGAATCATGCGAGAAACGGCTTTGCCTTTTTCTTCTTCAAATTTATCGATCACGATGGTCGATGTGTAGGGCAACTCATCGCCCGTTAAACGAAATAATTTTTCTCGAATAATTTCGGATGCTAAAAATTTTTCACTCTTATCAGTGAGCTCATCTTGACCATACCACCAGGGCTGCTCTGGCAAATAATTTTTGCAAAGCGTAAGGAGTCGCTCGATGTCTTTGCTTTTTTTAGCAGATATGGGAATCAACTCGGCAAAGTTGTAATTACGCCCCATGTCTTGCAACCAAGGTGCGAGCTCGGCACGACGATGGACTTGATCTAATTTGTTGGCCAACAACACGACGGGCACTTGGCCACTCAACAAATCAAGAACTTTGTCGTCTGCAGAGTTGTAAGAACCCGCTTGGACTACAAACAAAACCAAATCCACATCGCTGACAGCACCCAAAACTGTTTTATTTAAAGAGCGATTGAGCGCGTTGCTATGGCGCGTTTGAAATCCTGGTGTATCGACAAAAATAAACTGCGCTTCGTCAACGGTGCGAATGCCTGTGATGCGATGACGTGTGGTTTGTGCTTTGCGCGAAGTGATACTGATTTTTTGACCCACTAAAGCATTGAGCAAGGTTGACTTGCCGACATTGGGTTTGCCCACAATGGCAATCAAGCCACATCGCTGAACCGATTCGTTATTCATTGCCCATCTTTCATCATCAGCAAAATAGCTGCTGCTGCCGCTTGCTCACCCGTTCTTCGAGAGCTACCAATACCACGCAGAATTAAACCTAACTCTGGCACTTCACACTCCACATCAAAGGTTTGTTGATGTGCGGCGCCTGTTGTACCAATCACGCGATAAATAGGTAATTTGAATTTTCTGCTTTGCAAATATTCTTGTAGTTCAGTTTTGGGATCTTTCGCCGCCGCCAACATATCGGACTTGAGTTCAACTTTTTGAAAGAGTCGCTTCACCCAATCGTTGGCCACTTGAAAACCCGCGTCTAAAAAAACGGCACCAATGAGGGCTTCAAGCGTGTCGGCCAATATGGATGGGCGATTTTGTCCGCCTGAGCGCAACTCGCCTTCACCCAAACGAATCAATCCTGTTAAACCCAATTCAACAGCGAGTTGATGTAATGTATCTTGTTTGACCAAATTGGCTCGCACGCGCGACAACTCACCTTCGGGCAAATCGGCTAAGGCCTCGTATAAAAATTGAGATACGACTAAATTGAGCACAGAGTCACCTAAAAACTCTAAGCGCTCATTGTGTGATGAGCTGAAACTGCGATGCGTGAGCGCAAGCGTTAACCATCCTTGATCAGAAAAAGTGTGACCCAGCCTTTGTTGTAATGCTTGTATGGTTAAGGGATCGTGCTCCTGATTCATGCTCAATCAAATGCACCAATGCGACCGAAATTACCAAAGTTCATCCACACATAAAAAGCCTTGCCCACAATATTGATATCGGGCACAAAACCCCAATAGCGAGAATCGAGCGAGTTGTCTCGGTTGTCACCCATCATGAAGTAATGTCCTTCGGGCACTTTACAAACCACGCCTTCTACGCTGTAGCTGCATTGGTCTTTGTATGAAAAAATTTCAATGCCTGTCACAAAAGATGGCACCATAGGATCAATCAACAGTTTGTGTTTTTTGATTGGTGTCATGGTTTCTGCATTGCTACCCGTTGGCATGCTTTCTTCAAATTGCTTGGAATAGCGCAATTGATCGGCGTTAAAAAAATCGGGGATTGACTGCTGCACAACAGGCTGGCCATTGACGGTCAATTGTTTGTTGAGATAGGCGATTTCGTCCCCTGGCACGCCAACAACTCGCTTGATGTAATCCATGCTGGGCTTGGGTGGGTAACGAAACACCATCACATCGCCGCGTTGCACAGCATTGCCTTGCGTGAGTTTGTGGTTTATGACAGGCAAGCGAAATCCATAATGGTATTTGTTAACCAATATCAAGTCACCAATGTGCAATGTAGGGATCATTGAGCCCG
>SHXN01000032.1 GCA_009693305.1 Limnohabitans sp.
AACCAACATGAATCAGTCCTTTCTAGGAAGAAGTGATAAAAATTCGCGTCGCAAGTTGGGGTCTTTTAAAAATGCACCCCGCATGACTGAGTTGATCATACGACTATCCATGTCTTTGACGCCACGCCACGCCATGCAATAGTGAGTGGCCTCCATGACGATGGCTAATCCATCAGGTTGTGTTTTGACCTGAATGAGATCGGCCAACTGCACAACCGCCTCTTCTTGAATTTGGGGTCGCCCCATGACCCACTCGGCCAATCGTGCATATTTGGATAAGCCAATGACATTGGTGTGTTCATTCGGAAGAATTCCAATCCAAATTTTCCCGATAACAGGACAAAAATGATGGCTGCATGCACTGCGCACAGTGATGGGCCCCACAATCATCAATTCATTGAGATGTTCGGCATTTGGAAATTCGGTGATGGCGGGTTGGGTGGTATAGCGTCCGCGAAACACTTCGTTGAGATACATCTTGGCGACACGCTTGGCCGTATCACCCGTGTTGTGATCGTTGTCGGTATCGATCACCAAACTTTCGAGCAGCCCCTTCATTTTTTTCTCAACCTCGGTTAGCAATGCATCTAACTCGCCAGGCTGAATGAATTCGGCAATGTTGTCGTTGGAGTGAAACCGTTTGTGCGCCTGCTTGAGTCGCTCCCGAATTTTGACGGAAACTGGCGTTCCGTCTTGGCGGTCTTCTGATTTCATGGGTGTAAGTCTCGTTTCAACATGACTGAGATGGTATCAGGCAAATAAACGCCTTGCCCAAGCAAGGGATTGCCTGTTTGTCGCAAAGGGCTTCACCTGTAGCGCTTACCCGATATCAAGATGGCCAAACGCAACAAGTCGTTGCAAATTTTATCCAGCCATCGCTGGCCCCAAGGTCGATTCAAATGCGTCGAGGGTTCAATTCGAACGCCGCCTGCTTGGATGCAGGCTTGGAGGCTTTCTTTGAGTTCATTTGCAAAAATTGGATCTTGTATCACCACATTGGCTTCTTTGGCCAATAGCAAACTCAAAGGATCTAAGTTGGACGAGCCCAATGTTGTCCATCGCCCGTCAATAACGGCCACCTTGGCGTGCAAATAACTCGATTGATACTCCCATATTTCAACGCCTTCGCGCATGAGTTGCGCATAAATATGTTTGGTTGCTCGATAAGGAACAATGTACTCATAATGACCTTGCAACAACAATTGAATACGAATCCCTCTACGCGCAGCCTGTTTGAATGCGCGAAGTATTTTTTCTGAAGGAAAGAAATACGCATTTGCAATCAAAATTTCTTGTTTGGCCGTGCCGATTGCATGCAAATAGGCGTGCACGATGTTGTTGCGGTGTTTTAAGTTGTCGCGCAAAATCAAAGTTGAGTGAGTGTGCTTGCCTTCGTTTTTGCGCCATTTAAAATTAACTTTTTTCAATTGCTCGAGCGTAAATTGCAATTGTGTTTCTTTTAAATTGCGCGCAATATTGATACGTTGCCATTGCTGCTGCATCGTTCGATGGATGTCTTTGACCAAGGGGCCTTTGATCGCAACGGCGTAATCCAATCGAGGCTGTTGAATCATTTTGTTTAGTTTGGGATCAAACCAATCATCCAAAATATTAATGCCGCCGCAATACGCAATGCTTCTATCAATCACGCAAAGTTTGCGATGCATGCGTCGCCAGCGACTTGGAAACCAAATATTGCCTGAGCTAACAGGGTCAAATATGCGACACTCAACGCCTGCCGATTGCCAGCGCGCCATCCAATAGTTTGGGATGTTCGGTGTGCCCACACCATCAACGAGGATTCGTACACGTACGCCACGAAAAGCGCAGGCCCATAGCGCTTGTCCCACTTGTTCGCCTTTGGCTTCGAAATTAAAAATATAGGTTTCTAAATAAATTTCTTTTTGGGCTTGTTGAAAATTTTCAATCAATGATGCAAAGTAATCATCACTGCCTTTTAATAATTGCCACGATTCTGGTGTTGCAGATATCATGTTGAAATCATTCGGGGCAACATCAAAAGAGCTTCCGAGTTAGATGCTGAAGACACGGTTTGCGCCGCCTCTTGATAAGGCAGCCATTGATGGTGCGTATGCTCAGCGGGCCTCAAAATGACGGGCACTGGTTGAGCGATTTGCAAACCAAAAACATGCTCCGTGTTTTGATAGACGCCGGGTTCGTATCGATGGAGATAATGCGGATAGATATCGTAAATATTTTCTAAGTACCAATCATCGATACGAAAACCATTTTGTTTGTCGTTGATGCCTGTTTCTTCAAACACTTCTCTGGCTGCTGTTTGATGATAGGTTTCATCCAAAAAGTTTTTGGAACCCGTAACGCTTTGCCAAGTTTGCATATCGATTCTTTTTAGAATCAGCGTATACAACTTAGGCGTATAAATGACGACCAGAACAGATTGTGGAATTTTGAAAACGGGCTCCATACCCCTGCATGTTACGCCCGCTTTTGACTATTGCCCCAACATGCCTGCAGGGCCCGTTGTAAACACAAAATTCCTGGTGAATGGAACTCCATTGTTGGTACCTGACATGCTGACCTGATAGGACTCAGAGGATTCTAAGGGGGCATCTGCCGCGACATAAGCCGAACCAGCACCATAGAAAACACCATTGGGTACCACACTTGGTTGACCGCTTAAACCACCCACCACCGATCGTAGTTGCACAACTTTTTGATTGCTCACTTGAATCATGCTTGCAAAGGTGCTGTTGTGTTCATTGCCAGGTTTGACCATGATGATGACCGACGTGCCCAAAGGTTGAGTTCGCAAATCTCTGTTGGGTACAGGGTTGGGGGGTTCATTGGCCAACTGATAGGACACCAAAGTCGATCCTTCACAAGGGTAAGTTAAAACATTTTGTGTATCCCACGCTTGTAAACCTTGAGACACTTGATAGCCCATGTTGATCACCGCACGTGCTCCTGGATACTGAGATGATGCGTCTGCATTGTTCCGAATCCCAAGTCCAACATCTTGAAATGGATAAAGCTAGGCCCAAGCGTGATACGGTGTATTAAGTAAATTTCTTACTGATGCAACACCCCAGCCTGATTCACTAGGGCTCTTTGTTGACACCACGGTTTCTGCGAGGCCCGCATTGATATAGCCTTGATAGTCGGCTCTTTCTAGAACGGAAGCCTCCGTAAAAGCTTGCGGATATGCGGCTTGATTTTCGATATGTCCATCTTGATTGTTGGTGAGTAGCCAATCTGCGTGAGCCTGCGCGGAGTTATCCAACATCGCGTTTTGTTTTAGGGCGCCAAAGCCACACGTGTTACGTTGTAAATTGAGCCAACGATAGGCTTGCTCTTCTTCGGATTGCGGTGCATAGGTAGAAAATAACTGCTGTTTTGTACTCAGTAATAAATTCTGTAAGGTTGAATTTTCAACGGCTTGAGCATTGAGACTTTGGACATCTGTGCTCGTTTGCGTACAACCACCGCCGCCGCCACTTCCATGCAATGCAAGCAAGACCGTAATGAAACCAATGTTTCCGGATAAACTTGTGAGTGTCATGATGCTGACTCCCGTTGATGTGTTCCACTATGTGCGTGCAAGTAACGAGACAGCTGAACTTTTACCTTTTAAGTTATATGTATAAAAAAATAAATTATTAGATGCTCAATTCCTATAGTCAATGGATTGACAATGTCGGAAGAACGTTTATTTTTTGAAAAGTACAGACGTAAAAAAATCTCTGATACCGGTAAAGATTGCAGAGGGTTGATGAGGATTTGAAATTAACTGGCTTTAACCGCATCTAGGTTGCGCAATCGAATATGCAGCTCACGCAATTGCTTTTCGTCCACGGGGCTGGGTGCTTGTGTGAGCAAGCATTGCGCGCGTTGGGTTTTGGGAAATGCAATCACATCTCGAATGGAATCTGCGCCCGTCATCAAGGTGATGACGCGATCCAATCCGAAAGCAATGCCGCCATGAGGAGGAGCACCGTATTGCAATGCATCGAGTAAAAATCCAAATTTGAGTTGGGCTTCTTCGGGTGTGATTTTGAGTGCGTCAAACACTTTTTGCTGTACATCGGCACGGTGAATACGCACGGATCCGCCACCAATCTCCCAGCCATTGAGAACCATGTCATAGCCTTTGGCAACGCATTTATCAGGTGCTGTGACCATCCAATCTTCATGGCCGTCTTTGGGTGCAGTAAACGGATGATGAACCGCTGTATAGCGTTGCGCCTCATCGTCAAATTCAAACATCGGGAAATCAACAACCCACAAAGGCGCCCACCGATCTTCGAATAAATTTTTCTTCTTGGCAAAATCGCTGTGTCCAATTTTTAAACGCAATCCACCGATGGCATCGTTCACAATTTTGGCCTTATCAGCGCCAAAGAAAATCAAGTCGCCGTTTTGAGCCTGTGTGCGTGACAACACATGCGCAATCGCTTGTTCATGTATGTTTTTAACAATCGGCGACTGCAAACCATCGCGTCCTTTTGTCACGTCATTGACTTTGATCCAAGCCAAGCCTTTGGCACCAAAAATTTTGACGAATTCAGTGTATGAATCGATTTCACCCCGACTCATATCGACACCACCCGGAATACGCAATGCCACCACGCGTCCGCCAGGTGTTGTGGCAGGACCGCTAAATACTTTGAAGTCCACGTCGCCCATGACGTCGGTGAGTTCTGTGAACTCGAGTTTGACGCGCAAGTCTGGTTTGTCAGAGCCAAAACGATGCATGGCTTCGTTGTGGGCCATCACTGGAAAATCGCCCAAATCAACTTGCAGTGCTGTTTTGAAAACGCCTTTGATCATGTCTTGAAACAAGGCTCGAATGTCTTCTTCTTTAAGAAAAGAAGTTTCAATATCGATTTGTGTGAATTCGGGTTGTCTGTCGGCTCTTAGATCTTCGTCACGAAAGCATTTGGTGATTTGGTAGTAACGATCAAAGCCTGCCACCATGAGCAATTGCTTGAATAACTGAGGCGATTGGGGCAATGCAAAAAATTGTCCGTCATGAACACGACTGGGAACCAAGTAATCGCGCGCGCCTTCGGGCGTGCTCTTTGTGAGCATCGGCGTTTCGATATCGATAAAACCATTGGTGTCTAAAAATTTGCGCACTTCCATTGCAACGCGATAACGCAGCATAAGATTTTTTTGCATGTAAGGTCTGCGCAAATCCAAGACGCGATGCGTTAAACGCGTGGTTTCGGATAAATTTTCATCGTCAATTTGGAAGGGCGGCGTGACTGATGGGTTGAGCACGATTAATTCGTGACACAGCACTTCAATCTTTCCAGTGGTGAGATTGTCGTTGGTGGTGCCATCAGGCCTTGCACGAACCAGTCCTTTGACTTGAACACAAAATTCATTGCGCAGGTCTTCGGCCACTTTGAACATGTCGGCTCGATCGGGGTCGCAAACAATTTGCACCGACCCTTCACGATCGCGCAAATCGATGAAGATAACGCCACCGTGATCGCGCCGACGATTGACCCATCCACATAAAGAAACAGATTGCCCTGTGAGGGCTTCGGTCACCAGACCGCAGTAGTGGCTTCGCATCGGCATGAGAGTCTCAGATTAAGTTAAGAAGAAATAGAATTGATTTTTTTGACAACATCAGGCGGCACAGCACCCATTGAAATGACATAGGTGAGTGCTTCGTCCACCGACATCTCCAGTTCAATGACATCGGCACAAGGCATGAGAAGAAAAAATCCGCTGGTGGGGTTGGGTGTGGTGGGCACATAAATACTCATGTAATCCCCCAGAAGATGATCGACAACCTCGCCCTGGGGCATTCCTGTTTGAAAACCAATGGTCCATGAACCTGCGCGCGGATATTGAACCAACACCGCTTTGCGAAATGCATTGCCGTTGCTAGAAAAAAGTGTGTCTGAAACTTTTTTAACGCCGTTATATATGGATTTAACGATAGGTATGTTGGCGAAAATTTTGTCCCATTGACGCACCAACCACCTGCCCGCTACATTGGAGACCAAAGCACCCGTGAGTACCAAGGCCAAAAATATCATTAAAACACCGAGACCATTAATTTGCGCCAACTGCTTAAGCAAATCTTGATATTGATCGGGGACTACCGTTGATAAGGCGTGAATCAAACTGGCCAATATGGAGTCCATGGTGCCAATCAGCCATGTGAGGACCCACAATGTAATGGCCAATGGCAACCATACCAAAAGTCCAGCTAAAATATATTTTTTTATATGCATAAAGGAAATAGGATTGAATTAGTGACATGCGCAAGATGTACCGCATCCACCACTTGCACTGGTTGTTGTAGCGGGGGTTACTGAAGGTGTTGAAGCAGCAGGCGCGGCACCATCGCTTGATGCTGGTGCTGCGGTGGATGCTTCTGAAGTTGCTGGGGTGGCTTCAGTGGCCGTTGCAGTTGCGGCATTCGCGCCTGAGCTTTTAAAATCTGTTGCGTACCAGCCCGTGCCTTTGAGTTGAAAACCAGGCGCCGTGAGTTGTTTGGAAAAAGAAGATTGGCCACAGTCCGGACAATCGGTGAGCGGGTCATCGGATATTTTTTGCAAGACGTCTTTGGCATGGCAGCAGGAGCCGCATTTGTAAGCGTAAATTGGCATGGCAATGGAATGAAAAAGAGAATCGAAAAAAGCCATCAAACACAAACAAGGCTTGAGGCACAGAAAACCGTCAATTATAGGCGGGAGGGGCCATTTCAAGCCCGAGTCAATAAATTAGCTAGATGACCCGACCAAACGGTAGTGCTGATCGTGTCGGTTTTGAATCACCTGTGGGGCGAGAGATCCGCCCAGCATACCCACGAGACCCGCCAAAATACCCGCAATTTGCGCAGGAAACTCCTCACCGATGGGCGTCATGACAAAGATCATCCAAGCCAAAAGTCCAAAAATAATAGACAGCAACGCGCCTTGGGTGGTTGCGCGCGACCAATACAAGCCAAATACCAGCGGAATAAATGCCCCCACCAATGTGACTTGATAGGCACCAGAGACCATTTCGTAGATCGGCGTTCCTTGCATCACGATGGCGTATGTAAGGACAATCGCACTGAAAACCAAAACCGTGATGCGCATCGCTTTGAGTTCTTGCTTGTCCTTTTGAAATGGACTGAAGTGGCGCCAAATATTTTCTGTAAAAGTAACACTGGGCGCGAGCAATGTGGCGGATGCACATGATTTGATTGCTGATAAAAGCGCACCAAAAAATAAAACTTGCATCACAAATGGCATGTGCTCAATCACCAATGTGGGCAATACTTTTTGAGGGTCTTCTGAAATGAGTGACTGTGCTTTTTCAGGCATGATGATCAATGCACTTACAACCAAAAACATAGGCACAAAAGAAAACAAGATATAGCAAATTCCACCGATCACAGGACCATGCGTGGCTGCTTTTTCTGTATTGGCCGACATCACACGTTGAAAAACGTCTTGCTGTGGAATTGAACCAAACATAATGGTGATGGCCGCAGCCACAAAAAATAAAATGTCTTTGAAATTGGGCTCGGGCCAAAAATGAAACATGTCTTTACTAATGGCTAGGGCTACGACTTTGTCTGCACCACCCGCCAAATCAGCAGCAAATACAGCCAATATGCTGAGCCCCACCACCAAAATAATCATTTGAATGAAATCGGTAACAGCCACCGACCACATGCCGCCAAATAAGGTGTAAGCCAATATGGAAATCACACCAATGACCATCCCCCAAGACGTGTTGATGACGCCACCCGACAAGACATGAAAAACCAAACCCAGTGCCGTGACTTGCGCAGAGACCCAGCCTAAATAGCTCACCATGATCATTAATGAACAAATGATTTCAACTTTAGAGCCGTAACGCTCACGGTAGTAATCACTGATGGTGAGCAAGGACATTTTGTAGAGTTTGGCCGCAAAAAAATAGCCCACCAAAATCAAGCAGCAACCTGCGCCAAATGGGTCTTCAATCACACCACCCAATCCGCTATTAACAAATTTGGCGGGGATACCCAACACCGTTTCAGAACCAAACCATGTGGCAAATGTGGTTGTCACAATCATGGCCAGTGGTAACTGTCGCCCGGCAATTGCAAAGTCTGAACTGTTTTTGACGCGTCGCGCGGCAATCAATCCAATAGCAATGGTGACCAACAAATAAATGACAACAAGGGTTAGAAGCACGTTGAACTCCTGAAGTAAAAACCTTAAGAAAAAATTTGCATCGCTATGAGGCCCAACACAAATCCTGCCCCCATCCAAATCAAACGAATGAGCATGGCTTGTGTCTTGCGTTGCTCAGCGATGAGTATTTGCAATTGCGGTTGATGGTGATCCTTGTTTTTTAAATAGTCGTGCAACAAGCGGGGGATTTGGGGTATGAGCTTGGCATATTGTGGAGCTTCAGATTTGATTTGCTCCCATAGTTTTTTTGGGCCGACTTGTTCCATCATCCACTTTTCTAAAAACGGTTTGGCCGTACTCCACAAGTCTAATTCGGGATCTAATTGACGGCCCAACCCCTCTATATTAAGCAACGTTTTTTGAAGCAAAACCAATTGCGGTTGAATTTCAACATGAAAGCGTCTGGATGTTTGAAACAAGCGCATCAACACCATTCCCAATGAAATTTCTTTGAGCGGTCGATCGAAATAGGGTTCGCAAACAGCGCGTATCGCAGACTCTAATTCGTCGACACGCGTTTGCGGTGGAACCCAACCCGATTCAACATGCAATTGCGCCACACGCTTGTAATCGCGTCTAAAAAAAGCAGCGAAATTTTGCGCCAAATATTCTTTATCGAATTCGGTGAGCGTGCCCACGATGCCAAAGTCTAAAGATACATATCGTCCAAATGTATGGGGATCGACATTGACTTGAATATTGCCTGGATGCATGTCTGCATGAAAAAATCCATCTCGAAAGACTTGCGTGAAAAAAATAGTCACGCCATCGCGAGCTAATTTTGGAATGTCAACGCCTGCAGATTTGAGTTGATCGACATGACTGATGGGAATGCCGTTCATGCGTTCCATCACAATTACATCGGTATGGCAATAGTCCCAATACATCTCGGGGATGAGTACTAAATCGAGGCCCAACATGTTTCTTCTGAGTTGAGCCGCGTTTGCGGCCTCGCGCACCAAGTCGAGTTCATCATGCAAATATTTGTCAAACTCGGCGACCACCTCCCGTGGCTTGAGTCTTTTTCCATCTGCAGATAAACGCTCAAGCCAAGCGGCCATCATGCGCATCAAACTCAAATCTTTATCAATGACATTGAGCATGCCGGGTCTGAGCACTTTGACGGCCACATCGCGATGTCGGTCATCGGTTGTTTTGAGAACGGCAAAATGAACTTGCGCTATCGAAGCGCTGGCCACAGGCGTTCTTTCAAAACTCACAAAAATTTCTTCAACCGATCGACCAAAAGATTTTTCGATGCTTGCCACAGCAATATCTGAAGCAAAAGGCGGAACTCGATCTTGCAGTTTGTCTAGTTCGTCAGCAATATCGGAGGGCAATAAATCACGCCGAGTTGATAACACTTGTCCAAATTTGACGAAAATGGGGCCGAGGTGCTCTAAGGCTTGCCTCAATCGCTGACCACGTGGTGCTGTGAGATTACGTCCGAAACTCAGAACGCTGGCAAATTTGATGAGCCAAGGCTGTTTGAAGTTGGAGAGAACGAGTTGATCCAATCCAAATCGAAAAACAATCCACAAAATAAAAATGCTTCGGTATATGCGAGTCATAAAGCGGCACCACCTGGCGCATTTTTTGTAAATCGACTTGACACGAATTGTCTGAGCGCACCAACTATACGTTGTGATGTTGAAAAAATTTGATGCGCGACTGCGTCTCCAAATAGACGTGATAAATCTTCTTCAACGTCCCATCGCACATGATCGATCAACCAATTGACTTCTGCAGCAAGCATCACGTCGCCTGCAATTTGTATCGACGGTTTTTGACCTTGAACTATTTTTTCTAAAACGGCAACGGGCGAGTCATCGACGAGTTCAATTCGCAAGTCGGGGGTAATTGCCGGATCGACTGTATTGAGAAGGCCAGCAGGGGTGAGCTTTAAACACCATGAGAGATGGCGCCACTTGAGATGTACGCAAGCATCGGCGTGACGTTTCATTCTTTCGGTAGCCAACGGTTCTTGCATCAACACATGATTGAGAAAGAGAACCAGTTTGTCTTGAATGTCTTTGATCAACCATTCTGGCGGCTGAATGGACATCGCAATGAGTTTGAGATCGCTGGCTAAAAGAGAAAAGGGGGACTCGTTATTCATAGTCTCCCGATTTTGACCGATTCTGCGCATGGTCTGCGCAAAAAGTTGGAATTATTGCAAAGCTTGTACGCCAGCAACGAGCCAACCCGAAGTGCCACCCTTGGACTTGGTCATGTTCCACACCTCACGGAATGGGCTTGGACCTGCCGAGGGGTCTTCGCGAATTAGGCCCGAAAACTCAATGCTGGCCATATAACCCGCGCCTAAGTCTTCAATGCCCAATAGTTGGGCTTCAAGCATGACGACCTCTGTTTTATGAGGACCCGTGGAAATTTTTTCGCGATCGTTGAGTTGGATTTGAATTTCTTGCACCATGGCGTCAGTCATCATGGATCGCAAACTTTGAATATCAGAGCGATCCCATGCGTCTTGCAGCGTTATAAAATTCTTTTTGGCGTTATCAACAAATCCTTGCACGTCAAAATCTGCAGGAATAAACCAATTTTGACTGCCTCCTATTAATGAGGACCCAATGCGTGCATTGACGCGTGAGGGTGGCTCAGAGGAATCGAATGATGTGTTTGTGCTCTCCCACGGCCTGGCCGATGCATCATTGCCCACATTTTTGGGGTTGTATTGTAATGGCGCGCTTGGATTGTGGGGCGAACCGGCCCCTTCAAATGCATAGGGACTGGACGCTTGCTCGGGTTGACGACGACGCATGAAGTAACCAATCACCATCATGATGACCAATGCGATGAGTGCGAACATTAAAAATTGACCGAACTCTGCACCAAAACCCATGGAATGTGCCAACCATGCCAAGCCAAGGCCAGCGGCAAGGCCGCCCAACATGGCGCCCCAAGGTCTGCGTTGCGATTGAGCGGCGGGTTGCGGTGCCGCCGGTTGTGCAGGTGTTGCGTTGGGTGCGGCATTGGGTTGAGTGGGTGCTTTATTGGCATGACCCGCATCGCGTTGCGTGACGTTGTGAGATTGCTGACCCACAGAACCACCGCCGCCTAAACGCTTAGCTGCTTCTGCATGAATGCTGGCAAAAGCCAAAACAAGAACTAAAAAATAATGAGCGATTTTCATTGATGAATCTCCAATACCAATCTGCATAAAAAATTTAGCCCTTGATGCCGACATGTAAAGCCACAACGCCAAGTGTCAGGTTGTGAATATCCACATGTTGAAATCCATTGTCAAGCATGAGGTTTTTGAGCTCTTCTTGAGATGGGTGCATCCGAATCGATTCGGCCAAATAGCGATAAGGGGCCTCATCGCCCGCAACCCATTTGCCCAACCTAGGGAGAATATTAAAGGAATACCAATCGTATGTTGACTGTAGGGGTTTTATAACCTTAGAAAATTCGAGCACTAAGAGTTTTCCACTAGGCCTGAGAACGCGAGACATTTCTTTCAAAGCGACATCTTTGCGAGTCATGTTGCGCAATCCAAAGGCCACAGTGACTCGATCGAAAGAGTGATTTTCAAAGGGCAATTGCTCGGCGTCGCAAACCAAGGTGGGAAGCATGACGCCCGTATCGATCAATCGATCGCGTCCAGTTTTGAGCATGGCTCCATTGATATCGGTGTGTACCACCCGACCCGTAGGGCCAACCTTGCTGGCAAAAGCTTGCGACAAATCTCCCGTTCCACCCGCGATATCCAACACATGATGACCCAATTGCACATCGGCCACCATCACCATATAAGCTTTCCACGCCCGATGCAAACCCAATGACATCAAGTCATTCATCACATCGTATTTAGGCGCGACCGTGTCAAAAACACCGCGCACACGACGCGCCTTGTCTTGTTCGTCGACGGTTTGAAATCCGAAATGGGTATCTGCCATATCAATCATTAGTGGTTTGAGCAAGAAGGACCGCTGGCAGCGATCATGGGGTCATCGCGTTGAACGCCTCCTTTTTGCAAACGCTTTTGATAGTCTTCCCACAACTGATCTTGTTGTGAGCCTAAAAAATACAAGTAATCCCAAGAAAAAATTCCGCTTTCGTGACCATCGCTGAATGTGGGTTGAACCGCGTAGTTGCCCACCGAGGCGAGATCAACGAGTTGAACTTCACGCTTGCCCGTTTGCAAAACTTCTTGTCCTGGCCCGTGGCCTTGAACTTCTGCAGAAGGACTGTAAACACGCATCAATTCAAATGGAATGCGAAAAGTCTCGCCACTCGAAAAACTGACTTCGAGAATTTTGGACTGGCCATGAACCGTGATATCGGTGGGTGTGGGAGTGATTGTGCTGAGGCCTGCCATATTTTTCTTTCTGTTAAACCAAAACTCGCTCAATGCCACCATTGTTTGCGGCGCTGACGTAGTTGGACATCCATTGCTCGCCCAAAATATGCTTGGCCATTTCAACGACGATGTAATCGGCTTCTAACAATCCGTTTTGCAAATCATTACCGTAGCGCGAAAGTCCTTGCAAACAACTGGGGCAACTGGTGAGGATTTTGACTTTGCTTTGCGCTGGATCACCCGATAACTGTTGAAGTGATATTTCATTTTTCTTTAATTCTTCTTCTTTGCGAAAACGAATTTGAGTGGCAATATCGGGGCGCGTGACACCCAAGGTGCCCGATTCACCGCAACAGCGTTGACTTTTAAGGACTTGATCGCCGACCAAGGCCTTAACGGTTTTCATCGGGTCTTGTTGTTTCATTGGGCTGTGGCATGGGTCGTGATACAAATAACTGCCCGCCTGCTCAGCGTTGAGTGTGATGCCTTTTTCAAGCAAGTATTCATGAATATCAACCATGCGACATCCTGGAAAAATATCTTCAAACTTGTAGCCTTGCAGCTGATCGAAACACGTGCCGCAACTCACCACCACTGTTTTGATATCTAAATAATTGAGCGTATTGGCCACGCGATGAAACAACACTCGGTTATCGGTGATGATTTTGTCGGCCTTGTCTTGTTGCCCCGAACCGCGTTGCGGATAACCACAACATAAATATCCTGGGGGTAATACGGTTTGCACGCCCGCATGCCAAAGCATGGCTTGAGTAGCAAGCCCAACTTGACTGAACAAACGCTCAGAGCCACAACCTGGAAAATAAAAAACCGATTCTGAATCTGAAGTGGTTGTTTGAGGGTTGCGAATAATCGGTACGTAATCGGAGTCTTCGATATCGAGCAATGCACGCGCGGTTTTGTTGGGCAAGCCTGCTGGCATTTTTTTATTTACAAAGTGAATGATTTGCTCTTTGATAGGCGCGGTGCCAATTGTGGAAGGGGGTGATTGTGTCTGAGGACGCGTGAATTGGTGCAACACATCATTGGCCCATCGCTGCGCTTTAAAACCCACATCGACCATGACTGAGCGCATGAACTTGATGGTTTGCGGATTGGTGGCATTGAGAAACAACATCGCCACCGCATTGCCCGGTCGAAAAGTTTTTTTACCCATCTTGCGCAATAAATTGCGCATGTGCATGGTGACGTCACCAAAATCAATTTTGACAGGACAAGGCGACTCGCACTTGTGACAAACCGTGCAGTGATCGGCAACATCTTCAAACTCTTGCCAATGTTTGATGGAGACGCCACGCCTTGTTTGCTCTTCGTACAAAAAAGCTTCAACCAATAACGAGGTGGCTAATATTTTGTTGCGTGGGCTATAAAACAAGTTGGCCCTCGGAACGTGCGTGGCGCATACAGGCTTGCATTTGCCGCAACGCAAACAATCTTTGATGGAATCTGCAATCGCGCCAATATCGGATTGCTGCATGATGAGGGACTCGTGTGCCAGCAAACCAAAACTCGGCGTATAGGCTTGGCTTAAATCGGCACCACGCAGTTGTGATGGATCGAATTTGTTGGATCGCAACAACTTGCCTTGGTTGAAGTGACCGTTGGGGTCGACTCGTGATTTGTAATCGGCAAAGGGTTGCAATTCTTCGTCAGTCATGAATTCGAGTTTGGTGATTCCAATGCCATGCTCGCCCGACATCACACCATCCAAAGATCGGGTCAATTGCATGATACGAGCCACCGACTCGTGCGCCAATTGCAACATAGCGTAATCATCGCTATTGACGGGGATGTTGGTGTGCACATTGCCGTCACCCGCGTGCATGTGAAGTGCAATCCATACGCGAACTTTGAGAATGCGTTGATGCACTGCAATGCATTCTTTAAGTATCGGGTTGAATGCCACACCGCTAAAAATATTTTGTAATTGCGCAAGGATTTGTGTTTTCCAACTCGCTCGCAATGTTCGTTCTTGCAATTGAGAAAATAAAACATTGACTTGACTTAACCACTCTTGCCACTGAGATTTGACTTGTGAAATGAGCTCGACCGCTTGATCCACGCGTTCTTGCAACAACTCTGGCGAAGCAATTTCGCCCGAATCATCGCTTTTACCCAAAGGCAGATGTCCCCTTTTTAAAAATTGATCGAGTGCGTCGCACAGTTGAATTTTGTTTTGCAATGACAATTCAATGTTGATGCGATCGATGCCATCGGTGTACTGCGCCATTTTTGGCAACGGAATCACTACGTCTTCATTGATTTTGAATGCGTTGGTGTGACGACTGATGGCCGCAGTTCGCTTGCGATCAAGCCAGAATTTTTTGCGTGCATCGGCATTGACCGCAATAAATCCTTCGCCACTGCGTGAATTGGCGATACGCACCACGTGAGAAGTGGCGTTTGCAACTGCGTCTGCATCATCGCCTGCAATGTCTCCAATCAAAACCATTCGAGGTAAACCGCCCCGTTTGGATTTGGTGGTGTAGCCCACGGCTTTGAGATAGCGATCGTCCAAATGTTCGAGACCTGCAAGCAAGGTGCCCGTGCTTTTGGCTTGATCAAACATAAAGTCTTTGATTTCGACAATACTTGGAACAGCGTCGCGTGCGTGTCCAAAAAATTCAAGACAAACCGTGCGAGTGTGTTGCGGCATGCGATGCACGATCCAACGCGCGCTTGTGATCAATCCATCACAACCTTCTTTTTGAATGCCGGGCAATCCGCTTAAAAATTTATCGGTGACGTCTTTTCCTAAACCTATTTTTCGAAACGATGGGCCTAGTATATCTAATCGCTCGGTGCTAATGGGCGTTTTGCCGTCGGCTTGAAAATAATGCAAATCAAAACTGGCCATTTGTGCATCATGAATTTTGCCAAGGTTGTGACCCACACGAACGACTTCGAGCCATTGCGCATCGGGTGTCACCATGCGCCAACTGGCGAGGTTATCGATTGCAGTTCCCCATAAAAGGGCTTTTTTGCCGCCTGCATTCATGGCAATATTGCCGCCGATGCAAGAAGCTTCTGCCGATGTGGGATCAACTGCGAATACAAAACCTGCGCGCTCTGCCGCGTCTGCAACACGTTGTGTGACCACACCCGCTTCGGTCCAAATTGTTGGAACGTCGTGATCAAGGCCAGGCAAACTCACCATTTCGACTTCGGTCATGGCTTCGAGTTTTTCGGTGTTGATGACTGCGCTTTTCCAAGTGAGTGGAATTGCACCACCTGTATAGCCTGTGCCACCGCCACGAGGAACAATTGTTAAACCTAAATCGATACAAGCTTTGACCAATGCTGCCGTTTCGGCTTCAGTATCAGGACACAAAACAACAAATGGATATTCAACACGCCAGTCGGTGGCGTCTGTTACGTGAGCCACTCGACTCATGCTATCGAATTGAATGTTGTCTTTGGCTGTGTGTTTGCGCAAACGCTTGTTGACTTTTTTTCGTAACTGATCGACCACTTCAAAATGATCGCCAAAATCTTTGACCGCTTTGCGCGCGTTTTCAAGCAATTGAGCGACTCGGTCGTCTCGGCCGACATCTTGAGAAGGTGTTTGTCTTTTATCGACTTCATTGATACGGTGATGCAAAGCGTTGACTAACATTTGTCGGCGCGTTGGGTTGTCTAATAAATCATCTTGCAAATAAGGGTTGCGTTGAACCACCCAAATATCACCCAAAACTTCGTAGAGCATGCGTGCAGATCGACCCGTTCTTCTTTCTTGTCGCAAATGCTCTAATAAATTCCAAGCGTTGGGGCCTAACAGGCGAAGCACAATTTCACGATCAGAAAAAGACGTGTAGTTGTAGGGAATTTCTCGAAGTCGAGGCGCGTTGTCTGCGGTAGCAAGCAACTGATGGAGGGATGTTGGTGCATTCATAAGAATTCCTTTATATTATCGCAGACGTCCACTGCTTTCATTGAATTAAGGTCTCTTCATTGCTTGCTGAGGAAACCCATTTTGTCTTAATGGTTATTAAGAGTTAAAGTAGCTGTCATAAATAGTCCACACAATGGAGTTTTACGGCATGAAATCACGTCACCGCCAGCGGTTGGCACATCGATCACCCATCATGACAAACAATTGGCCGTATCCAAAATGGATTGCGCATCGAGGTGCAGGAATACTCGCACCTGAAAACACCATGGCTGCTTTTCGATTGGGCGCGTCGATGGGCTATCGCATGTTTGAATGCGATGCCAAGTTGTCTGCGGATGGTGTGATTTTTTTATTGCACGATGCCAGTTTGGAGAGAACCACCAACGGGCAAGGTATCGGTGGCGATTGGAATTGGTCTGAACTGTCTCAACTCGACGCTGGATCTTGGCACTCACCCATCTATGCAGGTGAGCCTTTAGCCACGCTCAAAAATTTAGCTCAATTTTGTATTGCCAATGCTTACGATTTGAATATTGAAATCAAACCAACTCCTGGATTGGGCGTTGAAACGGGCCGACGAGTTGCACAAATGGCCCATGAATTGTGGCAATCGCATCCACAAAAACCGCTGCTCTCATCGTTTGATATCGATGCACTTCAAAGTGCGCAACAAACAGCGCCACATTTGCATCGTGGTTTGTTGTTGGACGTGATGCGAGATGATTGGATTGATATTGCCACGCAACTTGAATGTTCTGCCGTCGTTTGCAATTACAAATTGTGGAATGCTCCTCGTGTTGCGTCAGTGCACCAGGCGGGAATGAACGCCTTGAGTTATACGGTGAATGAAGTCGATGCGGTGACGCATCTTCTTGATTTAAAAACCGATGGCACCTTCACCGATCGCGTCGATTTATTGAAGCCAAGCTCGCCCTAACAGGCTGCTGAAATACTCCCGGAATATGTGCACCGATGAGCTTATTCAAACGTTATAGACATAGCAATATTGCAAGCACTTTTTTTGAAAATCATGCGCGGAGCCGATAGTTTTACTGAAAGCCTTTTTACGATGCGCCGAC
>SHXN01000033.1 GCA_009693305.1 Limnohabitans sp.
CATCATTGAAGAAGTCGAAGCCTTGGGAGGCATGACAAAAGCGGTGGATTCGGGTTGGGCCAAGCTCAAAATTGAAGCGGCTGCGGCGCAAAAACAGGCACGAATCGATTCAGGCAAAGATGTTATTGTTGGCGTTAACAAATACAAACTCAAAACTGAAGAGGCGGTAGACATCTTACAAATTGACAACGTCAAGGTGCGCGACGGTCAAATCGAGCGATTGAAAAAAATCAAAGCACAACGCGATACAGCGGCTGTGAACAAAGCTTTAGAAGCACTCACGCAAGCCGCACAAAACAATTCGGGCAACTTACTCGATTTGTCAATCAAAGCCATGCGTTTACGCGCAACTGTAGGAGAGGTGAGCGATGCACTTGAAAAAATTTACGGCCGACACCGTGCCGATATACAAAAGGTAACGGGGGTGTACGCCGCCGCATACGACTCTGCCGAAGGCTGGGAACAACTCAAACAAGAAATTGCACAGTTTGCAATCGATCAAGGTCGAAGACCTCGCGTCATGATTTCCAAATTAGGACAAGACGGTCACGATCGCGGTGCAAAAGTAGTGGCAACTGCATTTGCTGATTTGGGTTTTGATGTAGACATGGGACCATTGTTTCAAACACCCGAAGAATGCGCACGACAAGCCATTGAAAACGACGTGCACGCGGTGGGTGTCTCTACATTGGCCGCAGGTCACAAAACCTTGGTCCCCGCCATCATTGAAGAACTCAAAAAACAAGGTGCCAAAGACATCATTGTTTTTGTGGGTGGTGTGATTCCAAAACAAGATTATGAATTTTTATATGAATCAGGTGTCAAAGGCATTTATGGCCCTGGCACACCGATTCCCGCCAGCGCCAAAGATGTGCTGGAAAACATCAAAAAGGCATTGGCTTGAATCCAACCGATTTGCTTGATGAGATTGTGCAAGGCGACGCGCTAGTTAAAAGACGCGCCATGGCCAAGGCCATTACCTTGCTTGAATCAACGCGCGCCGATCATCGTGCACTGAGTGATCAACTCTTGACGGGTTTGCTACAACACTCCAAGCCTTCCTTTCGAATCGGCATCAGTGGTGTGCCTGGTGTGGGCAAAAGCACCCTCATTGAAGCATTGGGTTTGTATTTGATTGAAAAAGGACACCGCATTGCAGTGTTAGCAGTTGATCCATCGTCCACCGTTTCTGGCGGCTCTATTTTGGGCGACAAAACTCGCATGGAACACTTATCGGTTCATCCCAATGCCTACATCAGACCCAGTCCTAGCAGTGGCAACCTCGGTGGTGTAGCAGAAAAAACGCGCGAAGCCATATTGGTGTGTGAGACTGCCGGCTATGACATCGTCATTGTTGAAACCGTAGGCGTTGGACAAAGTGAAGTGGCCGTTGCAGGTATGGCCGATATGTTTGTGTTGATGCAGTTGCCCAATGCAGGCGATGATTTACAAGCCATCAAAAAAGGCGTGATGGAATTGGCCGATTTGGTTCTCATCAACAAAGCCGATATCGACAAAGACGCCGCAACGCGCGCGCAATCCATGATCACCTCATCGTTGAGATTGCTCGGTTTGCATGGCAACCTCGAACACGTGCATCACGATGAAAGCCAATGGCATCCGCAAGTCAAGCCCATTAGTGCATTAAAGGTTACAGGCATGGATGCTTTTTGGGCGCAAGTGATGCAATTTAAAAAATTACAAACACACAACGGACATTTTCAAAAGCGACGTCAAGAGCAATCCATTCATTGGATGTGGGAGCGCATTCACGCGGGGCTCGAGCATGCGTTTCAAAACAACACACAAGTTCAATCACTGTTACCAACCCTGATCGATCAAGTATTGAGCGGTCAATTGGCGGCATCCACTGCGGCGCGTCGTCTTTTGGATCTTCACCAAAACAAGACCTAATTATTTTCGGAGAACTCCATGCAACCAATCATTCATCAACTCGAACAAAAGCGAGCCGCGGCTCGAATGGGTGGCGGTCAAAAAAGAATCGACGCTCAACATGCCAAAGGCAAACTCACGGCGCGCGAGCGTCTGGAAGTTTTATTAGACGAGGGCACGTTTGAAGAATGGGATATGTTTGTTGAACACCGTTGCACAGACTTTGGCATGGAAGAGAACAAAATTCCAGGTGACGGCGTGGTGACGGGTTACGGAATGATCAATGGTCGCTTGGTGTTTGTGTTCAGCCAAGACTTCACGGTTTATGGCGGTGCATTGTCTGAACCCCATGCAGAAAAAATTTGCAAAATCATGGATCAAGCGATGAAAGTAGGTGCGCCTGTGATTGGGCTTAATGATTCGGGCGGTGCGCGTATTCAAGAAGGTGTTGCGTCTTTAGGCGGATACGCAGAAGTGTTTCAACGCAATGTGATGGCCAGTGGTGTTGTGCCACAAATCAGTCTCATCATGGGTCCCTCGGCAGGCGGTGCGGTGTATTCACCCGCGCTCACTGATTTTATTTTCATGGTCAAAGACACGTCCTATATGTTTGTCACAGGGCCCGATGTGGTCAAAACAGTCACACACCAAGAAGTCAGTGCAGAAGAATTGGGTGGCGCAGTCACACACACGACCAAAAGCGGTGTGGCTGATATGTCTTTCAATAATGACGTGGAAGCCTTGTTGATGCTTCGTAGACTTTACAACTACTTGCCACTCAACAACAAAGAGAAGTCGCCCATTCGAAAAAGTGGCGACCCCACCGAGCGCATCGATTGGAGTTTGGACACCTTGGTGCCCGAAAATCCCAACAAGCCTTACGACATGAAAGAGCTGATTCTTAAAACCGTCGACGATGGCGATTTTTTTGAAATGCAACCTGATTACGCAAAAAATATTCTCATTGGTTTTTCGCGGATGGACGGTCAAACCGTTGGCATTGTTGCTAATCAACCCATGGTGCTCGCGGGTTGTCTCGATATCAAGTCCAGCATCAAGGCCGCGCGATTTGTTCGCTTTTGCGATGCATTCAATATTCCTGTCATCACGTTTGTGGATGTGCCTGGTTTCATGCCCGGTACTTCGCAAGAATTTGGCGGCATCATCAAACACGGTGCTAAATTGTTGTATGCCTACGCGGAATGCACGGTCCCCAAAATCACGGTGATCACTCGCAAAGCGTATGGTGGTGCATACGACGTGATGGCTTCCAAGCATTTGCGTGGTGACGTTAACTTTGCTTGGCCCCATGCAGAAATTGCAGTGATGGGTGCCAAGGGCGCGGTTGAAATTATTTTTCGCGAAGACAAAGGCAATCCAGAAAAACTTACTGCCAAAGAGGCCGAATACAAAGCGCGCTTTGCCAATCCGTTTGTGGCGGGTTCACGTGGCTTTATCGATGACGTGATTCAACCGCACGAAACACGCAAACGCATTTGTCGCTCCTTGGTGATGCTCAAAGATAAAAAAATTGAAAATCCTTGGCGCAAACACGGCAACATTCCTCTTTAAGGACTCACCTCTATGTTTACAAAAATTTTGATTGCCAATCGCGGAGAAATTGCCTGCCGCGTCATTGCAACAGCCAAAAAAATGGGTATTCAAACCGTGGCTGTTTATTCGGATGCTGACAAAGACGCGCGGCATGTGGAATTGGCCGATGAATCGGTATCGATTGGCCCAGCACCTTCACGTGAATCGTATTTGGTCGCCGACAAAATCATTGCCGCTTGCAAAGCAACAGGCGCACAAGCCGTGCATCCGGGTTATGGATTTTTAAGCGAGAACGAACAATTTGCCAAACGCTGCGAAGAAGAGGGCATTGTTTTTATTGGACCCAAGCATCATTCAATTGTGGCGATGGGCGACAAAATCGCATCAAGAAAATTAGCCAAGGCGGCCAAAGTCAACACCATTCCTGGTCACAACGAAGCCATTGAATCGGCGCAAAAAGCAGTTGAAATTGCAATGGGCATTGGCTACCCCGTCATGATCAAAGCCAGCGCTGGCGGTGGCGGCAAAGGCTTGCGAGTGGCGCATAACGATAAGGAAGCTTTAGAAGGTTTCACGTCTTGCACCAATGAAGCTCGCAACAGTTTTGGTGACGACCGTGTGTTCATTGAAAAATATGTGGAAGAACCGCGTCACATTGAAATTCAAGTGATTGGTGACAGTCAAGGCAACATCATTTATCTCAACGAACGCGAGTGCTCCATTCAGCGTCGCCATCAAAAAGTGATTGAAGAAGCGCCTTCACCCTTTATCAGCGACAAAACCCGTATAGCCATGGGCGAGCAAGCGGTTGCATTAGCCAAAGCTGTTCAATACCAAAGCGCTGGAACGGTTGAATTTATGGTGGGCAAGGATCAAAGTTTTTATTTCCTTGAAATGAACACGCGACTTCAAGTGGAGCATCCTGTTACCGAATGTATCACGGGCTTGGATTTGGTGGAGTTGATGATTCGGGTGGCCGCTGGCGAAAAATTACCCATCACACAACAAGATGTCAAGCGAGATGGATGGGCTATGGAATGTCGCATCAACGCGGAAGATCCTTTTAGAAATTTTTTACCCTCTACTGGTCGCTTGGTGCGATTTCAACCACCCGAGCAAACCATGCATCAATCGCATACCGATGCACTCATGGGTGTGCGTGTTGATACGGGCGTTAAAGAGGGCGGCGAGATCCCCATGTATTACGACTCGATGATTGCAAAGTTGATCGTGCATGGTCGTGACAGAAATGAAGCGATTGCCAAAATGCGTGAAGCGCTTAATGCATTTGTAATTCGTGGCATCAACTCCAACATTCCGTTTCAATCGGCATTGCTTGCGCACCCAGATTTTGTTTCTGGAAATTTCAATACAGGTTTTATTGCAGAAAACTACGGCAAGGGCTTTCACGCCGAGGATGTGCCGCACACCGATGCTGATTTTTTAATTGCATTGGCAGCATTTGTACGACGCAAATCGCGTGAACGCACAGCAGGTTTAAGTGGTCAATTACCAGGATATGACGTGAAGGTGGGACAAAACTACACCGTCATCACTTTGGATGCGAATGGTGAACACGTGCATACACAAGTTGCTGTGGATGATGCAGGTGGCGTACATGCGCCTGCAATAATCCAAGTCAATGGCAAAAATTATGCGATTGAAAGTCACTCACGTCTTAACGATATTTGCATTGAAGGCGCTGTCAATGGTCAAGCCTTTGTTGCACAGATCGAGCGCGGTTCGTATAAAAACCCACTAACACTTCAAGTGCAACACAATGGCACGCGCATCGAAGTGTTGGTTGTGTCACCTCGAATGGCCGAGTTACACAAACTGATGCCATTCAAAGCGCCACCCGATTTAAGCAAATTTGTTTTGTCACCCATGCCTGGCTTGTTGGTCAACGTCGCTGTGCAAGAAGGTCAAAAAGTTCAAGCGGGCGAGCGCGTTGCTGTCATTGAAGCCATGAAGATGGAAAACGTCTTGTTTGCTTCTCAAGACGGCGTGGTTAAAAAAGTAGTCGCCACTCAAGGTGAATCTTTAACCGTGGATCAATTGATTGTGGAGTTTGAATGAGTCAACGTCCTTTTCAAGTATTAGGCATTCAACAAATTGCTATCGGTGCAACAGATAAAAAACGCCTACAAAAATTATGGGTTGATTTGCTCGGCTTGGAAGTGACGGGCACCTTTCAAAGTGAACGTGAAAATGTTGATGAAGACATTTGCGCCATGGGTACAGGTCCATTCAAAGTGGAAGTTGATTTGATGCAACCCATTGACATTGACAAAAAACCTGCGGTGCACACCACACCACTCAATCATGTGGGTTTGTGGATTGATGATTTACCCAAAGCGGTTGAATGGCTATCTGCTCAAGGTTTGCGATTTGCCCCAGGCGGTATTCGCAAAGGCGCTGCAGGCTTTGATATTTGCTTCATCCACCCCAAGGGCAACGATAAGTTGCCCATTAGCGGTGAGGGCGTTTTAATTGAATTAGTACAAGCACCATCTGAAGTGATTGAAGCATTTGCAACATTGGCCTCAGCATCGCAATCGTTAAAGCAACATTAATCTTTCAATTGCTTGGTTTGTGCATGGGCAATCGCCGCTTCAATGATGGCTTTTTTTCTTGCTCTCTCTTGTTCGGGATCGGCAAGCGGATTCATTCGAGTGGTGCCGTCTAAATCTTCTAATTTGGCACGGGCTTTAAGCTCATTGCGTTTGGCGTGGGCTACTTCTTGCTGCACTTTGCGAATCTGACGTGATTCGTAACGCGTGCGCGCCAGTTGTGCTTGTTCATCGCTCCACGCTTGCCAACCTGTTTTGTCTCTCGATACATTTTCTAAATGCATGCAGTCAACGGGACATACAGGCAAACACAATTCACATCCTGTGCAATAAGGCTCGATCACTGTATGCATGCGTTTGTGCGTGCCGACGATTGCATCTGTGGGACAGGCGTCTAAACACAAGGTGCAACCGATGCACCAGTTTTCATCGATCCAAACAATGCTTCGGGAACCTTCGGTACCGTTGTTTGGATTGAGTGCTTGAACTGGTTGCCCCGTGAGTTGTGCGAGCTGCTCAATCCCTTCTAAACCGCCTGGAGGGCATTGATTGATAGGGACTTGTTCAATCGCTATGGCTTTAGCGTAAGAGGCGCAATCGGGATAGCCACAACGGGTGCATTGTGTTTGTGGCAACACATTGAGAATGGCTTGCGTCAGACTCACTGTACCCATTAACGCGTTTTACGCGAAGTTTTTTTGGCAGGTGCTTTAGTGCGTGTGGTTTTTTTCTTGGCAACAGGTTGATCTTCACCAAACTCAAAATCTACGGCGAGCAAACTGGGTTCACGTTTTAACTTGGATTTGCTTTTTTGTTGGGTGTCGTTATCCAAAATGAATTGTGTGACCAATGGATAGACTTGTTCACGCCAGCGACGACCACTAAAAATGCCGTAATGACCAGCACCTTTGACCTCAAAATGCGTTTGCAAATTGGATGGAATTGATTTGCATAAAGTATGCGCGGCTTTGGTTTGTCCTGATCCAGAAATATCGTCTAACTCGCCTTCAATGGTTTGCAAACCGACTCCTTTGATATCTTGGGGTCTGACGAGTTCTTTTTTTCCATCGACCGACATCACTTCCCAATTGCCATTCATCAATTTAAATTCTTGAAAAACGGTTTGAATGGTTTCTAAATAATAGTCAGCGTCCATGTCGAGCACAGCGTTGTACTCGTCATAAAACTGTAGGTGTGAATCTGGGTTGGAGTTGTCACCTTTTACTAAATCTTTGAAGTAATCGTAATGGCTCTTGAGGTGACGATAAGGATTCATGGCAACAAATCCTGAATGTTGCAAAAATCCTGGATAAACCCGACGACCAGCCCCTACAAAATTTTGAGGCACGCGGTAAATCACGTTGTTTTCAAACCAGCTCAGGCTTTTGTTCATTGTCAAGTTGTTAACCGCTGTAGGTGATTTACTGGCATCTATTGGGCCACCCATCATGGTCATCGAAAGAGGAATATCTTCACCTCGAGATGCCATTAATGAAACTGCAGCTAAAACTGGCACTGTGGGTTGACACACACTCATCACATGACAATTGCCGTATGCATTTTGAATGTGGCGAATAAATTCTTGAATGTAGTTGACGTAATCGTCCAGATGAAACTCGCCATCGGACAAGGGAACGAGTCGTGCATTTTTCCAGTCGGTGATGTAGACCTTGTGCGACTGAAGCATCGTGCGAACTGTATCGCGCAACAAGGTGGCGTAATGACCCGATAAGGGCGCAACGATTAACACCACGGGTTGTTTTTTGAGTTGCTCAAGAGTGGACGTATCGTCTGAAAATCTTTTGAAGCGAATAAGCTCACAAAAAGGTTTATTGATTTCGATGCGCTCATGAACCGCAACATCGACGTCGCCAACAGGAACCGATTGAATTCCAAATTGGGGTTTTTTGTAGTCTTTGCCCAATCGATACATCAAGTCGTATGTAGCCGACAATCGATGCGACATGGGGTATTGAGAAATGGGAGAGAGCGGATTGCTCAACATTTTGGATGCCGCAAGGGCGAAATCCGCGAATGGCTCCATTAAAGAGCGTTGAGTTTCGTAGATTTGGTAGAGCATTTGGATTGAGTCAATGAAGTTTGATTGGTCAATATAACGCAATTATCACTCGTAAATTGGGGAGCGCTCTCCAATTTAGTCTCTGAAAACTAAGATTTTTGTTGTAGATTATTCACTAATTGGTTACTGGAGACTTCGATGAATCAAAAAAACGGGCCTATTCAACTCAAAGGCTTGCATTCCACCCGCCCCATGCCCGTCATGTTTGTAGGTCATGGAAGCCCGATGAATGCCATCGAAGACAACACGTACAGCCGTTATTGGCAAACGCTCGGCAATCAGTTTGACCAAGGCAAACGTTGGCCCACGCCTCAGTTGATTGTTTGTATTTCTGCGCATTGGCTAACCGAAGGCTGGGCTCTCACGGGTATGCAAAGCCCACCCACCATTCACGACTTTGGTGGATTTCCGCCCGAGCTTTTTGCACAACAATATTCTGCGCCTGGTTCGCCAGAGTTATCCATACAAATTGCAAATACGATTATTCAACCCCGTGATCAACAAAAGGCTCATGTGGATGAGCATGAGTGGGGCTTTGATCATGGCACTTGGTCTGTACTCAAGCCCATGTTTCCGAACGCAGATATACCTGTGATTCAACTCAGCATGGACTACAGTCGACATCCCAGCAAGCACTTAGCAGTGGGTCAGCAACTTGATTTTTTAAGATAACAAGGTGTATTGATATTGGGCAGTGGTAATACGGTTCACAATTTGTCAACCATGCAACGCAATGCAAGAGCTGATCAAGCTTATGAGTGGACTGTTGCGTTTGACCAATGGGTTGCCGAGCAAGTGACGAAACGCGATCATCTCGCATTGGCTGATTTTTTAAAACACCCACTAGCAAGACAAGCGCACCCTGGACACGATCATTTTTTGCCACTCTTATACGCTGCAGGTGCTTCGCGCACGAGTGATGAGATTGAATTTTTTGATGATGGATTTCAATTGGCGTCTGTGGCCATGCGATCCATCATTTGGGATTCAAAACCGCATTAAATCACTTTGGCAATCGATTGACACACGTGGTTGATGTTTTTGCTGTTGAGTGCCGCAATGCACATGCGTCCTGTATCGGTGCCGTAAACGCCAAATTCAGAGCGCAAACGAACCATTTGGTCTTTGGTGAGGCCTGAATAACTGAACATGCCGATTTGATCGGTGATGAAGCTCATGTTTTGTTGAACACCTGCAGCCTTAAGACCTTCTACTAATTTTTGACGCATGACTTTGATTCGGTCATGCATTTCGCCCAATTCTTTTTCCCATATAGCGCGCAATTCTGGATTGTTTAAAACAGCGGCAACGACCGCGCCACCGTGCGTCGGTGGATTGGAGTAATTGGTTCGAATCACAATTTTGAGTTGCGACAACACACGATCTGCTTCTTCTTTGCTTTGACACAAAACCGATAAGGCACCAACACGTTCACCATATAAACTGAAAGTTTTTGAAAATGATGTAGAGACCAATGGGTTGAGTCCAGCGGCTACAAACTTGCCCACCACAGCGCCGTCTTGCGCAATGCCATGGCCCAATCCTTGATACGCCATATCTAAAAACGGTGTGAGGTTTCGTGACTTGATCACGTCAATCACACGATCCCATTGCACAGGCGTGATGTCGTAGCCCGTTGGGTTGTGACAGCAGGCATGCAACACCACAATCGTTCCTGCAGGCGCCGCTTTGAGGCTCGCAATCATGCCTACAAAATTAACGCCTAGTTGTACTGCATCGTAATAAGCGTAGCTTTCAACAATAAAACCCGCTGACGTGAATAGCGCGCGATGGTTTTCCCAACTCGGATCGCTAATGAGGACCTTGGCTTGAGGTAAAAGTTTTTTAAGAAAATCAGCACCTACCTTGAGGCCGCCTGTGCCACCGAGGGCCTGCACAGTGGCGACACGCCCCGATTGAACGGGCTCAGATTGAGCGCCAAAAACCAAGCCCTTGACGGCGGTGTCGTAGGCGGCAATGCCATCGATGGGCAAGTAGCCACGGGCCGTGGGCTTATCCATCATTGTTTTTTCAGCCATTTGTACGCACTGCAGCAATGGCAATTTTCCGTTGTCGTCAAAATAAACGCCAACACCCAAATTGACTTTATGGGCATGGGTATCGGTTGCAAACTGTTCATTCAAACCCAAAATAGGGTCACGTGGAGCCATTTCGACAGCGGTAAACAAAGACATCTTCAGTCCTTTATGGGGTTCAAAACAAAAAAGATCAAAAAAACAGTGCAGACTGAGTTAGGCTACGCGGTTGCTCTATATTCTAACGGGTGTGACAACCAAAAATTGAAAATCGCCATCCTCGAAACCATTTCTCACACATGAACGCACCTGCACAGTCATTAAAAACGCAAGACACTGGAAAATTTATCACCTATCCAGGGTCGCCCTTTGAGTTGTATCAACCGTATCCACCCGCGGGCGATCAACCCAAAGCCATAGAAGAAATGATTGAAGGATTTCACGACGGTGAGATGTTTCAAACTTTGTTGGGTGTCACAGGATCTGGCAAAACATTCACCATGGCCAATGTGATTGCACAGATGGGTCGTCCAGCCATTGTTTATGCGCCCAACAAAACATTAGCAGCTCAACTGTATTCAGAATTTAGAGAATTTTTTCCGAAGAATGCCGTCGAATACTTCGTCAGTTATTACGACTATTACCAGCCCGAAGCCTATGTACCTCATCGCGATTTATTTATTGAAAAAGACAGTGCGATTAACGAGCACATTGAACAAATGCGATTGTCGTGCACCAAAAGTTTGTTAGAGCGCCGAGACGTGATTATTGTAGCTACGGTTTCTGCGATATACGGTATTGGTGAACCCAAGAGTTATCACCGCATGATCATGACATTGCGCACAGGTGACAAACTGGGTCAACGCGACATCATTGCGCAATTGGTGCGCATGCAATACGAGCGAAACGACATGGATTTTGGGCGTGGAAAATTTCGTGTGCGTGGCGACACGATTGATGTTTTTCCGGCTGAGCACAGTGAATTAGCGGTGCGTATAGAATTATTTGACGATGAGCTCGATAGTTTGCAATTGTTTGATCCATTAACTGGAAAAATTCGCCAAAAAATTCCGCGCTTCACTGTTTATCCATCTAGTCATTACGTAACTCCAAGAGACCGTGTCCTTGCGGCGGTTGAAACAATCAAAGTTGAATTGGCCGATCGACTCAAAGAATTAGTGGGGATGGGAAAAATCGTTGAAGCGCAACGCTTGGAGCAACGCACGCGTTTTGATTTGGAAATGTTGAGCGAAGTAGGGCACTGCAAAGGCATTGAAAATTATACAAGGCATTTATCGGGCGCCGCATTGGGTGAACCGCCCAGCACACTCACCGATTACCTGCCCAAAGACGCATTAATGTTTTTAGACGAGAGCCATGTCTTAATGGGTCAATTTTCTGGCATGTACAACGGCGATAGATCGCGCAAAACGACCTTGGTTGAATATGGATTTCGATTGCCCAGTGCATTGGATAACCGTCCTCTCAAATTAGAAGAATTTGAACGTCGAATGCGACAGTTGGTGTTTGTTTCTGCAACGCCTTCGGATTATGAAAAAAAGCATTCAGGAAAAATCATTGAGCAAGTGGTGAGGCCGACAGGCTTGGTTGATCCGATGGTTGAAGTACGTCCTGCCGCGCATCAAGTCGATGATGTTTTGCAAGAAATTCGAATTCGTGCACCCAAAAGCGAACGCGTATTGATCACCACGCTCACCAAACGCATGGCTGAACAACTCACCGATTATTTAAGCGATAACGGCGTCAAGGTTCGTTATTTGCATAGCGATATCGATACGGTTGAACGCGTCGAAATCATTCGTGATTTGCGCTTGGGCGCCTTTGATGTGTTGGTGGGAATTAATTTGTTACGCGAGGGCTTGGATTTGCCCGAAGTGTCTTTAGTTGCCATCTTAGACGCTGACAAAGAAGGCTTTCTGCGCTCTGAAAGAAGTTTGATCCAAACCATTGGACGTGCCGCGCGAAATTTAGAAGGTCGCGCCATTTTGTATGCCGATCGTGTAACAAATTCCATGTCACGAGCCATTGGTGAAACTGAGCGACGTCGCAACAAACAAATCGCTCACAATTTAGAACAAGGCATCACACCACGCGGTGTTTTTAAACAAGTGCGAGATTTGATCGATGGTGTATACAGCGAAAAAAGTGATCGACTCGCTCAGCAAACGGCCGTTGAGCAAGCCCGTATCGAAGACATGTCTGAAAAAGAAGTGGCAAAGGAAATCAAACGCTTAGAAAAGCAAATGATGGAACACGCCAAAAACTTGGAGTTTGAAAATGCTGCGCGGGTTCGAGATCAACTGGTCAAATTACGCGAAATGGTATTTGGCGCACCAGGCAAAGACAACATCGCACCGTAAGAATACTTTATTAGTATTAAAATTAATCCCTTGTCTTGAAATTGTCATGGACAACGCGATATGATTCAATACCCGAGCAAATCGTTCGGCTTTATGTTATAGTTGACTGATCTAGTCGGCTAAGCCCTAAAGGAGCTTTTCATGCGTCTCACAACCAAAGGTCGTTTTGCTGTCACTGCCATGATTGATTTGGCTCTTCGCCAAAACACGGGCCCTGTTACGTTAGCTGCCATCAGCCAACGTCAACAAATCTCTTTGTCCTACCTCGAGCAATTATTTGGCAAATTGCGTCGCCACGAATTGGTCGAATCCACACGCGGTCCTGGCGGTGGATATACGCTGGGTCGTAAATCTTCTGCCATCACCGTTGCTGACATTATTTTGTCAGTCGATGAACCCATTGATGCCACGCATTGCGCTGGCAAAGAAAATTGTTTGGGTGAATCAGGCCGTTGCATGACTCATGAACTATGGGCCTCACTCAATCAACGCATGGTTGAGTTTTTAGATTCGGTTACTTTGCAAAAGTTGGTTGACGATCAACTCGCAAAAGGCGTTCAGATCGAAGACAAACCCACGCTCAAACGTGCCATCTCTAGCATGCCTGTTGTTAAGCCAATTCGTCTCAATGTGCCCAATTCAGTTTTTGCTTTAGGAAACATCCTAGCCAAAAGCTGATTTCATTTTTGTACCGTTTTTTTAACTGAGGCCGTTTGTATGGACATGACACCGCATTTCCCCATTTACATGGATTACGGCGCGACAACGCCTGTTGACCTGCGCGTTGTGGATGCCATGATTCCTTGGTTGCGTGAGCATTTTGGCAATCCTGCTTCGCGCAGTCATGCATGGGGTTGGGAGGCCGAGGCCGCAGTCGAAAAAGCACGCTTGCAAGTTGCCGAATTAATCGGTGCTGATCCTCGCGAAATCGTTTGGACATCGGGTGCCACAGAATCCAATAATTTGGCCATCAAAGGTGCTGCACATTTTTATCAATCCAAAGGCAAGCACCTCATCACAGTTAAAACAGAGCACAAAGCTGTTCTTGACACCATGCGAGAGTTAGAGCGTCAAGGTTTTGAAGTCACATACCTCGATGTTCAAGAAGATGGTATGCTCGACCTCAATCGTTTGCAATCGACCATTCGACCTGACACGATTTTAATGAGTGTCATGTTTGTCAACAACGAAATCGGTGTGATTCAAGACATTCCAGCCATCGGAAAAATCTGTCGCGACAAAGGCATTATTTTTCATGTGGATGCCGCGCAGGCCACTGGCAAACTCCCTATTGATTTGCAAACATTGCCCGTTGATCTCATGAGCTTGGCTTCACACAAAACATACGGACCCAAAGGTATCGGTGCTTTGTACGTCAGACGCAAACCTCGCGTGCGACTCGAAGCTCAAATGCACGGCGGTGGGCACGAACGCGGTATGCGCAGTGGCACTTTGCCTACCCATCAATGCGTTGGAATGGGCGAAGCTTTTCGCATTGCGCGTGAAGAAATGGATCAAGACTTAGCCAAAGCCAAAGCTTTACAAAAGCGATTGCTCGATGGTTTAACCGATATGGAGCAAGTTTTTGTGAACGGCAATTTGCAACACCGTGTTCCTCACAATCTCAATATCAGTTTCAATTATGTTGAAGGCGAGTCGCTCATCATGGGCATCAAAGGACTCGCTGTTTCTTCTGGCTCTGCTTGCACGTCTGCCAGCTTAGAGCCCAGTTATGTTTTGCGCGCATTGGGTCGTTCCGATGAATTGGCGCACAGCAGTTTGCGAATGACGGTAGGTCGATTCACCACAGAAGAAGAAATCGATTACGCCATCAGCACCATTCGTCAAAATGTTGCCAAGCTCAGAGACTTAAGTCCCTTGTGGGAAATGTTCAAAGACGGCGTCGATCTCAGCACTATTCAATGGGCTGCGCACTAAAATTTTAAGGAGTCACAAATGGCCTACAGCGAAAAAGTCATCGATCATTATGAAAATCCACGCAATGTGGGGTCTTTCGAAAAGGGTGACGATTCCATTGGTACTGGCATGGTGGGTGCGCCTGCATGTGGTGACGTGATGAAATTGCAAATCAAGGTCAATCCCCTAACAGGTGTGATCGAAGACGCTCGATTCAAAACATATGGTTGCGGTTCTGCCATTGCATCTTCTTCTTTGGTTACCGAATGGGTCAAAGGTAAAACACTGGATCAAGCAGCGGCTCTCAAAAACAGTCAAATCGCAGAAGAGTTGGCATTGCCCCCCGTCAAAATTCACTGTTCTATTTTGGCCGAAGACGCCATCAAAGCGGCTGTCGAAGATTACAAAAAGAAACATACACACTAATGGCTGTTACTCTCACTCCTGCTGCTGCAAAGCACGTCACCAAATACCTCAGCAAAAGAGGTAGGGGAGTAGGAGTACGTTTGGGTGTCAAAACCACGGGTTGTTCGGGCTTGGCCTATCAACTGGAATATGTGGACGATTTGCCCCCAGAAGATGTATTGTTTGAAGCGCACGGCGTCAAACTTTTGGTCGATCCCAAAAGTTTGGCCTACATCGATGGAACAGAGCTTGATTTTGTTCGCGAAGGACTCAACGAGGGCTTTCGCTTCAATAATCCCAACGAGCGCGACCGTTGCGGTTGCGGTGAATCGTTCAGAGTTTGAGGTGATCAGCGATAACGCACCACCCTTATTTCAGCTGGCGGATAACGACTTTCAGGTCTTTCAATTACCCGAGCAGTTTTCAATATCGTTAATTGAATTAGACACGCGTTGGAAAAATCTTCAACGGCAAACGCATCCCGATCAATTTGTGAGACAAGATACTGCCTCACAACGTTTGGCTATGCAATGGACGGTTCGCATCAACGAGGCTTATCAACGCCTCAAAGACCCACTCAAACGTGCCGCTTACTTGTGTGAATTACGCGGCGTCCCCATCGATGCAGAAAACAACACAGCGATGCCTGCTGATTTTTTAATGCAGCAAATGCAATGGCGCGAAGATCTCGACGATGCATCCCATGTGGAGGCAATCGAGCAATTACATACACAAGTGATGCAAAGCCGCACTCTGTTGCTCAATGACTGCGCCCAAGATTTAGACCAACACAATCGTCCGCAATCAGCCGTGCAACATGTGCGAACGCTCATGTTTTTAGATCGATTCATTCAAGATATTGAAAAACGCATCGATGCCATGACTTAAAAATACAACGAATCAAGCGACAACACACCCATGGCATTACTTCAGATTTCAGAGCCCGGACAAACTCCCGATCTGCACCAGCGACGCATTGCAATTGGCATTGACTTGGGCACAACGCACTCGTTGGTGGCGAGTGTGAGAAACGGCGTCGCCGAATGCTTACCCGACGAACATGGCCACGTCATCTTGCCTTCAGCTGTTCGCTACTTGCCTAATGGCGATCGTCAAATTGGAATTGACGCCTTCCAAGCGCAATCACAGGATCCTCAAAATACTATCGTGTCTGTCAAACGATTAATGGGTAGAGGACTACTTGACATCGTCAATGCATCACAATTACCCTATCAATTGATTCAACGCGAGGGCATGACCGGCATTCAAACAGTTTTAGGAGAAAAATCGCCCGTTGAAGTCAGTGCAGAAATTTTGGCAACGCTTCGTTATCGCGCTGAAGATACTTTTGGTGAAGACATTTATGGTGCGGTCATTACTGTGCCTGCTTATTTTGACGATGCACAAAGACAAGCTACCAAGGATGCCGCGCAACTCGCGGGTATTGAGGTCTTGCGTTTAATCAATGAACCCACAGCAGCGGCCATTGCCTATGGTTTAGACAATGCGAGCGAGGGCATCTATGCAGTTTATGACTTGGGTGGGGGCACCTTTGATATTTCTATTCTGCGACTCACACGCGGTGTATTTGAAGTATTGGCCACGGGTGGAGACTCCGCATTAGGTGGTGACGACTACGATCGCGCATTGTGTGATTGGGTTTTAACTCAACAAAAAAGAAAATTACTCACATCTGCTGATCGATCGTTGGTGATGATGGCTTCGCGTGCTTGTAAAGAAGATTTATCCCAACACGAACACGCTATTTTTAAAATTCTATTGAGCGATGGACCTCTTGAAACAGAAATCACACGAACACAGTTTGAATCCGCTTGTGCGCACCTCACTCAAAAAACACTCACAGCAGTAAAAAAAGCCTTACGTGATGCCAAATTAAGCATCTCTGACGTCAAAGGTGTTGTGATGGTGGGCGGGTCAACGCGCATGCCGCACATTCAAACAGCGGTGGGTCAATTGCTCGGGCAAACACCACTCACCAATCTCAACCCTGATGAAGTCGTTGCCCTTGGTGCATCGCTTCAAGCCAATCAATTGGCGGGCAACAATCCCAATGGTGAAATGTTATTGCTCGATGTGATTCCGCTTTCATTAGGCATTGAAACCATGGGTGGTTTAGTCGAGCGTATTGTTCCGCGTAATCAAACGATTCCAACGGCTATGGCGCAAGACTTCACCACCTATCAAAATGGGCAAACCGCACTTGCATTGCATGTCTTGCAAGGCGAGCGTGATTTGGTTGTTGATTGCAGAAGTCTCGCTAAGTTTGAATTAAGAGGGATACCTCCAATGACTGCAGGTGCGGCACGCATTCGCGTCACATTCACGGTAGATGCCGATGGTTTATTGCAAGTCACCGCCAAAGAACAAATCAGTGGTGTGCAAGCTCACATTGATGTGAAACCTTCTTATGGTTTGTCGGATGAACAGATTGCAAAAATGTTGCAAGATGGTTTTAGCACGGCAGAATACGATAAAAACGCAAGGTCATTGGCTGAAGCCACGCTTGAAGCCGATCGGATGTGGATT
>SHXN01000034.1 GCA_009693305.1 Limnohabitans sp.
ATCGAACCAAACGATATCGCTACTTCGCCAACTTGCTCGACGCGCCCTTGACGCTTGACATTTTTTTGCACGCGCACTTCTACTTGTGCGGTGAGCAAATCAGAAAGCTCTTCTTCGACTCGACGCACATCGCCACTTTTTTGTGATTTGGCTTTGGATGGTTTGGCTTGTGCTTGCGTGTTGATTTTTTTAACCAGATTTTCTGCGTCACGCACCGAGAGTTTTTTCACCGTGATTTGATGCGCTGCGCCGATTTGATCCACGCGCTCAAGCGATAACAACGCACGCGCGTGACCCATATCCAAATCACCCGCCATTAACAATGTTTGCACTTGCGGCGCCAAATTAAGTAATCGCAACAAATTGGAGGCGGCACTGCGCGAACGCCCCACTGCTTGCGCGGCTTGTTCATGCGTTAAGCCAAACTCTTCAATGAGCCGTTGCAAACCTTGCGCTTCTTCCAATGGATTGAGGTCTTCGCGTTGAATGTTTTCAATCAACGCCATCGCCGCGGCCGCTTCGTCTTTTACGTCGCGCACCAACACAGGCACATGATCGAGTCCCGCTAATTTAGACGCTCTAAAGCGACGCTCGCCAGCGATGATTTCATACTTGCCTGCATGCGGCCCTTGCGAAAGTTTTCTCACCAAGATCGGCTGCATGATGCCTTGCGCTTTGATGCTCTCGGCGAGTTCATACAAGGCGCCTTCATCCATGCGTGTGCGCGGTTGATATTTGCCCGCCACCATCTCGGTGAGCGCCAACGTGTGTGGCGCATTAGCGTCTTCTGACTCGCTAGACTCTGAGACTGTTGGGCCCAACAAGGCTTCTAAGCCACGTCCGAGTCCTT
Organism: Limnohabitans sp.; assembly: GCA_009693305.1. GTDB lineage: Bacteria > Pseudomonadota > Gammaproteobacteria > Burkholderiales > Burkholderiaceae_C > Limnohabitans. The sequence continues at coordinate 851 of SHXN01000034.1, forward strand.
TGGGGTTTTTTGTAACCATGATGTTTTTTTAATGTGTGTGCATTTGTTTGATGCGTTGATGGATTAAAGTTGCTTGACGCGAACAATCATCTCTTTTGCAAAATCTAAAAATGCTTGGCTGCCTTTGGCTTGCGGATCAAACACAACGCCTGGCATGCCATAGCTTGGCGCCTCTGCCAAACGCACATTGCGCGGGATGATGGCATTAAAAACTTTATCGCCAAAATGTCCTTTGAGTTGATCGCTCACCTGTTGTTGCAAGGTGATGCGCGGATCAAACATCACACGCAACAAACCAATGATTTTTAAAGCGGTGTTGAGATTGGCGTGCACTTGTTTGATGGTGTTCACCAAGTCTGTGAGGCCTTCCAACGCAAAATATTCGCACTGCATGGGCACCACCACACCGTGCGCTGCACACAAACCATTGAGCGTGAGCATAGACAGCGAAGGCGGGCAATCAATCAAAATAAAATCATATTGCGTTGATACTTGCGACAACGCCTCTTTGAGTCTTTTCTCTCTGCGTCCGAGTTGCACCAATTCAACTTCCGCACCCGCCAAGTCTCTATTAGCACCCAACACATCGTACAAAGGCCACGGTTTTTTTTCGTTGGTGTTGGTCCACGCGCTTTTTACAACCACGTCTTGAATGCTTGCGTTTTCTAATAAAACATCGTAAACGCTCAAGGTTAGATTGCGCTTATCAACACCCGAACCCATGGTTGCATTGCCCTGCGGATCCAAATCAATCATCAACACGCGTTGCCCTTGTGCAGACAAGCCCGCTGCTAAATTAATCGTTGTTGTGGTTTTGCCAACGCCTCCTTTTTGATTGGCAATGCAAAAAACTTTTCCCATAAGATTTCCTTTTTATTCTCTTTATTTATTTAGACAAAACCAACTTCAAACCAAATGCAATTAGAAAAGTTCCTGCAAACCGATTCAGCCATTGCCCAATGGACGGATGCGCTTTAATTCGGGTCGACAAATGATGCGCAATCAAACTAAGCGTGAGTCCATATAAAAAAGTGAGCGACGCAACCGTGATCGCCATCACAGCAAAAGTGAGCAAGCCTTGGTGGTTTTGCAGATCAATAAAGAGAGGGAAAAACGCCATATAAAAAACAATGGCTTTGGGGTTGAGAAGCGTGATCAACATCGATTGTCGAAAGTATTGCCCCACAGGAATATCAATCACAGACGCTTGCCCCGCGCGACTCACAATCATTCGATAACCCAACCAAGCCAAATAAATCGCACCCAACCATTGCATCGCCAAAAAAACTTTGGGGGCGGCCAACAACAAAGCGGCAACACCAGCAACAGCCGCCCACATCAACACCTGGTCGCCAGCAATCACACCAAGAGTAGACGCCAAGCCGCCGCGCACACCGCCCTTGGCCGTTGATGTGAGCAAGGCCAAATTTCCTGGCCCTGGAATGGCTAAAAATAAAATAATGGCCGCCACGAAGGCGCCATAGTCAGCAATACCAAACATCAGGGCTTTCTGGATTGTCTATGTAAGGGGTGGGAGTTTAACCCGACTCAAGCGTCTCTTTGGTGCTAACTTGCATGGCTCACACTTTTTTGAGCCAAACCAGACATCTTTGCGCGTCTAAATCGGGCACAAGCAAGGGTTCGATGCATTCAATTTGTATGTTCTTGGGCAATTGCTCGATTTCATCCATTGGCGTCTTGCCCTTCATCGCCATCCAAGCCCCCTGCTCATCCAGCAATTGGGCGGTCTGAGTTACAAAATCAATGAGAGAAGCAAAGGCACGAGAGCAAACCACGTCATAGCGTTGATTCATTTTCTCCGCGCGTTCATGCTTGGCTTGCAAGTTTTTCAAACCCAATGTCGTCACCACTTGCTGAATAAAAGCCGTTTTTTTGGAGACGGCATCAATCGCCGTTACTTGGAGATGTGGCATCGCAATAGCCAGAACTACAGACGGAAGCCCCGCCCCCGCGCCCACATCCGCCAGACTTGTGGCCTTGGGCATTCTTGTTTGAAACGGTTGGATGATTGCCAAACAATCCATCAAGTGCTGAGTGAGCATTTCATTGGGGTCGCGAATCGCTGTGAGGTTATAAACACCGCTCCACTTCACCAATAAGTCTAAATAAGCCAACAACGGATCTATTAATAAAGCGTCCAACGGCAAGCCCAACACGTTCAAACCCGACTCTAACCGACCTCGCAATGCGTGATTCAAACCGAGATCTCGCTGTCTTCACCCGAAGAAACAAAGCCTTTGTACTTGGTCCGCCTCATATGAATCAATAACAAAGAAATGGCCGCGGGCGTTACACCAGAAATTCGAGCCGCTTGCCCCAAGGTCTGGGGTCTTTGCTGACTCAGCTTTTGCCTCACCTCAAAGCTCAAGGCTTTAATTTCTTGATAATCCAATTTTTCGGGTAGCGCCATGTTTTCAAAACCGGCGGCCCGCCCCACTTCGTCTATTTGTCTTTCAATGTATCCCGAATATTTAGACGCAATCTCCACCTGCTCGATCACTGTTTCACGTGAAACGTCGTCCAAATCGAACAGATTGGGGCTAGCAAACCGCCCATCGTCCAAGCTCATCAAGGAAGAATAAGAAACATTGGGCCGGCGCAACAAGTCGGCCAAGTTGTACTCGTGGTCGATGGCTTTGCCCAAAACCCGCTCCGATTCGGCGGCGGCTAAGTTGCGCGGATTAACCCAAGTGGCTCGCAGGCGCTCTGTTTCACGTGAAACAGCGTCCCTTTTTCTAGAAAAGTGCTCCCAACGCGCATCGTCGACCAGGCCCATCTGTCTACCGATCTCTGTTAGACGCGCATCCGCGTTGTCCTCTCGGAGCTGAAGGCGAAACTCTGCGCGACTGGTGAACATGCGATATGGCTCGGTCACGCCCTTGGTGGTTAAGTCGTCCACCATCACACCTAAATACGCCTGATCGCGCGCGGGCGTCCACGGCGCCTCGCCTCGACAACGCATGGCTGCATTGATTCCCGCATAAAGACCTTGAGCCGCGGCCTCTTCGTAACCCGTTGTTCCATTGATTTGCCCCGCAAAGAAAAGCCCCTCGATCGCCTTCGTCTCAAAACTTCGCTTGAGCGCGCGCGGGTCAAAGTAATCGTATTCAATGGCGTAGCCCGGCCTGAGAATATGAGCATTCTCCAAGCCCGCAATACTTCTCACCAATTCGTATTGAATATCAAACGGCAGACTGGTGGAAATGCCATTGGGATAAAACTCGTGCGTGGTTAATCCTTCGGGCTCCAAAAAGATTTGATGGCTTTCTTTGTCGGCAAAGCGATTGATTTTGTCTTCCACGCTGGGGCAATATCGAGGCCCCACCCCTTCAATCTTGCCCGTGAACATGGGGCTTCTGTCAAAGCCCGAGCGAATGATGTCATGGGTTTTTTGATTGGTTTGCGTGATCCAACAAGGCATTTGCTCGGGGTGCATTTCTTTGCTCCCCATAAAGCTAAACACCGGTAATTGCGCCGACATCCCGCCTGGCATCCCGTCGCCCTGCTGCTCGATGCATTTAGAAAAATCAATGGTTCTGCCGTCTAGGCGCGGTGGCGTTCCTGTTTTTAAGCGCCCTTGCGATAAATTGAGTTCTTTGAGGCGCGCACTCAAACTCACCGCCGGCGGGTCTCCCGCCCTTCCGCCCGAATAGTTTTTGAGGCCGACATGAATTTTTCCATCCAAAAAAGTGCCTGCTGTCAACACCACTGCGAGGGAATAAAAGCGAATGCCCACTTGCGTGGCGGCGCCAACCACTGTTGAGCCCTCTAAAATTAAATCATCCACCGCCTGCTGAAAAAGCCAGAGGTTGGGTTGGTTTTCTAGCTTGAAACGAATCACGGCTTTGTACAAAATGCGGTCGGCCTGCGCACGCGTTGCCCGCACCGCAGGCCCTTTGGAACTATTAAGAATACGAAATTGAATCCCCGCCTCGTCGGTAGCCAGGGCCATCGCGCCACCCATGGCATCAATCTCTTTGACCAAATGGCCTTTGCCAATACCGCCGACGGACGGGTTGCAACTCATCTGCCCCAAGGTTTCGATGTTATGCGTCAACAGCAGGGTCTTGCAACCCATGCGCGCACTGGCCAACGCGGCCTCCGTACCCGCATGGCCGCCACCCACCACAATGACATCAAATGTTTGAGGAAAATTCATCGCAATCAATTGGAGCGCAGGCGTATAAAAAAGCTGCGCAGTTAAAAGAGATGATTTTAAGCGCTGCTGAAAAAATATGCGCCGCTTACATAACAATGCTTTCAATCAGTGTTGTTAGCACACATATAAAAACAATCATTCAATGACACAATAACACCATCACACCCAACATCAACACAAAACATGTCCACCCATACCCTCTCTCGCAGCATCGAAACGCTCATTCAAGGTCAAGCCACATCTGATGGCGCAGGCGTCAAACTCACGCGCGTTCTTACGCAAGATTTGCAAAACCGTTTGGATCCTTTTTTGATGCTCGATTTGTTTGGCAGTGGTTCGGCCAACGATTACATTGCTGGCTTTCCCGATCATCCCCATCGCGGTTTTGAAACCGTAACTTACATGCTTGCTGGGCGCATGCGTCACAACGACAGTGCAGGCAACACCGGCTTGTTGCAAAACGGTGGCGTGCAATGGATGACCGCAGGCAGAGGCGTGATTCACAGCGAGATGCCTGAGCAAGAAGAGGGTTTGTTAAAAGGCTTTCAACTTTGGCTAAACTTACCAAGCCAACAAAAAATGTGCGCGCCGAGTTATCAAGATATTCAAACCGAATTGATCCCCGAAGTGAAACACGACAACGGTGTGGTTGTTCGCGTGATTGCTGGCGAGCATCACCAACAAAAGGGCGCAGTTCAAAAACCACAAACAAATCCACTGTATTTAGACATCCATTTTTTAAGCGATGACACCGCCAATTTTTCACAAGCACTGTCCGCCCAACACAATGCGTTTGTATTTGTGTATAGCGGCGAAGTAACAGTTGTGAGTCAACAAAAGAAACAAGTGGCTCCACTCAACCAAATGGCCATCTTAAAAAACGAAGGCGATGGTGTCGTGCTCAAAGGGCGGGGCAATGCGCGCGCAATATTAATAGCCGGTCAACCCTTGAATGAACCCATTGTTCAATACGGCCCTTTTGTGATGAACACCAAAGAGCAAATCATTCAAGCGATGGAAGATTACCGCGCGGGCAGGCTCGCATAAAAGCAAGCCTTATCAAAATCAAATATCGATGTTGGAAGCACGAAGCGCATTGGCTTCGATAAAGTTGCGTCTGGGCTCCACTTCGTCGCCCATCAACATGGTAAACACGCGATCGGCTTCAATCGCGTCGTCAATTTGAACGCGCAACAAACGACGCACCGCTGGGTCCATGGTGGTTTCCCATAACTGAGCAGGGTTCATTTCGCCCAAGCCTTTGTAACGCTGACGCGCTGTTGCGTGTTCGGCCTGTGCAATCAACCAACGCATGGCTTGTCTAAAGTCAGAAACTTTTTCATCTTTGAGTTTGTCGCCTTCGCCACGCTGGACTTTGGCACCCTCGCCCATCAAACCTTTAAATGTTTGTGCCGCCTGTGCCAAGGCTTCGTAATCTGCGCCGTGCACAAAATCTTGCGTGATGACACTGCTTTTGACATTGCCGTGATGACTGCGACTCACGCGCAAAATGGGTTTATCTGTTCGCACATCAAACTCTGCGTCCACCAAAGAGCCGCTGCCCAATTCGCGCAGTTTGATTTGCAATTGTTGGGCACATAACTTGGCATCGTTCATGGTGTCCAAATTGAGAGAAACGCCATCGGCCAATGCACGCAGGGCTTCTGCATCCATGTAACCACTGAGGCGCGCAATTACGGCCTCAGCCAATTGGTGTTTTCTGGCCAATTCGTTGAGCGTTTTACCAGAAATGGTTTGTGCGCTTTCACCGCCCGTTTGAACCGCCGCATCTTTGAGCGCAATGTGCAACAAAAACGCATCGAGTGCAATTTGATCTTTGAGGTATTGTTCTTCTTTGCCCACCTTAACTTTATATAAAGGAGGTTGCGCAATGTAAATATGTCCACGATCAATCAACTCTGGCATTTGGCGATAGAAAAATGTGAGCAACAACGTGCGAATGTGTGCTCCGTCAACGTCGGCGTCGGTCATGATTATGATGCGGTGATAACGCAATTTGTTGGCATTGAAATCATCGTTGCCCGACTTGCCTGATTCAACACTGGCTTTGCCAATGCCTGTTCCGAGTGCGGTGATGAGCGTCAAAATTTCATTGCTGGTGAGCAGTTTTTCGTAACGCGCTTTTTCAACGTTTAAGATTTTTCCACGCAAAGGCAAAATCGCTTGAAACTTTCTGTCGCGCCCTTGTTTGGCAGAACCGCCCGCTGAGTCGCCCTCGACGATATAAATTTCGGAGAGTGCTGGGTCTTTTTCTTGGCAATCGGCCAATTTGCCGGGCAATCCCATGCCATCGAGCACGCCCTTGCGGCGTGTCATTTCGCGCGCTTTGCGAGCGGCTTCGCGCGCACGCGCGGCATCTACAATTTTTCCGCAAATAATTTTGGCGTCGTTGGGTTGCTCTAACAAATAATCGGTAATGGCTTTGGCCACAATGTCTTCAAGTGGTGCACGCACTTCGCTCGATACCAATTTGTCTTTGGTTTGACTGCTGAACTTGGGCTCGGGCACTTTCACCGACAATACGCAACACAAACCCTCGCGCATATCGTCGCCACTCACCTCTACTTTTGCTTTTTTGGCGTAATCGTGTTCTTCAATGTATTTGTTGATGACGCGCGTCATGGCGGCTCTAAGCCCCGTTAAATGCGTGCCGCCATCGCGTTGCGAAATATTGTTGGTGAAGCACAAAACATTTTCGTTGTAGCCGTCGTTCCATTGCATGGCCAGTTCAACACCAATGTGCGTGCCCGGTATACCGCCGTATGAATCTACGGGGCGCTCGCCCATTGCATGAAACACATTTGGATGCAACACTTTTTTTCCTGTGTTGATGAAGTCAACAAAACCTTTGACGCCACCCGCACCCGAAAAATCATCTTCTTTGCCCGTGCGTTCATCGTGCAAACGAATACGAACGCCGTTGTTAAGAAAACTCAACTCACGCAAACGCTTGCTCAAAATCTCATAATGAAAATCATGCTGGTGGGTAAAGATTTCGGTATCGGGTAAAAAATGAACTTCGGTTCCGCGTTTTTCGGTGTCGCCCATGATGCGCATCGGCGATGTTTCGACACCGTCGACTACTTCAATGATTCGATTTTGCACAAAGCCGCGTGCAAACTCTAACTTGTGTACTTTGCCATCGCGCCTAACCGTGAGATGGAACCACTTGGATAAACCATTGACGCAAGACACGCCCACGCCATGAAGGCCGCCAGATACCTTGTAGCTGTTTTGATTGAACTTGCCGCCTGCGTGCAATTCGGTGAGTGCAATTTCCGATGCGCTTCGTTTGGGCTCGTGTTTATCATCCATCTTGACGCCCGTTGGGATACCGCGTCCGTTGTCGGTCACGCTGATGGAGTTGTCGCTGTGAATGGTGACAACGATGTCATCGCAATGCCCTGCAAGCGCCTCGTCGATGGAGTTATCAACCACCTCAAACACCAAATGATGCAAGCCAGTGCCATCTGATGTATCTCCGATGTACATACCTGGGCGCTTTCGCACCGCTTCGAGGCCCTCTAAAATTTGAATAGAACTTTCGCAGTATGCGTCCCCAGTGGGTGGTGGTGGCAAAAGCGCGTTATCGGTCTGGTCTGTCATATCTACTTATCTAAGCCACTCAAAAAGCAGCGATTATAAAAAAACGCATCAAATACGCATGGGCATAACGACGTATTTAAACGTAGCGTTTTCTGGAATGGTGATCAAGGCCGAACTGTTGGAGTCGGCCAATGAAATGTTAATCATCTCATCGTCTAAATTGGTCAGAACATCGATGAGATAAGTGACATTGAAACCAATTTCAATCGCGTCTCCCGAATAATTAATTTCAACTTCATCCACGGCCTCTTCTTGCTCTGCATTGGTTGAAGCGACGCGTAAAAGACCGGGCTCTAAATTAAGACGAACGCCTTTGAATTTATCGCTGGTCATGATCGCTGTGCGTTGCAAACTCGTGAGCAGCGTGGTTCGTTTAATCGTGGCTGAATTTTTGTGACATCTTGGAATGACTCGGTTGTAATCAGGAAACTTACCCTCGACTAATTTAGTAACAAACTCCATGCTATCAAAAATAAATTTAGCTTGATTGTTTGTAAATTGCATTTCTATATTGCCTTCTTTTTCGCTGAGCAATCGTTGCAATTCCAACACTGTTTTTCTAGGCAGTATCACTTCTTGTTTGGGCACTTCAGAGCTCAGTGTTGCAGAAGCAAAAGCCAAACGATGCCCGTCGGTCGCAACCAAACTCAATTGCTTGCCTTCAGCAACAAACAAAATACCGTTGAGGTAATAACGAATATCATGAACAGCCATTGAAAAAGAAACCTGATTCAACAAGTCTTTGAGTGTTTTTTGTGGAACGCTAAACAGCGGTCCAAAACTACTAGACTCTTGCACCAATGGAAAATCTTCCGCAGACATGGTTTGCATGGTGAAGCGAGATTTACCACTTTTAAAAATTAATTTACTTTGACTCGATTCAAGAGTAACAGTTTGATCGCTGTGCATCGATCGTAAAATATCGATGAGCTTTCTTGCACCAACTGTAGTTGTTAAATTACCTGCATCACCACCGAGTTGTGCGCTTGTGCGAATTTGAATTTCTAAATCGCTGGTGGTGAATTGCAAAGTCTCACCCGTTTTTCTAATCATCACATTGGCCAAAATAGGTACTGTGTGTCGTCTTTCAACAATACCGCAAACGGATTGCAAAGTAGATAAAACTTTTTCTTGTGTTGCTTTCAGAACATTCATTGAAACCTCTTTAATTCTTTATTTTAAATTAGTAGTAGTAGATAATAAAGGAGGCACTTTTTTGTGGATAAAGCGATTTTCCCCTTTTTTTTCAAGTACTTGACTCGATTTAAACCATGTGGGTAATAGAGCAAAAAACACAGGGTCAATACATGAATAACTTTGAATATTCAAGAAATCTGTGGATAACTTTATGGTTATCCAAAAATAATGAACAGGGTTATTTGTGTGATTGTTCATGATTATCCTTTGAGGGTTTGCTCAAGAACGTGTAATTGTTGGTTTAAATTGGTCATTTGTTGGCGCTCGCCGCCAATTTTTCGAACCGCATGCAAAACCGTGGTGTGATCACGACCGCCAAAAAGCTCGCCAATTTCGGGTAGACTTTTTTGGGTGAGTTCCTTAGCCAAATACATGGCAATTTGCCTTGGGCGAGCAATAGAAGCGGGTCGCTTTTTGGAATACATATCGGTGACTTTAATTTTGTAATAGTCCGCAACCGTTTTTTGGATGTTTTCAACAGAAATTTGACGATTTTGAATTGATAAAAGATCGCGCAAGGCGTCTCTGGCCAACTGAATGGAGAGTTCTTTTTGATTAAAGCGCGAATAAGCCAAAATTTTGTGCAATGCACCTTCGAGCTCGCGCACGTTGGAGCGTACGTTTTTGGCCACAAAAAAGGCCACCTCTTCGGGTATTTCGGTGTTTTCTGCACGCGCCTTACTAATCAAAATAGCCACCCGCATTTCAAGCTCTGGGGGTTCAATGGCGACGGTTAGCCCCGAGTCAAAGCGAGAAACCAAGCGCTCGTGAATATCGGTTAATCCTTTTGGATAGGTGTCGCTGGTCATCACCAAATGCGATTTTTTGGCTAAAAGAGCTTCAAAAGCATTGAAAAACTCTTCTTGCGTGCGGTCTTTGTTGGCAAAAAATTGAACGTCGTCAATTAATAACAAATCGAGGGAGTGATAACGGTGCTTGAACTCGTCAAAAGTTTTGCGCTGATAGGCCTTAACCACATCGGAGACAAATTGTTCTGCGTGGATGTAGAGAACTTTGGCGTCCGGGCGATCTTTGAGTAAATAATTACCCACCGCATGCACCAAATGGGTTTTGCCCAAGCCCACGCCCCCGTAGATAAATAAGGGGTTGTAAAGTTGACGTGGGGTGCTGGCCACGTGCATGGCCGCGGCCCGTGCCATTCGATTGGCCGTTCCTTCAACCAAGGTGTCAAAAGTAAGGGCGCTGTTGAGACGTGTTCGGAAAACATCGGGCGCGACTTCTTCGGACGGCGATACGTGTTCAGAAATGGAGGTCGACGCCATAAAATAACTATTAGCGCTTGATCTAATGGGGTTTTCTTTGGAGGTAAGTGCCAACTCAAGTTTGAGCGGTTGGCCGTTTATTTGGGTTAATAAAGTTGAGATTCGTTGCAAATATTGGGCGCGAATCCAATCAAGTTTGAAGCGGTTGCCAACCCAAATGGTGAGTTGTGCAAGGTCTTCTGAAAGCGTTGCGGTAAGTGGTTTGATCCAGGTGTTGAATTGCTGGTCGGGTAATTCTTGCGCCAATTGATCGACACAAGTCTTCCAAATACTTTTGGGGCTTGCATCAACGCGTAGGGATAAAGAAGGGGGGTTAAAATCAGCGCTCACGCAAGTCTCGGTATGTGGATAGTTTTATATTTTAGCGGTCAAGAAGGCAACTTTATTAAAAAATCATCTACAGAAACCACAAATCAGAAAATAAAACCAAATAAGAGAGAAAAAACAGACAACAACAATGCTAAATGGTTGCTGTTGTTGAAAAATTTGGGATAATAGAGGGCTTTTTCCGAACAATATAAGTATACAACATGAAACGAACCTATCAACCTTCAAAAACACGCAGAGCCCGCACACACGGCTTTTTGGTTCGCATGAAAACACGCGGTGGACGCGCTGTGATCAACGCACGCAGAGCCAAAGGTCGCAAACGCTTGGCGGTTTAATACTTGTGTCAACCCGATTGGCACAATGATTTGGTGTGCAACATCTCAAACAGCATTCGCAATTTCAGGCGGCTTTATCGGCTGAGGTGATCGCTAAAACGGCGCATTTTGTTTTGCACAGGCTTGCTCACCCCCATCTTGAAACACAAAATCAACCCGCCATTTTGCGTTTGGGCGCGATGGTTCCGAAAAGATGGGCCAAAAGAGCGGTCACCCGAAACGCCATCAAGCGTCAAATTTATGCAGTGAGTTCTTTGTACGAAAAAAAATTGCCAACCGCTGATTTTTTAATTCGTTTAAAAAGAGCTTATGAGACTTCCCTTTACATCAGTGCAACATCCAACAAGCTAAAACACCACGTGAGACAAGAACTCGTTGAGTTGTTTGAAAAAACGATAACCCAATCCTGCGCATGATCAAATCTTTGCTTATTAATTTCGTCAAAGCCCACCGATTTTTTTTAAGTCCATGGTTGGGTTCGGCTTGTCGATTTGAGCCTACATGCTCTGCGTATTCGCTAGCAGCGCTTGAACAACATGGCGCAGGCAAGGGCAGCTATCTCACGCTCAAACGATTGGCTCGTTGTCACCCTTGGTGCGCGGGCGGTGCAGACCCCGTTCCCAATCCCTTATTTAAAACAGAAACACGCAAGCATCAAACAGCGAGCGAGAATCATTCAATAAAGAAACCAATATGAACGATATCAGAAGATCCATTTTGTGGGTGATCTTTGGCTTTACTATGGTGATGCTTTGGGATCAGTGGCAAATTTATAATGGGCATAAAGCCACATTTTTTCCAGCGCCTGTTGCAACAGAAAACAAAGCAGCGGCACCCACGCCCAAAACAAACGACGTGCCACAAGCCGTTAAGCCAGATGATGCTGTTAATCCGGGTGTGATCGCGGCAGGTGTATCCAGCAACAGCGCACGTGAACGCATTGATGTGCGTAGCGATGTATTGGCGCTCACATTGGATAGAGAGGGTGGATCCATTATTCGTGTTGAATTTTTGAAACACGCAGACGTATTGCACCCTGGCAAAAACATCGTGTTGTTGGATGAAAGCAAAGATCGCGTTTACATGGCCCAAACAGGCTTAATTGGCGCGCCCATCAGCACCACATGGCCCACGCACAAAACGCCCATGAGGTTTAGCGGCGCACAAAAAATGTCAGAAGACCAAAAAGAATTGGTTGTGCAGTTTTCGTCAGACGTGGTCGGCGGTCTTCAATTGATCAAAACCTATTCCCTGACAAAAGGCAACTACACGATTGAGGTGAAGCACGAGATCATCAACAAAAGCGGTCAAGAAGTTGCGCCACAGTTGTATATGCAATTGCTCAGAGACGGCAACAAGCCCGATGGCGAATCGTCTTTTTACAGCACGTTCACGGGTCCTGCTTTTTATAACAACACTAAAAAATATCAAAAAGTTGAATTCACTGACATTGAAAAAGACAAAGCCATTTTTGAAAAGCAAACGTCTGAAGGCTATGTGGCCATCGTTCAACATTATTTTGCAAGCGCATGGTTGCTGGCCGATGGAATCAAGCGCGAATATTTTGCGCGCAAAGTCGATCAAAACTTATTTTCAGCAGGAATGATTACCACGTTGCCCGCAATTGAAGCCAATGGAAAATACAGCATCGACGCAAGATTTTTTGTGGGACCACAAGAAGAAAATAATTTAGAAACCATTTATCCAGGTCTTGAGTTGGTCAAAGATTATGGTTGGCTCACCATATTGGCAAAGCCGTTGTATTGGTTACTCTACAAACTCAATTATTACTTAGGCAACTGGGGATGGTCGATTGTTGCTTTGGTGGTGTTAATCAAGGCCGCTTTTTATTGGTTGAATGCGCAAGCATACAAAAGCATGGCCAAAATGAAAGCCATCAATCCAAAAATACAAGAAATGCGCGAGCGACTTAAAGACAGCCCACAACAAATGCAGCAAGAGATGATGAAAATTTATCGCGAGGAAAAAGTCAATCCATTGGGTGGATGTTTGCCCATTGCGATACAGATTCCTGTTTTTATTGCGTTGTATTGGGTGTTGCTCTCCACCGTCGAAATGCGCAACGCGCCTTGGGTGTTGTGGGTTCATGACTTGGCCGCTCCCGATACGTCGTTGGGAACATGGTTTGGCGTGCCAATAGGCATTTTGCCAATCGTCATGACCTTAACCACCGTCTTGCAAACGGCGCTCAACCCTGCCCCGCCAGACCCCATGCAAGCCAAACTCATGTGGATCATGCCATTGGCTTTTAGCGTGATGTTCTTTTTCTTTCCGTCAGGCTTGGTGCTCTATTGGATTACCAATAACGTGTTGTCGATTGCACAGCAATGGTTGATCAATACACGAATGGGCGTGCCGCCACAATTTAATTTGCCCAAGTTTCGATAATCACACACGCTTTAATCAACAAAAAACACAAAGCGGCCGGCACGGGCGGCTTTTTTTATAGACAATGTCACCATGCTTCCTCAACTAAACGACCCCATCATTGCGATTGCAACGGCCAACGGTCGCGCAGCGATTGGCGTTGTTCGTTTGAGTGCAAAAAACTTAAAAGAATTGGCTGAGCAACTCTTTTACAAACCGCTACAACCGCGACAAGCGTATTATTTACCGCTCAATGATGAAAACCAAAACCCCATCGATCATGTATTGGCCTTGTATTTTTCTGGGCCGCACAGTTATACGGGTGAAGACGTTTTAGAAATACAAGCGCATGGTGGGCCTGTGGTGTTGCAATTGATTGTTGCGCATTGCTTAAGTGTTGCAAAAAAAATCGCTGAACGCAAAGGCCTGCGTCATTTATTGAATTTACGATTAGCCAGGCCCGGTGAATTTACCGAGCGCGCCTTTCATCATCAAAAGTTGGATTTAGCACAAGCCGAAGCGGTGGCCGATTTAATCGACGCAAGCACAGAAGCGGCGGCGCGAAGTGCCAGTCAATCCTTGTCGGGTGCATTTTCAAAAGAAATTCATGTGCTGTTAGACGGCATGATTCATTTGAGAATGTTGGTTGAGGCCACCTTGGATTTTCCAGAAGAAGACATTGATTTTTTAGAAAAATCGCATGCCAAAGGTCAATTAGAAAAAATATTACAACAACTCACGCGCGTGTTACAAAAAAGCCAACAAGGTGCATTGCTGCGCGAAGGCATACGCATTGTGATAGCGGGTCAACCCAATGCAGGAAAGAGCTCCTTGCTCAACGCATTGGCGGGCCGAGAGTTGGCCATCGTCACGCCCATTGCAGGCACCACGCGTGATGTGGTGACGCAAACCATTCAAATTGAAGGCGTGCCTTTGCATATTTTGGATACGGCAGGATTGCGCGAGGGCGACAATCAACAGGTGGATGTTGTTGAGTCGATGGGTATCGAGCGCGCATGGGAGCAAATTGCACAGGCCGACGCGATTTTGTTTTTGCATGATTTAACGCGTCTCAATGATGCGCAGTATTTACAAGAAGATGAAAAAATCTTGCAAAAAATGCAAACCAAGGTGGCACCACACATTGCCATGATTCATGTATGGAACAAATCAGACGTAACGATTAACGAAGAGATTGCGCCTCAAAACCACGGGTTGCACATGTCGGCCAAAACGGGCACCGGTCTCGAAGCATTGAGGCAACAAATATTGGCCACGGTGGGTTGGCAAGCGTCCAGTGGCGAAGGCTTGTTTATGGCCAGACAAAGGCATTTGCAAGCATTGCAAGAGGCACAAAAACATGTAAGTCAGGCACACGGCCAATTGAATCATCCGAGCCCTGCTTTAGATTTGCTGGCCGAAGAGTTGAGATTGGCTCAAAATTGTTTATCATCTATTACTGGCGAGTTCACGTCAGATGATTTACTCGGTGTTATTTTTTCAAGATTTTGTATAGGCAAATAAAGGCCTCTTAATCCTTTTAACTGAATTGAGATTGGAACGACAACAAATGGCCAACAGCAGCGTTAACTCAGATCGTGTTTTGCAATTAGCGCGAACAACGCTTGACATTGAGGCGCAAGCACTTTTGCAGTTGAAAGACAAACTCACCAACGACTTTTTTTGTGTCGTGGAAAAAATGCTGCAACTCAAAGGACACGTCGTTGTCATGGGCATGGGCAAAAGCGGGCACGTGGGTCGAAAAATTGCAGCCACACTTTCCTCTACGGGCACCGCCGCGATGTTTGTTCACCCTGCAGAGGCCAGTCATGGCGACTTGGGCATGGTGACGCGCGACGACATGGTTTTAGCCATTTCAAATAGCGGAGAAAGTGAAGAGTTGATCGCATTGTTGCCAACCTTGGAGCGCTTGGGTGTGGTTTGGGTCACGATGACAGGAAACCCAACATCGAGTTTGGCCAAATACGCCAAATGGGTCATCAATTCGGGCGTCGAAAAAGAAGCGTGCCCACTCAATTTGGCGCCCACAACCAGCACAACGGCACAAATCGCATTAGGTGATGCATTGGCTGTTGCGCTTTTAGACGCCAGAGGTTTTGCGGCTGAAGACTTTGCAAAATCGCATCCAGGGGGTTCTTTGGGTCGACGATTGCTCACACGTGTGAGTGATGTGATGCGCGTGGGAGACGCGATACCGTGCGTGTTACCCAGCGCCAGTTTAAGCGAATTGATTCAAGAGATGAGCCACAAAGAAATGGGTGCATCGGCCATTGTTGACGCGCAAGGACATGTTTTGGGCGTATTTACCGATGGTGATTTGCGAAGA
The DNA here is from genome assembly GCA_009693305.1 of Limnohabitans sp. Classification (GTDB taxonomy): domain Bacteria; phylum Pseudomonadota; class Gammaproteobacteria; order Burkholderiales; family Burkholderiaceae_C; genus Limnohabitans. Next base: position 16,538 of record SHXN01000034.1, read on the forward strand.
CAAATTGAAAAGGGTCGCGCACTCAATACACTTGTTGCAAAAGACGTGATGAGTCCCAATCCCCAGACCATTGAGCAAACTCTTTTAGCAACTGTTGCCGCACAACTCATGGAAGATAAAAAAATCACCAGCCTTTTGGTTGTCAATGAAAACAAAATTTTGTGCGGTGCAATCAACACCAATGATTTATTGCGTGCGAAGGTAATATGACATACCACACACGATTTACGCAAGATTTATTAGAGCGCGCAAAAGACACTCGTATTTTATTTTTGGATGTGGATGGCGTTTTAACCGATGGCTCGATTTATTTAACCGAGCACGGAGAGGCGATTAAAAAATTCCACACGCTCGACGGACTCGGCATTAAACAATTGCAACAAGTGGGGATTGCGGTTGTGATTATTTCGGGACGTGAAAGCACGCCGCTTAAAAAACGAATAGCAGAGCTCTCGATTCAACATTTTTATTTGAATGTTGAAAATAAATTAACCCGAGCACAGGCCGTGCTGGATGGCCTTCAGCTGGACTGGAGTCAAGCAGCATGCATGGGCGATGATTGGCCCGATGCACCTGTTTTAAAAAAATGCAACTTGGCTATTTCTCCCCCATTGGCCCATTATGAAATTACAAAAATAGCCCATTACACAACACAAAATCTTGCGGGACATGGTGCCGTTCGTGAGATGTGCGACATGCTTCTTGTTGCAAGCGGTCACTATGATCGATTGTGGAAGGACGCTTTGTGGTGATGGCCCAACTGCCGATGACGGCATGGATT
>SHXN01000035.1 GCA_009693305.1 Limnohabitans sp.
CACCGATGCAATTGCAGTTGAAGGTTTAGACGCCGCTTTGGATCGCGTAGAACATTATTTGGAGTGCGGCGTTGATGCATTGTTTATAGAAGCCTTGTGCACGGCGCAAGATATGGATACCGCGTGCAAACGTTTTGCGCATCGCATTCCATTGTTGGCCAACATGGTGGAGGGCGGTCAAACGCCCATTCAAAGTGCAACCGAATTAGAAAAAATTGGTTTTAGGATTGTGATTTTTCCAGGCGGTACGGTGCGTGCACTCGCTCATACATTGCAAGGCTATTACGGCAGTTTGCACCAACATCAAACCACGCAACCGTGGCGTGATCGCATGTTAGATTTTGATGGCCTTAATGCAGTCATTGGAACGCCTGAGTTGTTGCAGTTGGGTAAAAAATACGATCAATAAAATGACGCCTGCAAATTTGACCGATCACGCAATGCAACGCATCAGTTATAGCGCCGCGCCTGACCGCCCTGCATTGAAGTGGCCTCATCAAGCCAAGATTGCGCTTTGGGTGGCGCCCAACATTGAGCACTACGAATACCTGCCCGAAAAAATTCGTGAGCGCGATCCATGGCCACGCACACCACATCCCGATATTCTCAATTATGCTGTTCGTGATTACGGTAATTGCGTCGGTGTGTGGCGCTTAATGGAAGTGTTTGATCGTTTGAAAATTCCATGCACGGTTTCATTGTCGATGTTGGTTTTAGAAATGTATCCCGATCTTGCGCACGCCATGATGCAGCGCGAATATGAATTCATGTCGCACGGCTTGTATAACACCCGATACCACTGGTGCTTATCGGTCGAAGAGGAGATGCATGCGATTGAAGAATGCCAAACAATTCATCAACGCGTGACTGGAAAAAAATTTCGTGGTTGGTTTTCACCCGCCGTATCCAATACCCTCAACACCCCTGACTTGGTTGCAAAGGCAAGCATCGATTATTTGTGCGATCTGTATCACGACGACCAATCAACACCCATTCCTGTGAAACAGGGCCTCCTGATTTCATTGCCTTATTCGATGGAAATCAATGACAGCATTGAATGGCGCAGAGGCATGGAGGTCGAGCAATTTAAACAAGGTATTTGCCATGAGTTTGACACCTTGTACGTAGAAGGTGGTAAGGTTTTGAATATTGAGGTGCATCCCTTTATCATGGGACAACCTCATCGCATCGAACAATTGGCGCCAGCCTTCGAATATATTTTTTCACATGATGGCGTTTGGTGCGCCAAGGGTAGTGAAATTGTCGATTGCTATCTTCAACAGGTGGGCTTATGAAAAAAATATTGGTGATCGTGCCATTTGCCATGTCACAAGAAAATTTAAATTTAAGAAAACGGCAGTTGGCAGGTCTTCACATCGATCCTTCGGTGCAATTTGACTATCGACCTGTTGCGGCCGGTCCCGTTAATTATTCGAGTCATCATGATTTTGCATTGGCTGATATTTCTATATTGCAAGCGGGTCATACAGCGCAACAAGATGGATATGACGCTGTTTGCATCGACACCATGAGTGATTCGGGTGTCGCGGCGCTGCGCAGTGTGTTGTCCATTCCCGTAGTGGGTCCTGGCAAATTATCCATGTTGACCGCGATGACCTTGGGTGACAAATTTTCTATCGTTTCCATGGCCAGTCGCTGGAAGCCTTTGTATAAAAAAGTATTGGATGAATTGGACATGCATCGCCATTGCGCTTCTGTGCGCGCGATCGAAGTGCCTCCCGACAATCAATCCTTGTTGAATGGAAAAGAGGAAGATGTGTTTCCGATGTTAGAGCAAGCCGCAAATGATTGCATTGAAAAAGATGGCGCTCAGGTATTGATATTGGGTTCGACCACCATGCATCAAGCGCATGCATATTTATCGCAAAAACTAAAGGTGCCAGTGATCAATCCGGGGCCTTTGAGTTATCAATGGGCTTTGGGAATGTTAGGTTTGAATTTGAGTCACAGCGTATTGGCTTATCCGTGTCCTATGCACAATCGACTTGATATGTTGGACGCCATGCTAAAAAGTGGTCAACAATTCATTCAACAAAAATCATCATGACGAATTCCAATTCACTGATTGCTACGAGCGAAGCGTACTTTGATGCCGTCGACCGCATACATTTAAATAATGTACTGTCTTTTTTTAATCAAGACGCAGTTTTTACCATTGCCACGCATCAACAAATTTACAAAGGGCGAGATGATCAAATCAAAACCATGTTTGAGCGATTGTTTGCGAGGTATGCAAAAGTATGGCACGGAAATTTTCGGCATGTGGCTTCAGAGTCGAATCGAGTAGCAAGTCAATTCACCGTTAAAAATACCGCATTTGACGGATCTGTTAGTTTTAAAAGTAATTGCAACTTTTTTTATTTGAGGGATGGTAAGTTTTCAGAAGTGTTTGTTTATATGACAGGAGAAAATTCTCTTAATTAAATGAATTTTTTATAAAATTTTTAACGCTAATTAGCGTCCTTACTTCGACAACACCCGCATCGCATCCTCTAATCCTTTGAGCGTGAGAGGATACATGCGACTACTCGTCAACTGCTGAATAATACTGATGCTTTGTCGATATTGCCAAACACCGGGTGGCTCTGGATTAATCCACGCATATTTAGGATAAGCGTGTGTGAGTCGTTGAATCCACTCTGCGCCCGGCTCTTCGTTGTTGTATTCAACACTACCACCAGGTTGCAAAATTTCATAAGGGCTCATCGTGGCGTCGCCCAGAAAAATCAATTTATGGTCTTTGTTGTATTTGCGGATGATGTCCCACGTGGGAAATTTTTCTGCATAACGCCGCTTGTTGTTCTTCCACAAAAAATCATAAACGCAATTGTGAAAATAATAAAACTCTAAATGTTTAAATTCGGTTTTAACCGCCGAAAACAATTCTTCGACGCGTTGCACATGCTCATCCATCGTACCGCCAACATCCATCAGCAACAACACTTTGACGTTGTTGTGACGCTCTGGAATCATCTTGATATCTAAGTAACCCGCGTTAGCCGCCGTGCTTCTGATGGTGTCGTCTAGGTCGAGTTCTTCGGCCGCACCTTCTCTTGCAAAGCGACGCAACCTGCGCAGAGCAACTTTGATATTGCGTGTGCCCAGCTCAACGCTGTCGTCGTAATCTTGGTAACTGCGCTTTTCCCAAACCTTCACGGCACTTTTGTTGCCGCCTTTGCCGCCGATTCGAATCCCTTGAGGGTTATATCCACCGTTACCAAAAGGCGATGTGCCGCCCGTGCCAATCCATTTGCTTCCGCCCTCGTGTTTTTCTTTTTGTTCTTCGAGTCGTTTTTTTAAAGTCTCCATCAACTCGTCCCAGCCCATTTTTTCAATTGCAGCTTTTTGCTCGGGTGAGAGTTCGTTTTCTAAAATTTTTTTGAGCCAATCAAGTGGCACATCATTGGTGAAATCGGTGAGCATTTCAACGCCTTTGAAGTAAGCGTCAAATGCCCGATCGAATTTGTCAAAGTGTTTTTCATCTTTGACCAAGGTGATGCGACTCAAATAATAAAAATCATCGATGCTACAAGCTTGACTTTCAGGTCCCACTACATTTTTTTGCATCGCTTCAAGTAATGTCAAAAATTCTTTGACAGACACGGGTAGTTTAGCGACACGCAAGGTATAAAAAAAATCGATGAGCATATGTTGTCCAGCCTTTCTCGTCTTAACGGTTTCGGCTTTGCATAAAAACTAATTTTTCAAACAATGTCACGTCTTGTTCATTTTTGAGCAAGGCACCCACCAATGGAGGTATCGCAACTTTATCGTCTTGCGTTTGCAAAATGGAGAGGGGGATATCTTCGGCCACTAATAATTTAAGCCAATCCAATAGTTCAGAGGTGGATGGTTTTTTCTTCAGACCCGGCAAATTGCGCACGTCATAAAAAGTTTTGAGGGCGGCCGCTAGCAAATCTTTTTTGAGATTAGGAAAATGCACGTCAATGATTTGACGCATGGTGTTAGCATCTGGAAATTTGATGTAATGAAAAAAACATCTTCTTAAAAAAGCATCAGGCAACTCTTTTTCATTGTTAGATGTAATGAACACCAAGGGTCTTGTTTGCGCTTTGATTAATTCGCGTGTTTCGTAGCAATAAAACTCCATGCGATCGAGTTCGCGCAATAAATCATTTGGAAATTCAATATCGGCCTTGTCCACCTCATCAATCAGCAAGGCAACGGGCTCTTGCGCCGTGAAGGCTTGCCACAAAACACCCTTGACGATGTAGTTGTGAATGTTTTTTACCTTGTCGCCGCCGTCAATATCGGCCATTTGACTGTCGCGCAGTCGACTCACCGCATCGTATTCATACAAGCCTTGTTGGGCCTTGGTCGTTGATTTAACGTGCCATTGCAGCAAGGGCATACCCAGCGCTTGGGCGACTTCTTCGGCGAGTATGGTCTTGCCAGTGCCGGGTTCGCCCTTGACCAAAAGCGGTCTTTTGAGGGTGATGGCCGCATTCACGGCGAGCATTAAGTCTTGCGTGGCGACGTATTGATTGGATCCTTCAAAACGCATGGTGATTACCGATCTCAAATTCTTCGTGGAACTTACAAAATGTGCCTTTGGGGCTCTCTATAATATTCAGTTGATTTCTCACTGAACATTCACCGATTGTCTGTCCAAAATGACCAAGTTGCTGTCCACTATTTTCACTTTAGTTGTCGCCTCTGCGACCCCATTTGCTTTTGCGCAAGACGCAAAAGGTGACCCCAAGGCTGGCGAAAAGAAAATCTCCATGTGTATTGGTTGTCATGGCATCAAGGGCTATCAAGCCAGTTTTCCAGAGGTCTACAAAGTCCCCATGATCTCAGGGCAAGGCGCCAAATACACCTCCAATGCTATCACTGCTTACAGAGCGGGTGAACGCAAGCACCCCACCATGAAGGGCGTTGCCACATCCCTTACCGATCAAGATATTGCTGATATTTCAGCCTATTACGAAGCACATGGCAAAACCGAAGGCGCAAGTCTTCCCGAAAAAGCATCCGAGCCTGCTGGTAAGGTTGCCGAACTCCTTACAAAAGGTGCCTGTGTTTCTTGCCATGGCAATAATTTCAGCAAGCCCATCGATCCTTCATACCCCAAAATTGCTGGTCAACATCCCGATTATTTATTTGTTGCGCTCAAGTCTTACAAAACAGAAGGCGTTGCCACTTGGGGGCGATCCAATGGCGTCATGGGTGGCGTAGCCAAGCAGTTCACCAACGCTGAGCTCAAAGAATTAGCCAAATACGTCAGCGCGCAATCAGGCGAACTCAAAACTGTTCCCCAATCCAAATTTCGCTGATATTGGGCGTATTTCTACAAAAAACCCGCAACGAGGCGGGTTTTTTTTCGTCAATCTCGTGTGGCACGTCTTTGAAGGGCTTCTATATAGGCATTGCTATCGGGAGGTCTGCCACTGCGCTGACTTTCCCAAATCATTGTTCCTAAGCATTCCATGGCTTCGTGGTGCGCATCATGCAAAGACTCGAGTTTTAGGCTGAGCAGTTCAACAGATTGCCGAACGCCTCTGGGTTGATCAATCGAACATTGTTCGCTTATGGATAAATGCATGGATAAATGTAAAAAAGGATTGGTTTTTCCGTCCTCGACTGCATATATTTTTGTAAAGGCTTGATCGACATGCGCAAAATCGGCATGGTATTGGGGGTGTTCGGCGATCCATTGACCCGCCAGTGTCTCGAGTGCGTCAAGGGGTTGACCGAGTTGTTGCTTGCTGTAGACAGCGCAAAAAAAGCGCCGAACGTCTTCTTGTGATGGAGTAAACATACCTGAATGATAATGTGAACAAAATTCAAAGAGGTACCCCTATGACACAAGCTTTTATTTGCGACGCAATTCGTACCCCTTTTGGCCGCTACGGTGGCGCTCTATCTTCGGTCAGAACCGATGACTTAGGCGCAATTCCAATCAAGGCTTTGATGCAAAGAAATCCCAATTTGGATTGGCAAGCCTTAACGGATGTGATTTATGGATGCGTCAATCAAGCGGGAGAAGACAATCGAAATGTGGCGCACATGGCCAGTTTATTGGCGGGCTTGCCCTACACCGTTCCGGGCGCCACCATCAATCGTTTGTGTGGTTCGGGCATGGACGCTGTTGGTACGGCTGCACGCGCAATCAAGTCAGGCGAAGCGCAATTGATGATCGCGGGTGGGGTTGAAAGCATGAGCCGTGCGCCCTTTGTGATGCCCAAGGCCGAGTCAGCATTTAGCAGAGCGCCTGCTATTTATGACACCACGATTGGATGGCGTTTTGTCAATCCAAAAATGAAAGAAATGTATGGTGTGGACGCCATGCCTGAAACCGCAGAAAACGTAGCAATTGATTTCAAAATTGAGCGTGAGGCGCAAGACCGCATGGCCTTGGCCAGTCAACTCAAAGCAGTTGCCGCACAAAAATCGGGTTTTTTTGATGCAGAAATTACATCCGTCACCATCGTTCAAAAAAAAGGTGCCCCGATTTTGGTTTCAAAAGATGAACATCCGCGCGAAACAAGTTTGGAATCCTTGGCTAAGTTAAAAGGTGTTGTTACACATCAAGGCAGCGTCACTGCGGGCAATGCCAGTGGCGTTAATGATGGTGCTTGTGCATTGTTGATGGCCAGCGAAAGTGCCGCACAAAAACATGGACTCACGCCGCGCGCACGCGTTGTCGGCATGGCAACTGCTGGTGTTGCGCCTCGAATCATGGGAATTGGTCCTGCACCCGCGAGTCAAAATGTGTTGGCACTCACGGGGCTCAAGCTCGAACAAATGGATGTGATTGAACTCAACGAAGCCTTTGCTGTACAAGGTATTGCAGTGCTGCGAATGTTGGGCCTTAAAGACGATGATGCCAGAGTCAATCCCAATGGTGGCGCTATTGCCTTGGGTCATCCATTGGGTGCTAGTGGCGCACGATTGGTCACAACGGCCATAAATCAATTACACAAAACAAAAGGGCGTTATGCCTTGTGCACCATGTGTATTGGTGTGGGACAAGGCATTGCGATCGTAATTGAACGGGTTTAAATGGATTGATGAAGGTTTATTGTTCAACAAAGGCTCTTTCCACAACGAAGTCACCTGGTGTTGTGGTGTTGCCTTCTTTGAAATGACGCGCTTCTAGCATTTGTTTGAGATCTTTGAGCATTTGAGGACTGCCACAAAGCATGACGCGATCTTTGCTGGGATTAATCGTTGACAAACCCAAATCTAAAAATAATTTTCCGTTTTCGATTAAATCGGTGATGCGTCCCTGATTTTGAAAAGTTTCGCGGGTCACGGTTGGGTAATAAAGAAACTGTTGACTGACTAATTCGCCCAAAAACTCATGCTGAGGCAATTCTTGGGTGAGATAGTCGTGATAGGCCAACTCTTTGACCTCTCGCACGCTATGAACCAAGATGACTTTTTCAAATCGTTCGTAGGTCTCGGGATCGCGAATAATGCTCAGATAGGGTGCCATACCTGTGCCAGTTCCTAAAAGGTAAAGATTTTTTCCAGGTAACAAATAGTCAATGAGCAGGGTGCCAGTGGGTTTTTTGCCCACAACAATCGTGTGGCCGACCTGAATGTGTTGCAATCGGGCGGTGAGTGGGCCGTCTTGGACCTTGATACTTAAAAATTCGAGGTGCTCTTCGTAGTTGGGGCTCACAATGCTGTAAGCGCGTAAAAGTGGTTTGCCATCCACGCGCAGGCCAATCATGGTGAAATGACCATTGGAAAATCGAAGCGACGTGTCTCGCGTGGTGGTGAAACTGAACAATCGGTCGGTCCAGTGGTGAACCAATAACACTTTTTCTTCAAGAAAGGCACTCATGAGATTAAACTTGCAGCAAATGTAAACACAAGATTTTAAATCAGTCCCGAGTTCGGGCATGATGGTGACCCCATATTCCTTTTTCCTCATTTCAAAACCATGAACTTTCTCAATCGTCGCAACTTTTTCATTTTGACCCTATTGGGTGGTGTTCTCGGTCAAGCCATGTCGCAAAGCAACCCCATTCGCATTGGAGAAGTCAATAGTTACAAAGCCCAGCCCGCATTTTTAGACCCCTACAAAAAAGGAATGGATTTAGCCATTGAAGAAGTCAATGCAGCAGGCGGCGTGATGGGTCGCAAATTAGAAGTGATCACGCGTGATGACAATGCAACCCCAGGCGATGCAGTCAGAGCCGCTGAAGAATTGTTGTCTCGCGAAAGAGTTGATGTATTGGCGGGATCTTTTTTATCGCACATTGGTTTGGCGTTAGGTGATTTTGCTAAGCAGCGGAAAATATTTTTTCTGGCCAGCGAACCACTCACAGACAAAATGGTTTGGCAAGGCGGCAATCGCTACACCTTTCGCTTGCGTGCATCCACATATATGCAAGTATCTATGTTGGTGCCTGAAGCAGTGCGCATGAAGAAAAAACGTTGGGCTATTGTTTATCCCAATTATGAATACGGGCAGTCTGCCGCCGCTACTTTTAAACAACTACTCAAAGCGGCTCAACCCGACGTTGAATTTGTTGCCGAGCAAGCACCTACATTGGGAAAAGTGGACGCAGGCAGTGTGACTCAAGCACTGGCAGACGCCAAGCCCGATGCAATTTTTAATATTTTATTTGGAAGCGATTTGGCAAAGTTTGTTCGCGAAGGCAATAACAGAGATTTATTCAAAGGTCGAGAAGTGGTGAGTTTGCTCAGCGGAGAGCCCGAATACCTCGATACATTAAAAGATGAAACGCCCAACGGTTGGGTCGTTACGGGATACCCTTGGTATGGCATTGATACACCCGAGCACAAGGCGTTTGTCAAAGCCTATCAAAGCAAATTCAACGACTATCCACGATTGGGTTCAGTGGTGGGTTACACCACAATCAAAGCATTGGCTGAAGGCATCAAAAAAGCCCAAAGCACCGATACAGAAAAACTCATTGTTGCATTTAGAGGACTCAATTTTGATAGCCCGTACGGCAAACTTCAGTTCAGAGCCATTGATCATCAATCAACCATGGGTGCTTTTGTTGGTAAACTCAAAAACGACAAAGGTCAAGGTGTGATGGTTGATTTCAAATACATGGATGGCTCCAAATTTCAACCCAGTAATGACGACGTGCGCAAGATGCGCCCGGCCGATTGATTCGTACCAGCCATGGACGCTGTTGCATCGATATGGCTGGTGCATGGTCTGAATGGCCTAGCCAGCGCGTCCACTTTATTTTTAGTCGCCGTTGGTTTATCCCTCATATTTGGAGTCACTCGCGTTGTTAATTTCGCGCACGGCTCTTTTTTTATGCTGGGACTTTATGTTGCGTATACCTTGGTTGAAAAATTTGCACCAGTGATGGATTCTTATTTAGGGTTCGGATGGGGCTACTGGCTGAGTTTGCCACTCACCGCACTGGTGGTGGCTTGTTTGGGGGCAGTTGTTGAAGTTTTTTTGTTGAGACGTTTGTATGCTTCACAAGAATTATTTCAATTGCTTGCAACATTCGCTTGTGTGTTGATCATTCAAGACGCGGTGTTATGGTTGTGGGGTTCACAAGATTTGTTGGGGCCACGCGCACCAGGCCTGGCTTTTTCTATACAAGTGGGCGATCAAAAATTTCCTGCCTACGATTTATTTTTAATCGCGATGGGCCCACTGATACTACTACTGATGCAATTTTTTTTATATCACACTCAATTGGGCTTATGGGTGCGCGCCGCGTCTCACGACCGAGAAATGGTCAGCGCATTGGGCGTGCCGCAAAGTTATTTATTCACCTGTGTTTTTGCAATGGGTTGTGCGTTAGCGGGTTTGGCTGGCGCATTGCAATTGCCCAAAGAACCGGCACATCTGGGGCTTGATTTATCCGTGATTGGCGACGCATTTGTGGTGGTGGTGGTGGGCGGTTTGGGTTCGATGACTGGCGCATTTTTAGCCGCCATTCTGGTTGGTATGGTCAAAGCCATTTGTATTGCCATTACGAGTTTTGAATGGGCTGGCATTACTTTTTCTTTATCCAAACTCACCTTGGTCGTTGAATTTATTGTGATGGCCATTGTGCTCGTCGTTCGCCCTTCGGGCTTGATGGGCAAAGAAATAAAGCCGCATCAAACGCACATCTATTCCTTTCAGCCGCAAACTCAACTCATTCATCAACAATGGCTATGGATTGTTTTTTTAAGCGTCTTATTTTTATTGCCATTCTGGTCACAACCGTGGCCTTACATTGCAGTCATCGGAATTGATTTATTGATTGCATGTTTAATGGCGGCGAGCTTGCAATGGCTCATGGGGCCTGTGGGCTTGAATTCATTCGGACATTCAGCTTGGCTAGGAGTGGGTTCATACACGGCCGCGTTGTTGACCTTGAAATTGAATCTGCCGATGTGGGGTGCAATGTTATTAGCGCCCTTGATGGCTGCTGTTGTTGCACTGGTGTTGGGTTGGTTTTGTATTCGTTTATCGGGTGTTTATTTGGCGATGCTCACATTGGCCGCTGGACAAATCTTATGGTCTATTGCATTTCAATGGGATTCATTCACGGGTGGTAGCAATGGACTCACCGGCGTGTGGCCGTCACCATTGTTTAGCGATAAATCAACTTTTTATATGTTGTGTTTTATTTTGGTTTCAATTGGTGTTTTTGTTTTGTTGCGATTGGCCCAATCGCCATTTGGATGGATGCTGCGTGCAAGCAGAGACGCTGATGTGCGCGCACAAGCCATTGGTATTCCTGTTTTTCGATTGCGTTGGTTGGCATTTGTGATCTCGGCTTTTTTTGCTGGACTTGCGGGCGCCTTGTTTGCATTTTCAAAAGGAAGTATTTCGCCTGATGTATTGAGCATTCAAAAATCAATGGATGCGTTGTTGATGGTTTTATTGGGCGGGATTAAATCAGCAACAGGTCCGATTTGGGGCGCTTGGGTCATGACGGGTTTGCAAGACACCTTGTCGCGAAACACAGAATATTGGCGAGCCGTTTGGGGCGGGGTGATGCTCTTATTGATCGTCGCGTTTCCACAAGGATTGACAACGTTTCAAAACCATCGATGGTTTCTTTTCTTTAAACGGGTGCCAACATGAGTGCATCCTTGCTCAAGGTTCGCGGTCTTTGCAAAAGTTTTGGCGGATTGCGCGCGGTTGATTCTTTGGATTTGGATATCGCGGTGGGCGAGCGTGTGGCATTGATGGGCCCCAATGGTGCGGGCAAGTCCACCACTTTTAATATGCTCAATGGCCAACTCAAACCCGATGCAGGACACATACAACTCAATCAACACGTGATCAACGGTCAGTCAACCGAGCAAATGTGGGCATTGGGTGTGGGGCGCACATTTCAAATTGCACTGACCTTTCAATCGTTCACGGTTTTACAAAACGTACAAATTGCCTTGTTGTCGCATCGAAAAAAATATTTCAATTTTTTAAGTTCAAGCATACAACGCGTCGTCGATCAGTCCATGTATTTGCTTGGACTGGTGGGTTTATCGGATCAAGCGCACCGACCGTGCAGTGAATTAGCCTATGGCGACGTCAAGCGTCTAGAGCTGGCATTGGCCATCTCCAACCGTCCGCGTCTTTTGATAATGGATGAGCCCACTGCAGGCATGGCGCCTTCTGAGCGACAAGCGATGATGCAATTGACCACGCGGTTGGTTAAAGAACAAAAAATAGGATTGCTGTTTACAGAGCACAGCATGGATGTTGTTTTTCAGTATGCAGATCGCATTGTCGTGATTGATCAAGGTCGCTGTATCGCCAATGACACGCCCAACGCCGTTAAAAATAATTCGCTGGTTCAGTCGATTTATTTAGGCGCACCCGCAGCACTGACCTCCCCATGAAAATCTTGCTAGATATTCAATCGCTTAACGCATGGTATGGCCCTGCACAAATTTTGTTTGAAATTAATTTGCAAGTGGATTCGGGTGAGTGCGTTGCATTGCTGGGGCGTAATGGCGCAGGTAAGTCCACTTTGTTTAAATCGATCATGGGACTTGTTCAGCGCCAAGCGCATTCGTTTCAATTTTTAAATCAAGATGCATCTTCTTGGTCAACCGATAAATTGGTGCGTGCAGGAACGGCTTATGTACCCGAAGACAGGCGCATATTTACCAATCTCACGGTGTTAGCGAATTTAAAAGTTGGCAGACCCCAACGTCATGTGTTGGACAATGGTCGCCTCGCTCCTCAATGGAAACTGGCTGATGTGCTCGAACTTTTTCCGCGCTTGCAAAATATGCTCAATCGCAGTGCCTCTCAAATGAGTGGCGGAGAACAACAAATGTTATCGATTGCCAGAAGCTTAATGGTTAACCCTTTGCTTTTGTTGTTGGATGAGCCATCAGAAGGCATTGCCCCTGTGCTTGTTGAGCAAATGGCGCAAGCCCTACTCAAGCTCAAATCGCAGGGCGTGAGTGTGTTGTTATCAGAGCAAAACTGGGCATTTGCAAGTTGCGTTTGTGACCGCGCTTATGTGCTTCAAAAAGGACAAGTTGTTTTTAATGGCAACATGTCAGACATTCAACAAAATAAATTAGCTCAAGATGCCCTTTGGGTCTTGTGAGGAATTTTTAAATTGCCATCGTTTCTCACTGATTTCAGCAATCTCATCATTACCGATCCATTTTTTTATTTGGTCGGTATTCCTGCGGTCTTAGTGATTGGAATTAGTAAAAGTGGTTTTGGTGCTGGCTTTGGTGCGTTGGCTGTGCCACTCATGTCTTTGTCGTTGCCAGTTTCGCAAGCGGCCGCGATTTTTATGCCAATATTGTTAGCGACCGATATGTTGGCGATGTCGGCCTTGCGCAGAGACTTTGACAAACAACTTTTAAAATTTATTTTGCCATGGGGAATACTCGGCGTTGTAGTGGGTTACTTTACTTTTCGTATTTTGGATTCGCATGCGGTGGCTGGAATTTTAGGCTTGATCACCCTTTTGTTTCTGGCGCATCGTATTTTTTTTAAGCAACCCGATCATCCACTTATTTTGCCCAATTGGTTTGGAGCCATCATGGCTACTATCGGTGGATTTACCAGTTTTATTGCGCACTCGGGCAGTCCGCCGCTCAATACTTATTTGCTTCCTATGCGGTTATCCCCGCTTGTTTTTAGTGCCACATTGTCCTACCATTTCTTTGCGCTCAACATGGCCAAGTGGGTGCCGTATGCCGCATTGGGCTTGCTTGATTTGCGCAACATGGCTACTTCGGTTGTCTTGTTGCCCTTGGTGCCCGTTGGTGTTTGGGTTGGTATCAATGTGGCCAAACGTGTGAGTCAAAAATTGTTTTACAACTTGGTTCACACGGGCATGTTTTTAACAGGACTCAAATTGTCATGGGATGGTTTTCAATAGCGATTTTTCATTTTTAATTTATAACAACATCATGAAGATTTTTCAAACACTTAAAGATTTAACTGCCTGTGTAGGGCAAGAGGTTACAGTCAGTGATTGGATGTTGGTCACACAAGACCGCATCGACTTATTTGCCAAGGCAACGGGAGACCATCAATGGATTCATGTTGATCCTGAAAAGTCCGAGCACGGCCCATTCGGCGCAACCATTGCGCACGGTTATTTGACCTTGTCTTTGTTGCCTCAATTTTTTGAATCATCCATCAAGGTGATTGAAACCCGAATGGGCATCAACTATGGATTGAACAAAGTCAGATTTACAGCACCTGTGTTAGTCAATAGTCGATTGCGAGCAAGACTCACGTTGATGGCTTGCTCGGATATTGATCAAGGCGGCGTTCAAATGAATTGGCACGCTTTGATTGAATGTGAAGGCTCAGACAAGCCTGTTTGTATTGCCGAAACTGTGGTGCTTCGCTATCCTTAAAATTTAAGTGCTAAAACCATTTTGACGCCACGCCTCGTATACGGTGATGGCCACGGCATTAGATAAATTGAGGCTGCGTTGGCCTTTGAGCATGGGCAAAATTAGTTTTTTTTCAGCTGCAAAAGAATTTCGAATAGGCTCAGGCAATCCGCTGGTTTCATTGCCAAATACGATCCAATCGTCTTTGCAAAACGTCACATCAAACACGCGCTGCGTTCCTTTGGTGGTGAGGGCAAAGCAACGCTTGATATTGGGTTTTTGAGTTTCACAAAAAACATCCCAACTGGCGTATTTTTTGACTGACGCATATTCTTGATAGTCCAGACCTGCGCGTCGCATTTGTTTGTCGTGCATTGAAAAACCCAGAGGTTCAATCAAATGGAGTTGGCAACCTGTATTGGCGGCTAATCGAATGATGTTGCCTGTATTGGGTGGAATTTCAGGTTGAACTAAAACAATATTGAACATGGTTTTTTAGGATGACAAATAGGCGCGGGCAAAGACAATGCAAGTGATGGTCTCGACGCCGGCCGATTTTAAAATTTGACTGGCTTGCTCAAGTGTAGCCCGTGTGGTCAACACGTCGTCTACCAGCACGCAATGCGTGTCAACCAGCTCGTGTTTGCGAAAGGGGTTGATCATGAACTTTCCAGTTAAATTGCGAATGCGGTCTTGTCGTTTGAGCTTTGTTTGGGGCGTGTGGCTATTGACTCGCCATAACAAGTGGTTGTCGGTTTTTTTGTTGTAAAGATATTTAGCTAGCCGTGCTGATTGGTTGTATCCGCGGTTCTGCAGTCTTTGGTTGGATAGGGGGCATAGTAATAAGCCAATCGGCATGCGTGAGTGTGAGTGTGAGTGTGAGTTTGATTGAGCAATGTTGATGTATCAGTTGAGCCATGGAATCTGGTAGCCCAGGATTTTGTTGGTATTCGAGTTGATGCACCGCTGTGTTCCACGGATAAGCATAGTTGACTGCACTAAAACAGGCGTCCCACGCAGGCGGATGGCGTATGCACTGAGCGCAAATCTCCTCATCACAGGTGATCGCGCACATGTTGCATCTGCTTTGGATGTGCGCAAATTCTTTTAAGCAATTGTTACAGAAAATAGCGGTCGGCCATATATGGCAAAAAAGACAACGCGAGGGCCAAGAAAAATAAAATGGATTGGATTGCATGTGGGCGCATCTATACTGAAAGGGTGTCGATATCTTCTGATTTATTCAATCCATTACCCATTGACGCCGTTCACATGGATGGTGTCGCCTGTGCACGTTGGCTCACACAATTTCATCCTTCATCTGTCGATGCTTGGCTGCATCAAGAAGTGGCGCGTCGCATGGCTGAACGCCTGACGTGGATTAAAACTAAGCCCACACATTGGGCGCATTGGTTGCCATTAACGGGATCGATTGCTTCACAAAAGTATGTACAGGCGGTTTATTCCGATGCAGTTTGTCATGTCATTGAGTCGTCTGCTGTGCGCTTGCATCAGGCCAAAAAATTGCTAAGACCCTCTTGGTGGCAACGCATATTCAAACCCTCAATCAACTTTTCGTTGACATCCACGCAGCCCGTCCACATGTTGTGGTCCAACATGACCTTGCATCACACGCATCGACCTCAACTCATGATGAAGTCTTGGTGTGATGCGGTCGATGTGGGTGGTTTTGTGATGTTTTCTTGTCTGGGGCCAGATACCCTCAGGCAACTTCGGGCGGTTTATGAGATCAACCACTGGCCTGCGCCTTCCCACTCCTTCACAGATATGCATGATTGGGGTGATATGTTGTTGCAGTCGGGTTTTTCTGAGCCCATCATGGATATGCAGCGAATTCAATTAACCTACGCAAATCCCCATGATTTATGGGTTGAATTGCGCACACTTGGTCGCAATCTCAACCCTTATCGATTTCGAGGTTTGCGAGGTAAAAAATGGTGGCGCCAACTTCAATCCAATCTGTCTCAATCGGTTGTGGCCCCTAGCAATGATGCAAGAATCACCATGACTTTTGAGGTTATTTATGGACACGCCTTCAAGGCCAGCCCCAAAATAAAGGTGTCTCCCGAAAGCTCCGTGTCCCTCGAAAATATGAAAGCCATGTTGGGCAAAAAATAGGGTTCTGTCGCAATAAGGATTCCCGGTTTTTCAGGGACGCTATAGGTAGTGTTTGGCATGGGCAAATACGCTACTGGTAGTAGGTAAGATTCTTCAAAATTCCTTATTGCTACAGAACCCTGAGATTGTCGTCTATGCTTACTGCGACAGAACCAACCCGCTTAGCGACAGGGGCCTTGTCTATGGACATTATTGAAGATTACCTTGTGTGTCAACGCCAACATTTAAAGCGGCGCCAACTTACACGGCCGCGAGGCGCTTGACCGTATCAGGATAGCGTGACACCAGATGAATCAAAAGGGCTGCTTGCGCGTTGGGTTTAGCCCGGCCCTGCTCCCAGTTCTCAAGGGTGCGTGGGTTGGTTCTCAGATAGCTTGCAAAGACGGGTCGTGAGAGGTTGAGTTTTTCGCGAATAGCTCTGAGCTCATCGGCGCTCACCACCACATCAGGCTTTAATTCCAGCTCAGTTGTGCGAAGCGTCTTCTTGCCTTTGCGTGCAGCAGCCAAGGCATCAAAGCCCTCTGATATTTCGTCAAACAAGTTGTGTTTTGTCATTTCCTGTTCTCCAGTTCGTTCTTCAATATGTCTTTCAAGGTGGCGCGCTCCTTGGGACTCAGGTCATCCATTTCGTGTTTGTCATACAAGGTAAACAACCATACCTGTTGTTTGGCTTCCCACCAAAAATAGATGACACGCAAACCGCCGCGCTAACCTTTTCCCCTGCTTGCGTCACCGTGGCGCAACTTTCGTAGTCCGCCAGTTCCAGTGATGACATCCCCGGCCTCAGGTGCCTTTAAGATTGAATTTTGAAGGCCACGAAACCCCTCGTCGTCAAGGTACTGCGCCCTAAAGCGAAAAAATGCAGGGAGCTCAATGAATAGCGCTTTCGTAGGCTTAGTATACGCAAGTTGCGTTGTTTGTCAAGGGGCAGCCCTTTCCAACGAGGTATGAGCCTGAGTTAGACGTGTATTTCCAACGAGGTATGAGCCTGAAACTCTGATTTGGGCCTGACTTTTCATATTAGGTTGATCATCCAAGGATGATTATTAACATGAACGAGTCCAAACTGTGCACCAT
>SHXN01000036.1 GCA_009693305.1 Limnohabitans sp.
CAAGGCATTCGTGTTGACGCTGTTGCGTCTTACAGTCGTGCAATACCGCACTGGAATTTAGATCAACAAACGCAAGCCCAGTTTGCAACGCATGACGGCTCGATTTGGATTTTTAGCAGTTCTCAGGCCTTGGATCATTTGGCGAAATTGTTGCCTCATCAGTCTTGGCATCTCGCAAAAGCGCTTGCAACGCACGAACGAATTGCCCAATCAGCCAAACAACTGGGCTTTGGTGTTGTTCATACGTCACGACCCGTGATGTCTGACATGCTTGCATCCTTAGAATACCTTTAATCATGAATAACGAAACAGTAAGCGATACTTCGGTCTCTCAAGACACATCGCCTAACCCATCTTCCTCGCCTATTGCATCGGTTGAGCCGAGCGCAAAAAAAAATCAGCTATTTTTATGGGGTATTGGACTGGTTGCCTTGTTTGGATTCATAGGCTCTCTCTTTTTGTGGCAAAAGCTCAACCATATTCAAGAACAACTCGCTAAACAGAGTGCAGATACGGGCTCGCAAGCGGTGGAGGCCAAAAGCCTGGCCAAACTTGCGTACGAACTTTCATTAGAAACAGCTGCTCGCCAAGCCTTGGCCGAAACAAAAATGGCCGAAGTTGCTTTGCAACGATCGCAATTAGAAGAACTCATACAAAGTTTGTCGCGTTCGCGCGATGAAAATTTGGTGGTTGATATTGAGGCTTCATTGCGATTGGCTCAACAACAAGCGCAATTAACAGGCAGTGTTCAGCCTTTGATTGCGGCATTGAAAACTGCGGAGCAGAGATTAACCAAAGTGGCACAACCGCGATTGGCTCCAGTCCTTCGCGCCATGAATCGTGATATCGACCGCATCAAAGTTGCGACGATTGCAGATACACCCAGCTTGCTTGGAAAAATCGATGAACTGATCAGTTGGATTAACACTGCACCTTTGCTCAATGCCGTCGATCAAAAATCAAAACCATCGGCGAACACCAATCCAAGCGCCAATGCCAATTGGATGTCATCCACCAATGCACAAGCGTGGGATCGATTGTGGGACGATATTTGGTCAGAACTAAAGGGGTTGGTGCGTGTGAGTCGCATTGATAAACCAGAGGCGAGTTTGCTGGCGCCTGAGCAAAGCTATTTTGTTCGTGAAAATCTGAAGTTGAAACTGCTCAATGCAAGACTGGGATTGTTGGCGCGACAGTACGAATCTTCCCGCTCCGATTTGTTGCAAGCTGAGCGGGAGTTATCTAATTTTTTTGAAACACAGTCGCGCAAGGGCTTAGCGGCCAAACAATTACTCGTTCAAATTCAACAGCAAATCAAACATACAGAAATTCCCAATTTGGATGACACGCTCGGTGCATTGACAACAGCGAGTGCAGGGCGCTGATATGCAAGTTGCATTGTGGTTTTTAAGTTTATTTGGCATCTCTGCCGCGGTTGCCTTGTTGCTGGGAAGTCATCAAGGTTCGGTCACTGTTTTTGTTTCACCTTATCGAGTTGATTTATCCATTAACTTGGTGTTGCTTGGTTTGGTGTTAGGTTTTGTTGTTATTTATTTTGCGATTCAAGCGATAAAAGGTTTGTTTGCAATGCCTGCGAGGGCTAGGCTTTGGCGCTTGGAGCAAAAAGAAAAAGCGGCGGAACTGGCTCTCTTAGATGCGATCATTCAAATGCTATCGGGACGATTTTTGCGCGCCATAAAATCGGCTCAAAAGGTTTGTGATTTAGCGCAAGAAATGGCGACACAAAAATCTCAAAGCACGCAAGAAAAATTATTGCACACGCAGTTAGAAATGTTGGCGCAATTAATCATTGCAGAGTCAGCCTATGCGCTCAATGATTCGCAAACGCAAGAAGAAAGTTTGAACCAACTGCTAGATGCCTCACGATCAAAATCATCTTTATTGCAAGATATTGAATATGCGGCTCGACTTGGTGCTGCAAGGTGGTCATTGAGTCGCAGAAAGTTGATTGAGGCCACGCAATGGTTAGATTCTTTACCGATGGGTGTTCAACGCCGAACGCTGGCTTTGCGATTGCGACTCAAAATTGATCGTTTGAGCGGCCACCATTTGCCTGCCCTTGAAACCACACGACTGTTGGCTAAGCATGGTGCTTTTGTGAGTTCGACGGCCCAAAGCTTGTCACGCAGTTTGGCCATCATGGCTTTGGATGACTGTCGAGATGCAAGCCAATTACTTTCAACCTGGAAAATTTTAGAAAACGCAGAAAAAGAAATCAACGATGTTGTCGTGCATGCAGCAAGTCGCTTGCTTCAATTAGAAGGCGATCCAAAAATTGCAATGAGTTGGGTGCAATCGGTTTTTCAATCGTGGATATTGCAACCGCAATCATGGTCTTCTATTCAGGTCGAAAAATTAGTGACAACCATGGAAAAGGCCTTTGTGCAAATGGAGCCACAAGTTGAATGGCTCCATTGTGTAGAAAAAGCATCTTTGGCCAATCCAAGAAATATTGAATTGCAATACCTCAGCGGACTCTTGTGCTTAAAGCATGGATTATGGGGAAAGGCGCAACAGCTTTTGGAGCTTTGCGTTAACCATTTGCCACCGTTCGACTTTAAGCGACAAGCATGGATTAAATTGGCTCAATTAGCCGAACAACGCGACGATACAGGGCAGGCACTCATCCTTTGGAGAAATGCTGCCATACCGATGCGTCAATCAAAAAATAATATTTAGAGTCCCTTGTCAAAAGACATGGCTATTTCACCCAGGTTTTTTTTTGTTTCAACAAGAATTAATGGGCCTTCATCCAATACAACAGGTGCTGGACGCTCTCTGTGAATGCGAATGGCAATAGGCTCTGCTGCAATAGCCGCTTGAACCATCGCAACTTTTTGTGGATCGGAATTGACCCACTCTAAACCCGAAGCCTGAGCCACCGATATCAAATCGTTGACAGGGAGTGCAAAACTACCCACTTTAGGCATGGCTTGCGCTTGAGGCGCAGAAGTGGCTGTGTTGTTTTGTGCGTGTGATTCGATCGGTGCGGATGTGTGGGGCGCATCCATACCCGAAGATGAAAACTCAGATTGTTCTTGTGGTTGACGATCGGTTCTTTCGCGTCGATCGCGTCCAAAACGATCGCGTGATCTTATATCTCTGCGTTCTTGCGGCTGCGCCGATGCTTCATTGTTAGCAGACATTGGGTTTGAAGACGGCTGATTCGTTTCTGCTAAAGAATTGGAATCTTGAGACTGCAGATTTTCTGCAGGTCTTTCTTGGCGAGCCGCGCGTTCACGGCGTGGTCTTTCGGTGCGTTGCTCATTGTTTTTATTTGGACGTTCTTGTTGATATGCAATATTTGACGCTTCGTTTCTATCGTCTTGTCGCAAGTCAGGTCGAGCATTGTCATGAGCTGTTGGACCGTTTCTATCGCGTCGTTGTTCATTTTTTTCAGAACCTTTTTCGGCGCGATCATTTCGTTCGTTGCGATCGGTGCGGCCATTGCGATCATTTCGACCCCCGCGACTGTTGCGGCCCGAGTT
Organism: Limnohabitans sp.; assembly: GCA_009693305.1. Classification (GTDB taxonomy): domain Bacteria; phylum Pseudomonadota; class Gammaproteobacteria; order Burkholderiales; family Burkholderiaceae_C; genus Limnohabitans. The sequence continues at coordinate 3,510 of SHXN01000036.1, forward strand.
GCGACGTCCGTCACCGCGTTCGTGACGACCACTGCGGCCATCATGGCCTTCGCGTCGTTCTTCTTTCTTTTCTGGTGTGGCCACAGCAGGTGGTGTGGGTGCTGCGAGTTGTGGGTTGCTTCCAAACAAGCCTTTGAGCCAACTTAAAAATCCTTTTTCTGCAGGAGCAAAAACGGTGATGGGTGATTGCACGGGTGCGTCAGGTTTTGCGGCGGCGCGCGGTTGCGCTTGGGGTGCAGGTGCATCGGGCAATACGCCCTTGATCACGGGAGTTTGCTTGTTGGTAGGCTCTTGTGATCGACGGGTAACAGCTGTTGGGTCTTCAATTTCTTCGGCCATTTTGTAACTGGCTTGGATATTGTCCAATCGTGGATCGTCGTGTTTGAGTCGTTCCAATTTGTAGTTGGGTGTTTCTAAACTCTTATTAGGGATTATCAACACATTGGTGCGTTGTTTGAGTTCGATTTTTGCAATTTCAGGACGTTTTTCATTGAGCAAAAACGATGCGACTTCAACGGGCACTTGTGCGTGAACCGCCGCCGTGTTTTCTTTCATCGATTCTTCTTGAATGATCCGCAAAATTTGCAAAGCGGAGCTTTCTGTATCGCGCACATGGCCTGAGCCACCACAACGGGGGCAAGGAATGGACGCGCCTTCAGACAACGCAGGACGCAAACGTTGGCGACTCATCTCCATCAATCCAAATTTGCTGATGGTGCCAAATTGAACGCGTGCACGATCTTGACGCAGTGCGTCGCGCAAACGGTTTTCAATTTCACGGCGATTTTTGGATTCCTCCATGTCAATGAAGTCAATCACAATCAATCCACCTAAGTCGCGCAAACGCATTTGTCTGGCGACCTCATCGGCCGCTTCTAAATTGGTTCGTGTTGCGGTCTCTTCAATGTCGCCGCCTTTGATTGCGCGAGCAGAGTTGACGTCCACAGATACCAAGGCTTCGGTGTGGTCAATGACGATCGCACCGCCTGATGGTAGGGTGACTGTGCGTGCGTAAGCCGATTCAATTTGATGTTCGATTTGAAAGCGACTGAACAAAGGCGTGTCGTCTCGGTATCGTTTGATGCGATTGGCATGTTCGGGCATGACGTGTGCCATGAACTGATGCGCTTGTTCATAAATGTCATCGGTGTCGATCAAAATGTCGCCAATGTCGTGATTGAAGTAATCGCGAATGGCGCGAATCACAAGACTCGACTCTTGATAAATTAAGAATGCACCTTTGCCGTTTTTGGCGGCGCCATCAATCGCATCCCATAATTTGAGCAAATAGTTGAGGTCCCATTGCAATTCTGATGCGATGCGACCAATGCCAGCCGTGCGCGCAATGATCGACATGCCATTGGGATATTGCAATTGATCCATGGCTTCTTTGAGTTCAGCGCGATCGTCGCCTTCGATGCGTCGACTCACACCGCCGCCTCGTGGATTGTTGGGCATCAACACCACATAGCGGCCGGCTAATGAGATAAAGCTGGTAAGAGCTGCGCCTTTGTTGCCACGCTCTTCTTTTTCAACCTGAATCAAAATCTCTTGCCCTTCTTTGATCACATCTTGAATGCGAGCTTGGCTAGGAGAAACATTGGAGGAAAAATATTGTTTGGAGATTTCTTTGAAGGGTAAAAAGCCGTGACGCTCTTCGCCGTAATCGACAAAGCAAGCTTCTAGTGAGGGCTCAACCCTCGTGACCACTGCTTTATAAATATTACCTTTGCGTTGTTCGCGCCCTTCGATTTCAATTTCGTAGTCGAGTAACTTTTGACCATCAACAATCGCCAAACGGCGTTCTTCGGCCTGGGTGGCATTAATAAGCATCCGTTTCATGATGCGTTCCTTTACATTGACAAATTAACACAGGCTCACATGAAGCCAACTATGCCAAAGCAAATGCCGGAAAACGAAGGGAATCGGGCGCTAAAACCGTAGATGTCAGCCGTTATCGGCGACAAAAATGGTTTGAAGGCTTGAGGTGCGCGAGTTTTAATCGAACGAACGGGATAAGGTATATCCAATGGCTCGGTTGCAGGATCGAAGTTGAAAAATGGTAAGAAACCGCAATAGAACGTGCGGGCTTGTGCCAGCACATACAAAGTTTCAAAATCACCCAGATTACATACATCGTTCACTTCTCGCTTTAATCTGCTACAGACCAAAGGGTATGAGTCTGTTGCAGGAGGTATTCCGTTTCTGTGTTTTCCGGTCATCAGCCCTTCACGGGATCGGCAAAACGCGCAAATGGGCGTTTTTTTGCAAATCCTTGTATGGCTTCGACCTCTCAGCGGGGTTGGCTCGTGATCTAATCTCTTATTCAAATCAAGCACTTGGAACCTGACGCTGGTGAACAACATTATAGAGGCTGATTCAGCCCCACCGCATTTAACTGTCAAAAATCTCACCGTAGACGAAGATTCTGCAGGACAGCGCTTGGATAACTTTCTGATGCGACACCTCAAAGGCGTGCCCAAGACTCATATTTATCGAATCATTCGAACGGGCGAGGTGAGGGTCAATAAGGCGAGACCGGAGGCGCAAACCCGTTTAGAGTCAGGGGATATTGTTCGCTTACCTCCAGTAAGAGTGGCGAGCAAAAATGAAAACGCACCCACAGCCCCGTCCAAAGAATTCCCTATTTTATTGGAGGACGATTGTTTATTGGCCATCAACAAACCATCTGGCGTGGCGGTGCACGGTGGCAGTGGGATTAACTTTGGTATCATTGAACAATTGAGACAATCGCGAACAGCCTTACAAGTTTTGGAGTTGGTTCATCGCTTAGATCGCGAAACCTCGGGCGTTTTGTTGATTGCCAAAAAGCGCAGTGCTTTAAGACACGTTCAAGATCAATTCAGAGGACGTGAAACGGGCAAAACTTATTTAGCCATGGTTAGAGGACTTTGGCCTTCCAATAAAAAAGTCATCGATTTGCACCTGCACAAATATGTGGTTCCCAATGGCACCGATGAGGGCGAGAGGCGCGTTAAGGTGGTATCGGCCGATGACCCCGACGGGCAACGAGCCATTACCTTGGTGAAGGTGTTGCGGCTGGTTGGCGAGTACTCGGTCTTAGAGGTGACGATCAAAACAGGAAGAACACATCAAATTCGTGTGCATTTGGCCAATCAGGGACATCCGATTTTAGGCGACGATAAATATGGCGACTTTGACCTCAATAAAAGACTCCACGCACAAGGACTGCAACGCATGTTTTTGCATGCATGGAAGTTACAGTTGACCCATCCGCAAACAGGACTGCATTTAAACTTGCAAGCGCCATTGCCTGAGGCTCTTCAACAATTCATTCACCATGTCCAACCTACAAGCCCGCCAATTTGATCTCATCGCTTTTGATTGGGATGGCACATTATTCGATTCAACAAAATTTATTGTGCGTGCGATTCAACAAGCAGTTCAAGATGTGGGTGGAAAAATGCCAACGGATGAGCAGGCGGCCTATGTAATCGGTATGTCATTGCAACCCGCATTGGCTTATGTCGCGCCCAATGTGCCATCGACTCAATATGAATTATTAGACCAACGATATCGCTTTTATTACACGCAACATCAAAATGATATTGCCTTGTTTGACGGCGTGATTGAAATGCTTTTAGCGCTTAAAGAAAAGTCATATCATTTGGCCGTCGCAACAGGTAAAAGCCGACGCGGTCTCGATGAAGCATTAAATACAGTTCAACTCAAAGGGATGTTTGATACTTCGCGAACCGCCGATGAAACAGTGGGCAAGCCAAGCCCTTTGATGCTGAACGAACTCATGAGTGAATTAGGCGTGAGTGCGCAACGCACCCTCATGATTGGCGATACAACGCACGATTTAGAGATGGCGCAACGGGCTTCCTGCGCCAGCGTGGGGGTTAGTTATGGCGCGCATCGCCATGAACATTTTGAAATTTGGAAGCCGCGGTATATTGCGCATTCAGTTGAACAATTGCACTCATGGTTGATGACGCATGGATAACGAGACGATACCGCTTTGCAACAGCCAAGACCTCGCCGACGGTGGCTTGGCCGTTCCATTTGACGTGGCGTTTGCAGGCCAAACATGTCGCGCCTTTGCGATTCGTTTTCAGGGGCGTGCCCACGCCTATCTCAATCGATGCACACATGTCGCCATGGAGCTGGACTACCAGCCCAACCACTTTTTTGACGATAGTGGACAATGGCTCATTTGCGCAACCCATGGTGCAACTTATCGACCCGACACGGGTCAATGTTCGGGAGGGCCTTGCAAAGGGGGGCTCACTGCCATTGACCTCACAGAAAAAGAGCAGGTGGTTCACTGGCACACTGCGTACAATTTAAAACCGATTGAATTTTGAAATGAATCAAACACCTCAAACTGATACCCCACTTGCTGACACGCCAAAATCAGACGACCTATCTGTATCAACTTCAACCGATGCCGCTCATGCAAGCAGTCAATCAAGCCCAGAAAAGCAAGGCGCAACATGGGAGCGAGAGACGCTCGAAAAATTGGCTTTTGCCACATTGCACGAGCAAAAAGTCGCGCGTCGTTGGAAAATATTTTTTAGACTTTCTTGGCTTTTGATCGTGGTGGCTATTATTTGGCTATCCAATCGAAGCGTAGGCGTTGGCTCGGGGTCTAGATCGAACAACACGCCACATACGGCTGTGGTTGAGATCAAAGGAGAGATTTTATCCGAAAGCAACGCCAATGCCGAATGGATTATCAGCGCGATGCGAAATGCTTTGGATGATGAAGGCTCGCAGGCTTTGGTTTTACTCATTGATTCACCGGGTGGAAGCCCTGTTCAAGCGGGCATCATCAATGATGAAATTCGTCGCCTCAAAGCCAAACACAACAAGCCCATCTATGCGGTTGTGAGTGAAACCTGTGCATCGGCCGCCTACTATATTGCCGCTGCAACCGATCATATTTATGTCGATAAAGCCAGTATTGTTGGCAGCATTGGTGTGCTGATGGATGGATTTGGATTCACAGGGTTGATGGATAAGTTGGGCGTCGAGCGTCGCCTCATGACCGCTGGAGAAAACAAAGGATTTTTAGATCCTTTCAGTCCGCAAACCAAAATACAGCGTGCCTTTGCACAAATCATGTTGGATCAAATTCATCAACAATTCATTGAAGTTGTTCGCAACGGTCGCGGATCGCGACTCAAAGAAACCCCAGAAATATTCAGTGGATTATTTTGGACAGGCCAGCAAGCCATTTCAATGGGGCTCGCCGATGGTTTGGGCACATTGGATTCGGTCGCTCGCGATGTGGTCAAAGCAGAAGACATTGTTGACTACACGCGTCACGACAATGTGGCCGAACGACTGGCCAAACGATTTGGCGCTGCCTTTGGTGAAGGTGCAGTTAAAGCCTTAAAAGCAGCACCTTCTATTCGTTGAATCCTTGGATTGCAACGCTAGATGCCCAACGCAAAAACAGTTGGTAATGAAGCAATTACAAACGGTTTCAACGATTTCCATTCTTGAATACGCATACATCGAATATCCATTTGTGGCAGTGTCAAACCACTGCAAATGGCCACGCGTGTTTCAGACTTTAAAGCGTTAAGCGTCGCATCAAATATTGCGGCATTTCTATAAGGTGTTTCAATCCAAACTTGTGTTTGTCCGGTTTGATGCGCAATTTTTTCTAATTCTTTGAGACGTTGAAGTCGTGTCGCACCGTCTTGCGGCAAATAACCAACAAACGCAAAATTTTGTCCACTGAGACCAGTGGCGGCCAAAGCCAAAAGCAAGGAGACAGGACCCACTAACGGAATAACAGGAATTTTTAATGCGTGTGCGGCGCGAACCACCGATGAACCAGGGTCTGCAATCGCTGGCATGCCAGCCTCGCTGATTAACCCCACGTCGTGACCAAGGGTCGCAGGTTTTAAAAAAACATCCACAGAGTGAGCGCCCAAATGGTCGCCTTTTTTATGAATTTCTCTGGGCAACTCTTGAATTGAAATTTGCTGAATCGCTACAGGCAGGGGAATGATTTCATTCACACGTTTGAGAAAAGCACGCGTTGATTTAGCGTTTTCACTGATCCAATATTGAATGCGCGATGCGTGTTGCACCGTCGACATGGGCAATGTATCTTGCAAGGGCGCCTCTAAATCACAGCCAAAATCCAAAGGCGTTGGAACCAAAAAAAGCGAGCCAAAAGGTTTAGTCATCAATTTAAGCCAATGGATCGATGCCGGCTTGGCGAAGCATTCGACAGGTTTGTATCAGAGGCAACCCTACCAGCGTTGTGGGATCATTGTTGATGATCTCATCGAGAAGTGCGATGCCCAATCCCTCACTTTTTGCACTGCCTGCGCAGTCGTAAGGTTTTTCAATCGTTAAATAATGTTCAATTTCTTGATCGGTCAAATGTCGAAATCGCACTTGCACGGGAACCAACACCGACCCCATGAATTGTGTTTCAAGACAAGTGACGCAAACGGCTGTTTGAAAAACAACCACCTGCCCGCTCATTTTTTTTAATTGAATAATTGCCTTTGCATGATTGCCTGGTTTGCCCAAGGGCTCTGAATTTAAATCGGCCACCTGATCGGAGCCAATCACAATGGCATGGGGATGCTTTTGCGCAACTGCTTGAGCCTTTGCAATTGCAAGTCTGAGAGCCAGATCGCTAGGCGCTTCGTTTTTGAATGGAGTTTCATCAACATGGGGTGAAACAACTTCAAAAGGCAAGTTCAATCGCTTTAACAATTCTTTGCGATAAGAAGATGTCGATCCCAAAATAAGCGGGCGTTTTGATTGTGCGTGGCTAGTCATGAAGAGATTCTCTTACACTGGCAGGATGAAACACTCGCAGGACCTTAAAAAATTCGATACCAAGCTTTTTGCGCAACAGAATCAGCAACTTCAGTTGCGAACGCCTGTAACTGATTTCCCCCGTTTGGTCGAGGCTAGCGACAGTTGGCCTATCCCTACAAAATCTGTCGTTGATTGGCAACTGGTGGGCTTTGTTAAAAAAACAACAGTTGTCCAAGAACAAATTTGGATTGAGCTCAAGGCTTCCGCCCGTCTTCCCCTAACCTGTCAAAAATGCCTCGCAGCTTGTGACAATTTGTTGGGTGTGGATCGGCAATTTAGATTTGTGAGGGATGAGGCAACGGCTTTGCGCGAAGACGACGATTGCGAGGAGGATTTACTGGTATTTGATCGTTTATTTAATATTTCGGAGCTTTTGGAAGATGAGTTGCTGATGGAAATCCCATTGATTCCAGCTCATGAGGCTTGTCCCAAGCCGCTTGTTCCTCAGTCCGACGTCCAAGCCTTGGCGCCCGAACCCAGTCCTTTTGCCGTCTTGGCTCAACTCAAAGACAAGTCCAAGCCGTAGGGTATAATGTTTGACTTTGCACCCTATGCCTTTCGTACTGGTGTCGTGGTGTTTGAATTAACCAGAAACAGACCTTTAGGAGCCAATCATGGCTGTCCAACAGAACAAAAAATCACCTTCCAAGCGTGGAATGCATCGCTCACACAATGCACTCAACGTTCCAGGAATTGCAGTAGAGCCCACCACGGGCGAAACGCACTTGCGTCACCACATCAGCCCCAACGGTTTTTATCGTGGCCGCAAAGTGCTCAAGACCAAATCTGAAGCATAAGATTGTCTAGAAAAACAGGCCCGTTGTTCATGCTGGCGCGGGCTTTTTTCATATTGATTGCCTTTTAAATATGATGCCTACGGCCAACAAGCCTGAGTTCATCACCCTTGCGGTGGACTGCATGGGAGGCGATTTAGGCCCCTCGATTACATTGCCTGCTTGCTTGCAATTTTTGCAAGAACATCCTACCGCGCAACTTCTATTGGCTGGTCAACTGCAGGCGCTTTCCCATTTTTCCCATCCACGTGCTCAAATCGTTGAGGCGCAAGAAGTGGTGGAGATGCACGATTCAATTGAAATTGCATTGCGTCGCAAAAAAACATCCTCTATGCGCATTGCCATTGAGCAGGTTCGAGACGGAAAAGCTCAGGCGGCTATTTCTGCGGGTAATACGGGCGCCTTGATGGCTATTTCTCGTTATGTGCTTAAAACCTTGGACGGAATTGACCGACCTGCCATTGTAGGCCAAATGCCCAATGTCAAAGGTGGTGGTACAACCATGCTCGATCTGGGCGCCAATGTGGATTGTTCGCCAGAAGATTTGCTTCAGTTTGCGGTGATGGGTTCCGCGCTTGTTTCTGTTTTGCACGGCATCAAAAACCCTTCTGTTGGACTTCTCAATGTTGGCGAAGAAGACATCAAAGGTAACGAAAATATCAAAAAAACAGGAGATCTGCTTCGATCTGCTGCTAACTCCGGCGATCTCAATTTTTACGGCAATGTCGAAGGTAATGATATTTTCCTCGGAACGACAGACTTGGTCGTCTGCGATGGATTTGTTGGAAATGTGGCCCTTAAATCCATAGAAGGCCTGGCCCATATGGTCAGCGGCTTCCTTAAAGATAGCTTTTCTGCCAATATCTTTACGAAAATTGCAGGCATCATCGCTTATCCGGTCTTATCTTCGTTTAAAAAGAGGGTGGACCACCGCCGATACAACGGCGCGGCTTTGTTGGGCCTCGGGGGGCTTGTTTTTAAAAGCCATGGATCGGCTGACGCCTTGGCTTTTGGTACGGCCCTCAATAGGGCTTATGATGCGGCCTCTCATGATTTACTTTTTCAAGTTCAATCCAAATTAACCCATGCGGCCTTATCTGTTAACTAGCCTGCACAAAAATTAAGTCGAACGTTCGATGAAACTTTACTCAAGAATCACTGGTACAGGTAGTTACTTGCCAGCCCAGCGTTTGTCCAACGAAGATTTGGTCAAACAATTAGCGCTGACGGGCGTTGAAACATCCGATGACTGGATAGTTGAACGAACAGGCATTCGGGCCAGGCATTTTGCAAGCGAGGGCGTTTACAGCTCTGATCTAGCCCTGGAGGCGTCGCAAAATGCCTTGTCTATGGCGGGTATTGGGCCTCAAGATATTGACCTCATTATTGTGGCCACTTCAACGCCTGATATGGTTTTTCCATCGACAGCTTGTATTTTGCAAAATAAGTTGGCGCAGACTTCCGAGCAGGCCAAAGGCATTGCAGGCGCACCCGCTTTTGATATTCAAGCCGTTTGCAGTGGGTTCATTTATGCATTGAGCGTCGCTGACGCCATGATTGTTTCGGGTTCTGCCAAACGCGCATTGGTTGTGGGCGCTGAAGTGTTTTCACGCATTCTTGATTTTCAAGATCGAACCACATGTGTTTTATTTGGCGATGGCGCTGGCGCTGTTGTTTTAGAGGCTTCTGATCGTCCTGGTATTTTGTCTACTGATATTCATGCGGATGGCAAGCACGTGGGGATTTTATGCGTACCAGGGCACGTGAATCAAGGCAAAATATTAGGCGATCCAGTTTTAAAAATGGACGGTCAAGCGGTTTTCAAATTGGCTGTTGGTGTTCTAGAAGAGACAGCCAACAGGGCGCTCAAAAAAGCAAATCTGACTGCAGGTGATATCGACTGGCTCATCCCCCATCAGGCCAATATTCGTATTATTCAAAGCACGGCCAAAAAATTAAAACTACCCATGGGAAAAGTTATTTTGACTGTTGCCGATCATGGCAATACGTCAGCGGCCTCTATTCCATTAGCCTTGGACGTCGCCATGCATTCAGGCAAAATCTTGCCTGGACAACATTTGCTTTTAGAGGGCGTCGGTGGTGGATTTACTTGGGGCGCCGTTGTTGTTTGTGTTTAATTGAATTGAATCATTCCATATGAAATCATTTGCATTTGTTTTTCCAGGTCAAGGGTCCCAATCCGTGGGGATGTTGGATGGATGGCGCGATGAGCCGGTGGTCAAACATGCAGTACAAGAGGCATCAACAGCATTGGGTGAGGACTTGGGTTTATTGATCAAAGACGGCACTAAAGAAGCGCTTGCTTTAACCACCAATACACAACCCGTGATGTTGTTAGCGGGCGTTGTTGCGTTTCGCGTATGGAAACAACACGGTGGACATTTACCCACTGTGATGGCTGGCCATTCTTTAGGTGAATACGCGGCATTGGTTTGCGCCGATGTTCTTTCTTTATCAGACGCTATTCAATTGGTGAGATTTCGTGCTGCTGCCATGCAAGAAGCCGTGCCTGTGGGGCAGGGTGCAATGGCCGCCGTGTTGAACCTTTCTTCTGAAAAAATCATTGCAACTTGTTTGGAAGTTACGCAATCCTTTGGCAGTTCAAGTCAAGAGGTGGTCCAAGCGGTCAATTTCAATGATCCCATGCAAACCGTCATTGCAGGCAGTAAAGCGGCAGTTGAAAAAGCGGGTGAAGTTCTTAAAACTATGGGTGCTAAACGCGTATTACCACTTCCCGTCTCTGCGCCTTTTCACTCCTCTTTGATGAAGCCTGTAGCAGATCGCTTGCTGCAAAAAATGAGTGAACTTGAATTTCGTTCGCCATCTATTCCCGTGATCAACAACATCGATGTGTCGATTCAAAAAGATGCAAACGCCATTCAAGACGCCTTATTCAGGCAGGCATATGGCCCTGTCAGATGGGTGGAATGTGTTCAAGCCATTCAAGCGCAAGGCGTTACCGCCATCATTGAATCGGGTCCTGGCAAAGTTTTAACAGGAATGAATAAGCGAATTGCTCCCGATCTGGTTAGCGCTGCTTTATTCGATGTCGATAGTTTGTCTGAGGTCACAACACTTATAAATGAATAAGATGAGTACGATTCAATTGCAAGGTCAAATCGCGTTGGTTACAGGCGCAACCCGAGGAATAGGTGCAAGCATTGCTCAAACCTTGGCGAGTCGTGGACTGCATGTTATAGGCACAGCAACAACGCCAGAAGGCGCGCAAAAAATATCTCAAGCGTTGAGTGCATTTGCAGGGTGTAAGGGCGTCACGCTTAATGTGAATGAAGCGGATGGGTTGCAAACGCTCATTGAGTCCATCATCGACGAACAAGGTGCATTGCACGTACTCGTCAATAACGCGGGCATCACTCGCGACACATTGGCGATGAGAATGAAGGACGATGATTGGGACGCCGTGATGGACACCAATTTAAAATCTGTGTTTCGTCTTTCGCGTGCTGTGATGCGTCCCATGATGAAGCAGCGTTATGGTCGAATCATCAACATCACCAGCGTGGTTGGCGCAAGTGGCAATGCGGGCCAAGCCAACTACGCCGCCGCCAAGGCCGGATTGGCTGGAATGACTCGCGCATTGGCCAGAGAGCTTGGCAGTCGCGGCATTACCGTTAATTGCGTCGCCCCAGGATTTATCGCCACGGACATGACATCGACCCTGTCGGAGGATCAACAAAACGCCCTATTAGCCCAAATTCCGTTGGGCCATTTGGGTAAACCCGAGGATGTTGCGCATGCCGTGGCCTATTTGGCCAGCCCTGAGGCTTCCTACATCACGGGTCAGGAAATCCACGTGAATGGTGGTATGTTCATGGCCTGACAAGGTCAAATTGGCATCAAAAAAAGCCGTACCGTCCGCACGGTTAAAATGGCGGACTTCAAGACAACCGTTTGAGTGAAATATGAGTGATATAGAAGCAAGAGTTAAAAAAATCATCGCCGAGCAACTTGGCGTAGAAGAGTCACAAGTGACCAACGAAAAAGCATTCGTTGCCGATCTGGGAGCCGATTCTTTGGACACCGTTGAACTGGTGATGGCGTTAGAGGACGAGTTCGGAATCGAAATTCCTGACGAAGACGCTGAAAAAATAACTACCGTTCAAAACGCGATTGACTACGCTTTGTCTCACAAAAAGGCTTAAGCCGCGAGGCTCTTGTTCATATGAGTCGCCGCCGCGTTGTCGTAACCGGCCTAGGATGCCTCAGCCCTGTAGGTCATACAGTGCAAGAATCTTGGGCCAATTTATTAGCCGGAAAATCTGGCATTGGTCTCATCACCAAATTTGATGCGACAGATTTTGCTTGCAAATTCGCAGGCGAAGTCAAAAACTTTGATTTAGAAAAATACATCAGCGCCAAAGAAGCGCGCACGATGGACTCTTTCATTCATTTCGGTATCGTCGCCGCGCTCCAAGCCGTTGCAGATGCAGGACTTAAAATTGGCGATGCGTTAGATGAAGAAGACGCTCACCGCATCGGTTGCATGATCGGATCAGGCATCGGCGGTTTGCCCATGATTGAAAACATGCACACCGAACTCCTCAACCGAGGGCCACGTCGCATTTCCCCTTTCTTTGTGCCAGCATCCATCATCAATATGATTTCAGGACATGTGTCCATGCGATGTGGCTTCAAAGGTCCCAATTTGGCTGTTGTCACGGCATGCACCACGGGCTTGCATTGCATCGGTGAAGCAGGGCGTATTATTGAATACGGTGATGCTGATGTGATGATCGCGGGTGGGTCAGAAGCCACCATTTCGCCACTGGGCGTTGGCGGTTTTGCTGCAATGCGTGCCTTATCGACTCGCAATGACGATCCACAAACAGCGTCGCGTCCTTGGGATAAAGATCGCGATGGATTTGTTTTAGGCGAAGGTGCTGGCGTCTTGGTTCTTGAAGAATACGAATACGCAAAAGCTCGCGGCGCAAAAATTTATGCTGAATTAGTGGGCTACGGTCGCACTGCCGATGCTGGTCACATGACTGCGCCGAGCATGGAGGGGCCCCGTCGTTCCATGGTGTTGGCTATGAAAAACGCGGGCGTGCAACCCGATCAAATTCAATACCTCAATGCACACGGCACCTCAACTCCCTTGGGTGACATCAACGAAACCAATGCCATTAAGGCGGCAATGGGCGATGAAGCCAAAAAAATGGTGGTCAATTCAACCAAATCCATGACTGGGCATTTGCTTGGTGGAGCCGGTGGCATCGAAAGTGTTTTTACAGTCATGGCGATTCATGATCAAAAAAGCCCACCCACCATCAATATTTTTAATCAAGATCCAGAATGCGATTTGGACTATTGCGCCAATACTGCTCGCGACATGAAAATTGATATAGCAGTCAAAAATAATTTTGGATTTGGCGGCACCAACGGCTCGCTGATTTTTCAACGACTTTAAGAAAGCATTGATGCACTCAGCCGCATTGGTAACTTATCCTGTGGGGTCAACACCCTTACACAAATTTTGTGTGATGGCGTTGGGGCTTTTATCATGCGCTGTAACCTTTTCTTGGGTTTTTATCTATGCTGAAAATCATTTAATCGTGCTATCTTTGATTGCTTGTTGTTGGGCGTCTTTATTGAGTTGGCGTTTATGTACACAAGCTCAACAAAAATTAAATTGGGACGGTCAACAGTGGATCTTAGCAGGCTGCTGAAATACTCCCGGAATATGTGCACCGATGAGCTTATTCAAACGTTATAGACATAGCAATATTGCAAGCACTTTTTTTGAAAATCATGCGCGGAGCCGATAGTTTTACTGAAAGCCTTTTTACGATGCGCCGACTT
>SHXN01000037.1 GCA_009693305.1 Limnohabitans sp.
TGTCAGTTTGGTTACCGCAAGACGCGCTACCGTGGTTTGGCCAAGAACACGGCACAACTGATCACGCTATTTGCACTGAGCAATTTGTGGATGGTGAGAAAACGCATCTTAGGTGCGACTGGATGAGTGTGCCCAAAACGGGGCAAAAGCCCTCAGTGGGGGGAGAAATCGCTTGGAAATGCTCAAAAAGAGAGTGATTTTTCAATCAGATCATTGCAAATTTCACATGGCGAAGATTTGTTGCCCGAAAGCTCGTTTAAACTGAGTTTTTCAGACCTTCCCTAACAGATATTAACCAAGCTGTTGAAGAATATGCACTGTCTTCTCAATTGGCCATGGAGGTTGGTTTTGATGGTGTTGAACTTCATGCAGCCAATGGTTATCTGATAGAGCAATTTCTCAATGCCAATGTCAATCAAAGAACCGATGCATACGGTGGCAATGCAGCTAATCGCAATCGATTTGTCTTACAAATCATCAAAGCGTTAATTGCGGCCATCGGTAACAATCATGTGGGCATTCGAATTTCCCCTTATGGTGTCTTTAATAGCATTGGCGCATTTCAAGGCGTTGATCAACAATACATCAACTTGGTTCAAGAATGCTCGAATTTTAAGTTGATGTATCTTCATTTGCTGGATCATTCTACAATAGGTGGACCTGAAGTACCCGCCCCACTCAAGCAATCACTGCGCGAACTCTTTAAAGGAAGTTTTATATTAACGGGGGGCTTTGATCGTCAGACAGCTGAATCAGCGCTTGCACAAAATAAAGCCGATTTAATTGGGTTTGGAAAACCCTTTATAAGTAATCCCGATTTGGTCGAGCGTTACAAAACCAATTCCGCTCTTAATCTCCCTGATAAAAACACTTTTTACTCGCCCGGAGAAAAAGGCTACACCGACTATCCAACAATGAGCTAGTTGATTAATTTAGGTCAATCTATGGGGTATTGACATTCCTATTGATCACTATCGCTTGTAGTCTTAAGTCGAATCAATAAGATGAGTCAATAGTTAATAGATTGGAACTTATATGATTCAAGCGCCATGGCTCAATAGACTCTTCTTGGTTGTAGGCATCACACTTTTAGCCAACTGCGGCCCCAATACCAAAACCATTAGCCGCAAAGCCTGAAGAGCGCGTTTGATTGTTTGTTTTAAATGTGGGGCCCAGCAAAAATGAAATTGCGCAATACGTTGCCAATTTCCATTGAATTGATCGCTATAAAAAATGAAAGTAAATTATTAATGATCATGTTATGCGACCAATGGCACAACTGACATGCGATTTGGCGTTAGCCAATCCGGCATCCAACCCCTTTAAGGTTCCCTTTTCTGGATAGCCCATGGATTTGAGTTTTGTCGTAACCGATTCGCGAATCGTCGGCACACCAAAAAAGCGAACGGTTTGCTTTTCTTGATCGACGACAACTTGTTCAATATCAGGCATCGCACTCAATCCTTTAATGATTGAGTTTTCACACCCGCCACACTTAAGGTTATCGATTTCAATTTCAATGGTTGTTTTCATGATCATTTCCTTTTTACAATTTGCACATTAAAAATTACAGTGCTAAACAAAATTATCCGCTTCTGTTGATTGCAAGTCTTTGATCTATGTCATATAATTCAATGATTAGATGGCTTGGTACGTCGGTAGTACAACGTGTATGCAATTATTCCACTCACCATAAAAACCATAAATACCGTTCCTTTGAGTTGACCTGACACCAATGAAATTAAAGCGGGTCCAGGACAAAAT
This sequence comes from Limnohabitans sp., assembly GCA_009693305.1. Lineage (GTDB taxonomy): Bacteria > Pseudomonadota > Gammaproteobacteria > Burkholderiales > Burkholderiaceae_C > Limnohabitans. The sequence continues at coordinate 1,765 of SHXN01000037.1, forward strand.
CCAGCCAAGCCACAACCTGCACCAAATAAGATTGCACCGAAGATCAAAGGCTTGTCAATGGAGTTGGATGTGGGCAAATGCAACATACCACCTAAAAAATTGACTGTGTATTTTTTTGGGCTCTGTCGCATTAGTTGGGTCTGGTCGAAAGAAATCATCTTGCTGACCTAGCGATTAAGCAGCAAGACTATAGAACTGGTTGGCTGCAGACAGGGTTGATCCTTTGGGGCTATGCATCTGCCCCTTGCGAATCATGTGCATGGTCTCCATCCCTGTGATGATGGTTCGAGCACTCCAAAATGACTTGAAGCCCGGCATTGGTCGGGTGACTCTTTTCACCGCCCGATGGTCCTGCTCAACGATGTTGTTGAGGTATTTGGACTGACGCAGCACAATATCTACACAGGCATCAGCCTTGACACTTTCAATGGCTGCGATGTTGGCGCCGCTCTTGTCGATGGTGATCTTCTCGGGCACGCCATGCAGGTTGATAGCTTGTTTAAAAAAGCGACGGGCCGCACCCATGTCTCGCTTGGCGGTCAGCAGGAAGTCGACTGTGTCGCCAGCACGGTCAACCGCCCGATAAAGATATTTCCACTGGCCCGACACCTTGATGTAGGTCTCATCCATGCGCCAACCTCGACCAACGGGGCGTTTGCGACTGCGAAAGACTGCAGCCAGTACCGGTAGCAATCTTGATTGCCCAGCGATGCACCGTAGAGTGGTCAACGAAAACACCGCGTTCGTGCATCATCTCCTCGATGTGCCGAAGGCTCAGTGGATAGGCCACGTACCAGCGTACGCAGGTGAGCATGACCTCCAGCGGATAGTGAAGCCGTTGGAGGGCCTTGTTCAGGGCGCTATGGATCAAACTTTTGCGAAAATCAAGCATACTTGGGATTGTCGTCTATGCTTACTGCGACAGAATCAAAGAAAATAAATTAAACTAATTATTTGTACGTCTAAAACAAATTAACTTTATAGGAGGCTGAATGAAAAGACGCTCATTTATGGGGTTCTGTCGCGATAAGGAATTTTGAAGAATCTTACCTACTACCGGTAGCGTATTTGTCCATGCCAAACACTACCTATAGCGTCCCTGAAAAACTGGGAATCTTTATTGCGACAGAACCCTGTTTCGTCACTGTCTGCGTACGAGTAAGCAATATCGACGCGTGGCAGTTGAGCCAGTTGACGAATATCAAAGGGTGTGTTGGGTGCGCGCTTGCGAATAGGTTGGCGATAAAAAAATACGCCATTACCGTCTGCATGGCCCAATGCACCAAAGTCAATGGTTCTAAAAGTTTGTAGTCGTCCCGTCGATGTTTTGGTAACTTCACGCGCCGTATTGATTTCATCGTTTAAACAAACCAACACGCCCATGCCTTTGGATTGCGGGCAAGCTGCCACGCGAACCGCATTAAAAATATTCAATCCTGCATCGGTCGACAACGCACTCGCAGGTCTTTGTGCGCCAGTGATGACCACGGGTATATCGACTTTAAGTGCAAGGTTGAGCGCATAAGCGGTTTCTTCAATGGTTGCAGTGCCGTGCAAAATGGCTACCCCAGCCAAATCGGGATGATCTTTTGTGAGTTGTTCAATCGTGATGACTAATTTTTTCCATTGCTCAAAGCCCAATGCGGTCGACGGCAATGTGTCGAAGTTGACGACAATGATGTCGGCAATTGTTTGGGACTGTGGAAATTTATCGAGCACTTGCTGAACAGTCATCCGGTTGCCGCTTGTGGTGTACTCATACAGGTCGAGTTCACGGACATGGCTTTGGGAAGTGATTGTGCCGCCTGTACTGATCAGGGCCACTTTGGGTTTGCGCTTGGCAGTCATGGGTATGTCAGAATAGAGTGGGTTTTCCAGCCATTTTAGGGGTATAAATATAATTAAAGGATAGATATGCGCTTTTTGTTAACGGGCTTTGAACCTTTTGGTGGTGGTGTGCAAAACTCATCGCGGGAGGTGGTTGATTATTTCAACCGACATACGCTGGAGGATATTGAAATCGATGGGGTGTGTTTGCCTTGTGTTTTTCACCAATCTTTGGACGTTTTATCTCAAGCAATCAATCAGCGCGCCTACGACGCCGTCATTGCTTTGGGGCAAGCCGATATACGACAAGCCATCTCTATTGAGCGTATAGCCATCAATGTAGACGATGCGCGCATTGCGGATAACCAAGGTAATCAACCCATCGACGAGTCTATTGTTGTTAATGGCCTTGACGCTTATTTCAGTGCGTTGCCGATTAAATACTTAGCGTCAAGTTTGCACGAACAAGGTATTGCGGTAGAAGTTTCACAAACTGCAGGGACCTTTGCTTGCAATCATGTTTTTTATTACTTGCAACACACGCTTTTTAAAACAGGCATCCCGAGTGGCTTTGTTCATTTACCCGCTTTGCCGCATGCGAGTCCGTTTCATTCGAGCACGGTGATGACGTTAGAGAACATGACGCAAGGAATCACCGCATTGCTTATTTCATTGAAAGAACATATCCTGACAAAATCGACAGACAAAAAATGGAGCGCAGGCGCCATTGATTAATCCGAACATGACAAAAAAATTACCTTACGAAGGCATTCGTGTCGTTGTGTTCACGCATATGGTGATGGAGCCTACCTGTGGAATGGCATTGGCCGATCTGGGTGCTGAAGTCATCAAAGTCGAGCCGATTGGAAAAGGGCGCAAGGGGGACTCAACGCGTCATCTGGTGGGTTCGGGCGCTGGCTTTTTTCCTTTGTTCAATCGAAATAAAAAAAGTTTGGCATTAGACTTGGAATCGAAGCAGGGGAAAGAAGCTTTCTTGCGATTGATTGCAACCGACGATGACGTGGCTGAAAATTTCAAACCAGGTACGATGAAAAAAATTAGGTTTGGATTGCGCATCGCCTAAACATTCAAATCCTCGATTGATTTATGTCAGCCACAAAGGCTTTTTGTCAGGGCCTTATGAACATCGACCGCGCTTGACGAAGTGGTGCAAATGACGGGGGGCTTGGCATACATGACGGGCCGCCCTGGCGACCCCTTGCGAGCGGGCACCAGCGTCAATGACATCATGGGAGGTCTGTTTGGTGCAATGGGCGTGATGGCTGCATTGGCCGAGCGAGAAAAAACAGGTTTGGGTCAAGAGATACAAAGCGCATTGTTTGAAAACAATGTTTTTTTAGTCGCGCAACATATGATGCAATACGCCGTGACTGGAAAAGCGGTCGCCCCTATGCCTGCTCGTATTTCTGCTTGGGGTGTTTACGATGTGTTTGAAGTTAAAAACAATGAGCAAATATTTTTGTCCGTTGTGACCGATACCGCTTGGGAAATTTTTTGCCGAGTGTTTGATTTCAAGGATTTAAAAGCCGATACACGTTTACAAACCAACAACGATCGCGTCATGCAACGCGATTGGATGATGCCTTTGTTGCGTGAAAGAATGTTACACTTCACTGCCAAAGAGTTGGCCCAATGATTTGGAGACAATGGATTGCCATTTGCACCTATTACGCAACCGCATGATTTATTGGACGATCCGCACTTGTTACAAAATGGTACGTTGGCGTCGATTGAATTGCCCGATGGACGCGTTGCTAAAACCGTATTGCTGCCATTGATGATGGATGGAGAACGTTTAGGCGTTCGAACATCACCGCCACACTTGGGTGAGCTCAACGAGGCCTTGCTCAAGGAGTTAGGTTATTCTTCAACTCATATAGAAGAGATGAGTTTGAAAAAAATTAAACCCGTTTTAGTGCGGCTTTTTTTCTTTGGGGTCAAAATCAACTTCAACACGCGCACCGTTGGGATCGAAGAAAAAAACCTGCCAAACATTAGATTCAACTTGTTGTCTGTGTTGATATTGAATGCCTAGTCGATTGAGATGATTGATGAATGCAGGTAAGTCGTGTCCCGTAAAAGCCATGTGATCAATCACACCGGGTTTTAAATCAGAGACGGGTTTACCAGCCACGATATGCAAAATAGGATGCTCATCGACATACATCCAAGCCCCAGGAAAACCAAGGTCGGGTCGAAAGCCTGTATTTAAACCCAATACCTTTTGGTAGAAGCCGACGGTAGATTCCAAATCGTTGCATAAAACTGTGAAGTGATTCATGCCTGAAATTCGCATATCAACCCTTTGATGAATGAATTTTCTGATTGTCCCATATACTGGCAAAATCTCAGCTTTATCGAGTGAACGACCATGACATACCAAAATACCCAACTCCTGATCGATGGCCAATGGTGCGACGCCGCCAATGGCAAAACTTTGGCTGTACACAACCCCGCAACGGGTTTAGAAATTGGCCGTGTGGCCCATGCGGGAATCGCCGATTTAGACCGTGCTTTAGCCGCGGCTCAAAAAGGTTTTGACGTCTGGCGCAAAACACCCGTGGTTGAGCGTGGAAAAATCATGCGTCAAGCCGTTGCTTTGTTGCGTGAACGCACACCACAAATCGCAGCGTTAATGACGCAAGAACAAGGCAAGCCATTGGCCGAAGCCAAAGGCGAAATTGGTATGGCCACCGAAGTGATTGAGTGGTTTGCAGAAGAAGCGCGTCGTGTGTATGGACGCGTGGTTCCTTCGCGTAATTTGTTGTCTCAACAATTGGTACTCAAAGATCCTGTGGGTCCTGTAGCCGCGTTCACACCCTGGAACTTTCCTATCAATCAAATTGTTCGCAAGATGTCGGCAGCATTGGCAACGGGTTGCTCCATTATTGTGAAGGCTCCAGAAGAAACGCCTGCGTCTCCTGCAGAATTGTTGCGTGCATTTGCTGATGCGGGTGTGCCTCCTGGTCTGATTGGCTTGGTTTATGGCAATCCTGCAGAAATTTCAAATTATTTAATTCCGCATCCCATTATTCGAAAAATTACTTTCACAGGTTCAACACCTGTTGGCAAACAACTCGCAGCGATGGCGGGTCAATACATGAAGCGAGCCACAATGGAATTGGGCGGACACGCCCCCGTGATTGTTGCTGAAGACGCGGATGTGGAGTTGGCTGCTAAAGCTACAGGTGCGGCTAAGTTTCGCAATGCGGGTCAAGTGTGTATTTCACCCACGCGTTTTTTGGTGCATGAAAGTTTGCGTGATGCCTTTGCAAAAGCAATGGTTGCGCAAGCGCAAGCACTCAAAGTGGGTAACGGCATGGACAACGGCATCACCATGGGACCATTGGCCAATTCGCGTCGTTTGACAGCGATGGCTGAATTCACAGCAGATGCCATAAAGCATGGCGCATCGGTTGCCACAGGTGGCGAGCGCATCGGTAGCAGTGGCAACTTCTTTGCGCCTACCGTGTTGCTTGATGTGTCATTGCAATCCAAAGTTTTTAATGAAGAACCGTTTGGACCGATGGCAGCCATTCGCACATTCAAAACCTTGGATGAGGCGATTGCCGAATCGAATCGCTTGCCGTTTGGTTTGGCCAGTTATGCGTTCACTCGTTCACTCAAAAATGCACATCAGTTGGCTCAAAATTTACAAGTCGGTATGTTGTGGATCAACCAACCTGCAGTGGCTTGGCCAGAAATGCCGTTTGGTGGCGTCAAAGATTCGGGCTATGGATCAGAAGGCGGTTCTGAAGCGCTTGAGGCTTACATCAATACCAAATCAGTTGCAATTTTGTGTAATTAAATAGACGCTAACCAATCGATCATTTGTTGACGCGTGTGGGGTTCGATATTTGGATGTTGAAACGCATCCCAATTATCTTGCAAATGATGGGGATGTTGCGTGGCGGGAATCATGCACGTTACCGCAGGATGGGATACAATGAATTGCAAAAAAAACTGCGCCCAAGAATCAATCCCCACTGCTGATGCCCAAGCGGGTAGTGATTGGCCTCGCACTTTAGAAAACAAAGCCGATTGCGCAAAAGGTCGATTGACAATCACGGCAACGGCCAATTCTTGCGCCAATGGAAGCAATCGTTCTTCCGCTTCTTGCTCGATCAGTGAGTAGTTGAGTTGAATGAAATCAAACTGTTTGGTTTTTAAAACAGTTTCGAGTTGTGCACAAGCATCTTTTTGATAGTGGGTAATTCCCAAATAACGAACGCGTCCTTTTTCTTTCCAAGCTTGCAATGTTTGGGTGTGCGTTTGCCAATCAACCAAATTGTGAATTTGCATGAGATCCATGATCTCGTTTTTTATGCGTTGAAAAGATTGCTCCATTCGTGCAATACCTTGTGCTTTTCCTTGTATCCACACTTTGGTGGCAAAGAAAAGCAGTTTTCTCAAACCCAACTCAGAGACCAAGTCGCCCACCACGCTGTCGGATGAGCCATACATGGGTGAGCTATCAATCACGGCGTTGTTGTGTTGATGAATGATTTTTAAAACCTCTTTGAGGGGCTCTCTAGACTTGGTGTGCGTTGCGACATCAAAGTTTTTATAAGTGCCTAAGCCAACGACTGGAATGAGCTCATTGGTTTTTGGAATGGGTCTAAATATCATGTTTGTATTGGCTTGAAATTTTGAAATTCATTCTAAAATTAATGTGCCTTGGTCAGTGTCTGCCTTTCTATCAGTGATTACAGGGTTTCCTCTATATGGCGTTGCTGTCTTTGGTATTAATTTTTGAATATAGTCAAATCCTTGACCTCATCCATCGAGATATTCACCTAAACTCATAGACTTTCAATTTTCGTTTGAGTGGAGTGAATATGGCAAGCTTAAAAATCCTTGGAATTTGTGGCAGTTTGCGTGCGGGGTCTTTTAATATGTGGGCGCTTCAAAACTGCTCCAGTTTCATGTCCTCAGGTATGAGTTTGCATATGGCGTCTATTCAAGACTTGCCTTTGTATAACCCTGATTTGCACGCCAATGGATTTCCAAAATCTGTTCAAACATTGCGCGATGAAATGGCAAGTGCCGATGGAATCATCTTGGCATCTCCCGAATACAACTGGACGATTGGTGCGCCACTCAAAAATGCAATTGATTGGATATCGCGTTACCCAGAAGGTCATCAAGCTTTTTTTCAAAAGCCTTGTGCCATTATTTCTGCAACACCTGGCCCCTTAGGTGGTGCGCGCGGTCAATATGATTTGCGTCGATCGATTGGCGGTTTAGGCGCATTGGTTTTATCCAAGCCAGAAATTTTTATTAACCATTGCAAAACAAAATTTGATGTCAATGGAAAAATCACCGATGAGCCGACTTTAAAAATCATGAAAGAGCAGATAACTGCTTTTGAAGATTGGATCGTTCGCATGGAAAAAGCATTTCAATAACTGAGACAACAACAAGGATCCATCATGAAGCCAAACAAAATCAAACAAATGTGGGCGCAAGGCAAGCCCGTCACCATGGGATGGATCTCCATTGCCAATACTTTTACAGCAGAGATCATGGGTCGACAAGGCTTTGATGCAGTTTGCATTGATATGCAGCATGGTGTGACGAGTTTGAGTAACTTAATGGAAATGTTGCAAGCGGTCTCTGCCACAGATGCATCACCTGTGGTCCGTGTGGGTTGGAATGAACCTGCAGCGATCATGAAGGCTCTAGACTTTGGCGCTTCATCCATTATTGTGCCGCTCATCAATAACGCAGAAGAAGCGCGCAAAGCAGTTGCAGCTTGTCGTTATCCGCCCGTGGGTGATCGGTCATCGGGTCCTGTGCGTGCATTGCAAATTCATGGACCTGATTATTTTGCAAAAGCCAACGACGAAATTGTTGTGATGGTTATGATTGAAACCAAAGAAGGATTGACCAATCTGGAAGAAATTTGTGCAACACTAGGCGTGGATGCAATCTATATTGGTCCTGCTGATCTGTCTTATGCATTAGGCATGGCGCCTCGCTCAGACAATCCCGATCCATTGCATATTTCTACCTGTGATCGAATCAAAGAGGTGGCACATCGTCATGGAAAAAAAGTGTGCATGCATTGCGGCGGTGCAGAATTTGCCGCGGGTGCGCTCAAGCGCGGTTTTGATATGGTGATGCTGACTTCTGACATTATTTGTTTGATTGCTGGCACTAAGCGTCAAGTTGACTCGCTTAAAGAATTAACCAAGAGCGGTTCTTGATTCGACATCCAACCATGTCATTAATTTGGCGATTCATTGTTTGTGGATGGGCGCTTGGCTTTTTTCTTGCCAGTTATGCAGTCGATGCGCAAACAACTTCAACGCTTGCTCCCACAGGTGTTTTACGAGTCGGTGTTTATTTGGGAAGCCCCACATCCTTGATTCGCCATCCACAAACAGGGCAACCCGCAGGGCTCGCGCATGACTTGGGATATGCGCTGGGTAAAAAATTAGGTGTCGGCGTCACTGTTGTTCAATTCAGTCGAGTGGCGCAAGTCATTGACGCCATCAAGTCTGAACAAGTCAATATAACATTTACCAACGCATCTCATGCGCGTGCAAAAGAAATTAATTTCACATCGCCTTTGATTCAACACGAATTGGGATTATTAGTAGCTAAAAATTCGCCTATTAAAAATATTATTGATGCCGATCTTTCATCCATTTGTATTGGTATAAGCCAAGGCAGCTCATCTCAAACCCATTGTCGCAAAAAATAAAAAATACGACGATTATTCCCGTCGCTTCTCTTCAATTGGCACAACAGCAATTAAAGAAAAATGAACTTCATGCATTTGCAACCAACAAAGGAATTTTGTTTGAAATGGCTGATGAATTGTCTGACTTGCATGTGCTGGCTGATCGCTGGGGATTTGAAAATTTAGCCATTGCTTGTCTCAAGGGTAGAGAGGCCGCCAATTCTTTTTTAGAAGAATTTTCACTTGAAATCAAACAAACAGGTCAATTAAAAGCCATGATTGATAGCTCTGGGTGAGGTATTGCAGTTTCTAATTGATTTTTATAAATAGGAGAGAGCAATGAGACAACATTGGATTCAAAAAATATTGATTAGCAGCTTGGCATTAATGATGTCACTCCTGGCTAATGCGCAAAGCTATCCCAATAAACCCATCAAGTTTGTTGTGGGCTATCCGCCTGGCGGCGCTGTTGATATTGTTGCCAGAACCATTGGACAAGCGATGTCCTCAAGTATGGGGCAGTCGATTGTGACTGAAAACAAGCCAGGTGCCGGAACAAATATCTCTGTTAAATCAGTCATCGACGCACCTGCAGATGGTTATACATTGCTGATCGCCGCTAATGCATTGGCGGCGAATATGGCTCTATATCAACCAGCACCGTTTGATGCAGAAAAAGAATTGACACCCATCTCATTGGTCGGTCGAGTACCTGTGGTGATTGCAATGAATCCGCAAGCGCCATTTGCATCGATTGCCCAATTGATTGATGCGGCCAAGGCTAGGCCCGGCGTCATTGCATTTGCCTCACCGGGTAATGGATCGACGCCCCATATGGCGGTGGAATTATTTGCAAAGGCCGCTGGAATAACGCTGATGCATATTCCTTATAAGGGTGGTGGTCCTGAGATCACAGACGTGATTGGCGGTCAAGCGCCTTTGGTAGCGGTTAACGCACTCGAGGCGCTTCCTCATTTTAAAAGTGGCAAGCTAAAAGTGTTGGCTGTGTTAAGTCCAACTCGCAGTCCTATTTTTTCAGATACGCCGACGATTGCAGAATCTGGTTTTGCTGGATTTGAAGCCTCTGTTTGGTATGGTTTGGTCGCACCGATTGCCACGCCCAAAGCGGTGATTGTTAAATTACACGAAGAAGTTCAGAAAGCGTTAAAGACCAAAGAGGTGAGCGATCGCATGACTTCTGTTGGTGGCGAAGTCATCATGGGATCAACCGAACAATTTGCGGCATTGATTCGATCGGATCGCGTTCGCTATGAAAAAGTGGTACAAGAAAATAAAATCAAACCCGATTGAATCAATTTTTTTAGGAATCAACATGAATCATTTTTTGAAATCTATCCAACGCACATTGTCTTTGAGTTTTGCATTTTTTTTACGACCCGCATTGCAATGGCCGATGACGGACCTTCTAGGTTTCCTTTGTTGTCCAACGATCAGATGACCACCGCGCAAAAAGGGTTGGCCAATCTAATTCGCTCGGGCCCGCGCGCCGCCGTTCCTGGTTCTGCCGCTAACAATGCCACATTGGGTAGTCCCTTTAATGTTTTTTTGCGCAGCCCCGAACTTGGTGATCATCTGCAAAATGTAGGCTTGTACATTCGATTCAAAAGCGTTTTAGGTTCGCGCCTGAGTGAGTTTGCGATTTTGATTACAGCCAGGCATTGGACTGCGGAATACGAATGGCATGCTCATCATCGTTTGGCCATGCAAGCGGGCCTGAGTCCTGAAGTAGCAGCGGCGGTTGCAGAAGGTCGAAGACCGACAAATATGAAAGCCGACGAAGAGGCTATCTACAATTTTTGCCAAGAGTTGCATACCAACAAGCGTGTGAGCGATGCATCATTCAAAGCCGTTGCTGATTTGTTCGGTGAACAAGGTGTGATGGATTTGATCGCGGTCAATGGTTATTATGTGACCCTCACCATGGTGCTCAACGTGGATCGAACACCCGTACCTGGTGGTGCACCACCACCCTTAAAAGCATTGAAATAATCAGCGAGATGAACCGATGGCTGCGTTGACGCGTGGCATCACTTCATTGGCAAACAATTCCATTGAGCGTTTGCCAAGCACGGGGTCTTTCCAATCGTGACAGGCGTACACCAAGGTGCCAAAGTCTCCAATGAATTCTCTGAATTGCAACAATTGTTGCACCACCGAATCGACAGTTCCTGCAATCACTAATTTGCGCGTGACATAACTCGGTGTGATTTTGCTATCGGGCATGTTTTGATCGGTTTTGAATACATTGCCTCTGCCGCCACCCACCAGTTTGCGCACGAGTTGTTTGAAGTAATGATGATAGGGTCCGTCTTCGCCATAGGCATATTTTTCTGCAGTGGTTTGATCGCCTGCTACAAAAATACTTTTTGCCACGCGCCATTCAGAAGGGTGCGCTGTAGCGCCTACAGCCGTGCGTCCTTCAACATATTTAGGCCAATGGGATTTAACCCATTCAGGCATTAAAAAATTTGCCGAGATGGGGCCCCAACCACGTTTGGCCATTTCGCTAACGCCTTGAGAGAAAGGCGCAACAGCAGTTCCAACAATGGGAGGATGCGGTTGTTGAAATGGTTTCATGATAAAGCCTTGCCCAATGTCTGGAATCATGGTTTTGGCAACCGAGACTTTCCAATATTCACCTTCAATGTTGTAGGGCGGGTTTGATTCCCATATTTTGAGGATGGTGTTGATGGATTCAACAAACATGGCGTTGCGATTTTTTTCAAAGTTACCAAATACTTCTGCATCAGACATCAAGCCACCTGGACTGATACCCATGATGAATCGACCTTTGAGCAAATGATCGATCATGGCCACTTGCGCCGCGATATGGGCAGGGTGCATGTTGGGTAGATTGAGTGTGCCTGAGCCGAGTTTGATTTGTTTTGTTTCTGCGGCCACGCTGGCTAAAAAAATCAAACACGAGGTAACCGTCTCGGCTGCATCGGTCACGTGTTCACCAACAAACGCTTCACTAAAACCGAGTTTGTCTGCCAGCAAAATCGCTTCTCTGTCTTCTTGCAGCGTTTGAGTCACATTTCTATGTTTGGGATGCAAAGGCATCATGAACATGCTGTATTTCAAGGTACTTCCCTCAGGTAAATAAATCGGTTGAATTAATTCAATGAATGACTGTGGGCATATTGACCTTTGCAAAACAGCAAAGGCTCACGATGGGTATATTCGTAGGCTTCTATTTGGCCTAAAAATAAAATATGGTCACCTACCTCGTGGCGGTGTAGCGTTTTGCATTCAAAGCGAGCCACACAATCATGAAGGTAGGGGAGACCTGCAATACCTTTGGAGTATTGGAGATTTTCAAATTGGTTGCTGCTTGGTTTGGAGAATTGCTGCGATAAATGAACTTGCTCGGTTGACAAAATATTAACGATGAATCGTCCCGAGTGATCAAAATCACTCAAGGTAGAGGAAGTTTTATTCAAACTCCATAAAACAATCGGCGGCGAAAGCGAAACGGTGTTAAACGAATTGGCAGTCACGCCGACCAGTTGGTCGGTCGCACCTTGCGTGGTCATAATAGTCACGCCCGTGGCAAATTTGCCTAGGGCCTTGCGTAAATCGATGGCGTCAACAGATGTCATAGGCAAACTATAAAGTGATCACTTGATCAACAAATATTATCACAAACCCTAGGATTTGGGTTTTTTCTGAGTTTTTACTTTGGACTTTGCCAATAAGCTGGGCAAAACTGCGCGCGCACCCGCCAAAAAATGGGCGATGGTGGTTTGGATCAAGTCTTCGATGGGGTCTTGCGCGGGTACGTCAAAAATCCATTCGCGCTGTCCAAAATAAAAAACGCGTGCATTGATGCCCCACACCAATTCAATTTCGGCAGAGCTGATTGGAATTTCATCCACTGTCGGCAAACAAAAATCATGACGCAGTTCAATCGCAATGGGTTCTAAAATTTTCTTTTTAAGGATGTCTAAATATTTGCGATTGATGTCTTCACCGCGCAATCCAGAAAACATAAAAATACGAACCCAGTCACGTGTGAGCGCAGCTTTGGAGTATTCAATGTAGTGCTGAGTCAAACGATTTTGCAATGGGACTCGTCGGTCTTGAATCACTTCTTCCCAAAAAGGATTCCATTGACCCAAATACACAACTTCAAATACACGATTGACCAAGGCCTCTTTGTTCGGAAAATATTTGTAGAGCAATGATTGAGTGACGCCTAATCGTTTGGCTAATTCGCGTGTGTCACCACTGAATCCGACTTCAGAAAAAAAACGAATTGCTTCTTGCGTAATATGTTGCTCGCGCTCAGCCCCACTCAAGCGTTTGCTTAGCGTAGGTTTGATTTTTTTTAAAGTTGCCACGTGCAAAAAATTAAAACTGTTGAACTTGAATCAGCTTCTGCCGTTTGACAGAGGTCATGATTGCTTCCAGGGCAGCAACATTGGCCAGCATTTCTTCGTGACGCACAGGGTAGGGCGGAACGCCTCTGACAGCTTTGGCAAAGGCTTCCAGGTTATTTAAAACAGTTGGCGCAGGCGGTGAGAAGGAATGCTCGATGGTTTTGCCACGAATGACGGTGGTGATGTCCCATCCCGTTGGATTTTCGGGATGTGTGCGATCGCGAATTTCTACCCATCCTTTGGAGCCGTAAACAGCAAACCGACCTTCGAATGGTGTTGCCAAAATAGCGCTGATGAGTGCATTTGATCCATTTGGAAATCCCATCATGATGGCCAAGGTGTCGCCATTGGCAAAATCAGATCCTTTGGTGGATAGACGGGCCCAAATCGATTCGCAAGGGCCAAGGAGTGCCACTGATAAATCGACCAAGTGAATGCCTGTTGCAGTGAGTGGCCCCACGGGCGCTTTTTCATTGGACAAACGCCAATTGTCTTTGGCCAATGTAAGAAATTTATCTTGACTGAAGTTGCCTTCGATTTGCAAAATTTCTCCTAAGTCACCTTGCGCAATCATGTGGCGAAGTTTGATCACCTCAGGCTCAAACCTGCGCTCGTGACCAATGCCCAACACCAAACCATTGGATGTGCAAGCAGCGATCGATTGCTTGGCGTCATCGAGCGTCAGACACAAAGGCTTTTCGCAAAAAATATGAATTTTTTTGCTCGCCACTTTTTGCATTTGATGCGCATGCTCTTGATGAGGTGTCGACAAAATCACGGCTTCTAATTCGGAATGTGCAAGCGTGTGATCTAAATTTTCATCGACATAGACACTTTGAAGAACGGCGTCCTTTTTCATCTCTTCGCGCAGAGCAGATTGGGTTTCACAAACTGCAACCAGTTTGAGGTAAGGCGAGGTTGAGATGTACTTGGCCATGATTTTTCCCCACCATCCGTAACCGATGATGCCAATGCGTACAGGTTTGAAGTCAATACTCATAGGGGTCTCCCGCGTAAGGTTAAAAAATCATTTCATTGCTTGCAAACAGCGCTTAGTCTACTAGAATACAAGATAAGTAGATCATTTAAACACCAAAAATGCTCATCCAGTGCATATCGTAAAAGTTTGGAAATGGATTTTTCATGAAAAATGGATTCACAATGCGTCAGACTTTGCGTGGCATCCAATTATTTGTGGCAGCCTACGAAGAGCTTTCCTTCACGCTAGCGGCCAGTCGTGAAAATGCAACCCAATCGGGTGTTTCCCAGCACGTGGGTGATCTTGAAGAAACTTTGGGTGTCAAACTATTTATTCGTAAATTAGGCACCGTTAAGCCAACTCCTGCAGGTAGGATTTATTATGCAGCATGAATCGATATTTTGAACGCTTACGAAAAAGCAACTTTGGCTATTAAGCCTTACCAAGAAGGCCGTCAAGGTGAAATCAAAGTGGGTTTGACGCCAGTGATGACGCGTGCTGTATTAGCTCCTGCCTACGCACGATTTATTAAAGAAAATCCCAACGTCACCATCAGTATCATTGATTCATATTTTGGTGATTTAACCGATCGTGTGCGATCTGGTGAATTGACATTTGCAATTGTTCCATCGGCGGTGGGAACCAAAGGATTGCGCACCAGTTTATTTGCAAAGTCACCTGAGATGTTAGTCTCGGGTTCAAAGTCGCCGCTACAACACGGCCGTTCTGTGCGTTTATCTGATCTTGGGCCATTGGATTTGGCTATTCCTGGACCGACGAACGCTAGACGCCGAATGATTGAATCCTACCTCACCTCCAATGGCGTAGTGGTTAGGAAATTTGCTGAGTTTGACACCATGTTAGGTTCTTTGGAT
>SHXN01000038.1 GCA_009693305.1 Limnohabitans sp.
AAAAAGCAAGGCTGAAAAAGCCTTGCACCTAAGCTTGTTTCCGCCAATCCCCACACCACAGGAGGTACACCAGAGATTGAGTTTGCAATGAAATGAAGTTAGACTAAAAACTCTCACTGAGATTGGATCAACATTTAACTCAGGTCAGTATTTGAGGGCTTGCTTTTGTAGGTGCATTACCAGCTTACCAAGTCCGTTATTGTCGAAAAGGGTTGATGACCAAACCCGATGAAATCCAAATGTGATGCGACTCCATTCGGCCACATATCCGTTTAGGTCTTCTTGCCCAAGACTGTCCCAAATAACAAAGACTCTGGATGATAGTGTTTCTTTTGTGTCTCTTCCTTTTGGTTGCCGAACTGTTAGCCAGTTGTTTTGTAATTTGTTGACTTGGGCGCAAACCTCTCTTTTGTCTTCTGCTTAATAGCTTGCTCCATCTTTTCCACCTTGTTGTTTTTTGTAGCCAAGCGCCTCCATTAGTTCGTTTATGGTGATTGTGCATTTGTCGTCTTGAGATAGCGCTTTGTCGGCAAATTTCGACATGAGATAGGTAAGTAGGTCAGAGTCCCTATCATTTAATTTGTCCGCATATTTCGCCATTTCTTCACGAAGTCTTGGCATATTAATGTCAAGTAATGGCGACTCAATGATTCCCTCTCTTTTATTTATTATTTCTTGAGGAACAAGCTCCCATTGCCAAACCCTTTCGTTTTCTCTTCCCACATTCGCTGTTCCCTTTGCGACAGGAAACCCCTCGCTTGTTTTTTCTTTAAAGTTGTCTCCGCTCTGTAAGACTTGCGCTAATTGCACCGAGTGATGGTCGCTGGGTGTATTCTTGTAAAACTTGTCGTCACCTAACTCCGCTAGTAACAGTGTTCTCTTGTTGAGCGGAATATTTGGGTTGTGATAGGTTTTTCCCCACTCTTTTATTTGGGTTCTGTCGCAATAAGGATTCCCAGTTTTTCAGGGACGCTATTGGTAGTGTTTGGCATAGGGAAAATACGCTACTGGTAGTAGGTAAGATTCTTCAAAATTCCTTATTGCGACAGAACCCAGCCAACCCATCCCAACCGGAGCCCAGTCAAATGAAAATTGCCGTTATTGGTGCTGGAATTGTGGGCATTACAACCGCCTTTGAGTTGGCTCAAAAAGGGCATTCGGTTACGGTTTATGAGGAACACAGTTCCTGCGCAGAAGGGGGTAGTTTTGCCAATGCGGGCGTGCTCGCTCCTGGGTACGTGACCCCTTGGGCGGCGCCTGGCATGCCCGGCAAGGTTCTTCGCTACCTTTTTTCAAAACATGCACCCGTACGGGTCAAGGGCCTGGGTTCATCCGAACTCAAGTGGATTTGGCAATGGTTGCGTGCCTGCCGAAAAGAAACGTATTTAAGTCAAAAACACCATCTCCACAGGCTGGCTTTTTATAGTCGTCAAATTTTGCACAACATCACGCTTAAACACCGTTTAGATTACGAAAAAGCCCAAGGCTACATGGTTCTATTGCGAGGCGGTCAAGAAGTCAATTTGATGGCGCTAGCTTTAGAAATGCTTAAAGAAGCAGGCGCAAGGGCCAAACAATTAAGCCCGCAAGAAGCCTACGACATCGAACCCGCGCTCAATCCAGTAACCAAACTCAAGGCGGCTATTTATTTGCCCGATGATGAAGTCGCTAACTGCCGCCAGTTTGCTATTCTTTTAAAAGATTTTTGTGAACGGCGATTAGGCGTTGAATTTAAATTCGGTCAAAAAATTGCACTACTACAAACGGCCAATCCACTTGAGATTCGAACACCGAGCGGTCAGCATACTTATGAAGCCACAGTCATTTGCACAGGTGTATCGACCGCGCAATTGCTGGCTCCACTGGGCATCAAAATTCCCATGCTGCCCGTTTATGGCTACTCCATTAGTGCAGCCATCAGAGAACCGATGGACGCGCCACACAGTGGCTTGATGGATGAACGATACAAGGTTTCTATTTCTCGATTAGGACAACGGGTTCGTATTGCGGGTTGCGCACAAATAGGCGGCGATATTCAAGGACAAGATCAAAAAGCAATTTCAACCTTGTACAAAGTTTTAAACGATTGGTTTCCAAGTGCTGCGCGACTGAATGAAAATGTTCAGGTTTGGAAAGGTGCGCGACCCATGTTTGCAAACCGTCCGCCCATGATTGGCGAAAGCAATATTCCTGGTTTATGGCTCAATACGGGTCATGGTTCGAATGGATGGGCACTCAGTTGTGGCAGTGCTCGCATGATTGCAGACTTAATGAGCGGACTGCCAACAGAGATTAACACGCAAGGCTTTGCATTTAAAAAGACTTGAAGACGATTAGCCTCTTCCAACAAAAGGCATCTTGGTGGCCATCACGGTATGGAACAACACATTGGCGCTGAGTGGCAAATTGGCCATGTACAAAACAGATTGACCCACAATATTAACGTCCATCAAAGGTTCAATCGCAATTTCTAAATTGGCTTGTGGAACACCTTTGGCCATGCGCGCGACCATCTCTGTTGCGGCATTTCCAATATCAATTTGTCCCACGCAAATATCGTATTTGCGTCCATCAAGTGTCGCTGTTTTTGTCAAACCCGTGACCGCATGTTTGGTTGCCGTGTAGGCAATCGAGTTAGGTCTTGGCGCGTGCGCAGATATTGATCCATTGTTGATGATGCGACCGCCTTTGGGCGATTGTGATTTCATTGTTTTGAATGCATGTTGAATGCAATAAAACATGCCGTTGAGATTGATATCAACCACATTTCTCCATTGTTCAACAGTAAGGTCTTCTAACAAAATACCAGGCGCATTGACGCCTGCATTGTTGAATAAAACATCCAATCGACCCCATTTTTTAACGGTTTGATCGAATAAATTTTTGACAGAATCAGGATTGGCCACATCGGTCGAAACAGCGAAAGCTCGATCTTTTGCGCCCGACTCATGGGCCACCTCTTGGAGGGGTTCGAGCCTGCGACCGGCCAGTGCCACGCTCCAACCATCTTTGAGCAAAGCCAATGCAGCGGCTTTTCCAACACCCGAACCTGCGCCAGTCACGATTGCGATTTTTGAGCTTGTCATGTTTTGCCTTTCAAAAGATTTATCGTCGCGAGTTGCGACTTTTGAGTTTTTTGGCAACGGCCTTTTTAACTTGTGCTGTTAATTGAGTCAACGGTGATTTTCCTCTATGTAACGAATTGGTTTTGTCACCTGCGCGAACATTATCGCGCGCAGAGGCTTTCTTCTTTTTAGAGCCTGGCTTGGTTTCACGGTCAGTTGCACCTGAACCGCTTGAATTGCGAGAAGAATTAGGAGACGGTTCTTCGTCATTGACCAATCGAAAATCAATTTTTCGACCATCAAGATCAACACGGCTGACCTGCACCCGTACACGAGAACCAATGGCGTATCGAATGCCAGTGCGCTCGCCTCGGAGCTCTTGTCTGGTCTCGTCAAAACGGAAATACTCGCTACCCAATTCGGTGATATGAGTCAATCCCTCAACATACATCGCATCAAGGGTGACAAACAAACCAAAATTGGTTGCCGAAGAAACAACACCACCAAACTCTTCACCCAAATGCTCGCGCATGTATTGGCATTTGAGCCAAGACTCCACATCGCGACTGGCTTCATCCGCCCTGCGCTCATTGGCACTGCAATGCAATCCTGCCGCTTCCCAAGCCAATAAATCGGGACTGATTTTTTTGGGTTTTTTATTTTCTTTTGACGCTTGTTGAACCGCCAAACGTCTGGCCAACTTGGCGTGAGCCTCACCTGGTAAAGGCAAAGCAGGCAGGTTGTAAGTTTTTTTAGCCAAGCTGGCTTTGATCACTCGATGAACCAGCAAATCAGGGTATCGACGAATCGGACTGGTGAAATGGGTGTAGGCCTCATAAGCCAATCCAAAGTGACCGCTATTGAAAGGTGTATAGATGGCTTGTTGCATGGATCTCAACAACATCGTGTGAATTTGTTGCGCATCAGGTCTGTCTTTGGTTGCCAAAGCAATGGCTTGAAATTGCGCAGTAGTGGGCTCTTCGCTCAGCGTGGCACTCACGCCCATGGCCTTGAGATAGTTGCGCAAGGTTTCGCGTTTTTCTGGCGTTGGACCTTCGTGCACACGAAACACTGCGGGATGCTTGCTTTGCAAAATAAAGTCTGCACTCGAGACATTGGCCGCAAGCATGGCCTCTTCAATTAAACGATGCGCTTCATTGCGAACGCGTGGCACGATTTTTTCGATACGACCACTTTCATCGCACACAATTTGTGTTTCGGTGGTTTCAAAATCAACGGCGCCACGTCGATGTCTGCTTTTTAACAATGCTCGGTAAACATCATACAAATTTAAAAGATCAGGGACTCTCGCTTTTCGCTTGGCAGCCTCTGGTCCACGCGTGTTTGCCAAAATAGCTGCAACCTCTGTGTAAGTGAATCGCGCATGACTAAACATAACCGCAGAATAAAATTGATAGGCGTAGATGTCACCATCTTCTGAAATCAACATGTCACAGACCATGCATAAGCGTTCGATATCTGGATTGAGTGAACACAAACCATTGGATATTTTTTCGGGCAACATGGGAATCACACGTCGCGGAAAATAAACACTTGTGGCGCGATCGTAAGCGTCGATATCAATAGGACTATTGGTTTCGACATATTGGCTCACATCTGCAATCGCAACCAGCAATCGCCAACCTTTGCTCTTGCCAACCTTGGCGGGCTCGCAATAAACAGCATCGTCAAAATCTCTTGCATCTTCTCCATCAATCGTGACCAATGGCACGTCGGTGAGATCGATTCGATTTTTTTTGTCCACAGGGCGCACTTGATCAGGCAATGTTTTTACCAACTCCAAACATGCCTCAGAAAATTGATAGGGCACGCCATATTTGCGCACCGCAATTTCAATTTCCATTCCGGGGTCGTCCATCTCTCCCAAAACTTCAATGATGCAACCCACCGGTTGTCCATACAAACTGGGCGGCTCTGTGAGTTCAACCACCACCACTTGACCTGGCTTGGCTTGACCCGTTGCACCTTTAGGTATCAATACGTCTTGACCGTATCGTCTGTCTTCAGGCGCGACCAACCAAACACCACTTTCTTGAAGCAATCGTCCAATAATGGCTTGTGCTGGTCTTGCAATGATTTCTAAGATGCGACCTTCGGGTCTGCCTTTGCGATCCATACGCGCAATACGCACGCGAACCAAATCGCGATGCAACACAGCGCGCATTTCATTGGGAGATAAATAAACGTCGGCCTGTCCATCGTCGCGTTGAACAAAGCCATGTCCATCGCGATGTCCTTGGACGATGCCATCAAACTCATCGAAGAGATTGATACGTGTTGGATTCATTTGTTTGATAGAATTTCTTTCTTTCCTGAATGCCCAGGTGGCGGAATTGGTAGACGCACTAGTTTCAGGTACTAGCGAGTAACATCGTGGGGGTTCGAGTCCCTTCCTGGGCACCAACACGACATCATAGTTTGTTTTGATTAAATAGGCATACCAATTAAATCGTGACCTAGAGTCTCAACAATTTTTGCCTTCGTAAATTCACCCGTTTTGAATGTTTTACTGATTTTTTCTGTGGGCAACAAATGCACCACACCGTCAATTTCAGGCGCATCGGCATAGGTTCGTCCGACGCCACCCTTTTTACCCAAGCCTGACGATTGATCCACCAACACCTGCATGGTCGAACCAACACGATGCGTTAATTGTTGAATGGAAATTTGCTCGGACACTTGCATGAACCGCGCGCGTCTTTCTTCTCGCACCTGTTGGGGCAACATACCAGGAAGTTCATTGGCTGTCGCACCATGAACAGGACTGTATGCAAAGCAACCCGCACGATCAATTTTTGCTTCTTTTAAAAATTCGAGTAAATGAGTAAACTCATCTTCGGTCTCACCTGGAAAGCCCGCAATAAAAGTACTGCGAATTACCAACTCCGGACACAGTTTGCGCCATTGAAGAATACGTTCGATATTTTTTTCGCCGCTCGCGGGTCGCTTCATTCGCTTGAGCACATCGGGATGACTGTGTTGAAACGGAACATCTAGATAGGGAAGGACGCGTCCTGTTGCCATCAAAGGAATCAAGTCATCCACTGAGGGATAAGGATACACATAATGCAATCGAACCCATGCACCATAACTTTGTGCAATATCAGCCAAAGCTTGAACCAACTCTAGGGTGCGCGTGCGAATGGGTTTGCCATCCCAAAACCCTGTGATGTATTTGATATCGACACCATAGGCTGACGTGTCTTGACTGATCACCAATAATTCTTTGACGCCACTTTCAAACAATGCATGCGCTTCTTTGAGAACATCCCCAATGGGGCGAGAAACCAAATCACCTCGCATTGACGGAATGATGCAAAAAGTACAACGGTGATTGCATCCTTCACTGATTTTGAGATAGGCGTAATGCTTAGGCGTGAGTTTGATACCAGCAGGTGATATGACTCGCGGCACCAAATCTAAAAAAGGATCATGAGGTTTGGGTAAATGCGTGTGAACTGCATCCATCACCTCTTGTGTGGTATGAGGACCTGTGACAGCCAATACACTAAGGTGCAAAGCGCGAACCATATTGGCACCTTCAACATTGGTGCGCGCGCCCAAACATCCCGTCACAATCACCTTGCCGTTTTCTGCCAAAGCCTCACCGATGGTGTCCAAACTTTCTTTGACAGCGTCGTCGATAAAGCCGCAGGTATTGACGATAACCAAATCGGCACCCGCAAATGTTTTGGAAGTTTGATATCCCTCTGCGCTCAGTTTAGTGAGTATCAATTCGGAATCGGTGATCGCTTTGGGACAACCCAAACTCACGAATCCAACATGAGGCAAACGTTGCGATGCTTTTTTTGTTTGTGTATCCATGGGGTTTTAACTTTTAAGTCCCATGGCTTTGAATATTTGCTCAGATTGCTGTCTCATTTGCTCTTGTATTTGCAACATTATTTTTTGCGATTGCTCAAAGTAATCGCCCATCAAGTGATTTACAACAGGCGTTTGTGTTGTCAGTTGATTTTGCATATCGACAAAACTTTGAATGTTTTTTCTAAAAATTGCCCCAAATAACCTTGCGTGGTTTTGCCATAAAAACGAATCATATTGGCCAACACAGTTTGCGAAAACAAAGGCACACCGCCCGACTCTTCTTCCAAAATAATTTGTAACAAGAGACTGCGCGTTAAATCTTCTTGGGTTTTGGCGTCAAGTACAATAAAATTTTTTGCATCAATGACCAATTGCTTTACATGCGATAAAGTGATGTAAGAAGAGGTCTGGGTGTCGTAGAGTCTGCGGTTGGGGTATTTTTTGATCACCCGTTGTTGGTCGCTTTTCATAGCAGATATATTTACTTTCTAATTAGTAATCATTGTACTGGAGCGCTCTTAAGCCAACTTGGATATTGATATAAACGGCAAAAGTCATCATTCTAAAATGAGGTATTTATAATTAATATGAAAAAACGATATGAAAAATAAATTCAATTGCATGACATCAATCAAGAAGAATACTCAATGGGTCATACACCCGAACATTTATACATTGATTGATGCACCAATGATGAGCATCGTCCACCAAATTGGTGAATGATTTGCAATTTTGGGCCTGCATCCATGTTTTATTCAGGTGCAAAATGATTTGGAACTATACGAACCTAAAGTCAATTTAAATGTTAAAAATATTTTTTTACGATTGAAAAAAGGTTGCAAATACTTCAATTCAAATCAATTGGCATGATTCATGCGCGAAGTTATTGTCATTAACTTTCAAACCATTGATATGGAAATCACATGGAATCATTCAAACAAGGTGCACTGGTCACCGCTCTCTCACTGGCTTGCTCGGCTTCTTTTGCAGAAGGATTTAATTTTTACGCTTTGCTAGATGGTGGTGTTGCAAGTACGACGATCAAAGGTGGAACTAAAGCAAGTAGCAGAATAACTGAGTTTGTGACAGGCGGTTGCGCCAAACTTTTTTGGTCTTACTTCTGAAAAAACATTGGGATCTGGTTATTCAGCGGGATTTAAGCTTGAGCAAGGTTTTTTGCTGAATGCACCTCCTACAGGCAATTCACGATTTGCTTTTGGTTCTGACACCATTTTCAATCGCCAAGCCAATTTATATATGTTGGTAGAATATATTGTTGCGACCAGTCCAAGAGTTTTCACCATGGGTGCCGTCGATTGTCAGATTTTCAAATTAGGCTCAATTAACAGATGGTGGCGTTTTTGAGGCAATAAAACGTGAACACGATGAACGATTTAATCAAAAAGTTGGCCTTACGTCTTTTGTGGGCTTTGGCATTTGCATCAACTGCCGCATGGGCAGTCAATGATCTTCCGGGTGGCCCCGCTGTTTGGCAACTCAATTTACAACCAGCCGCCACCAAAATGGCTGCGGAGCAAGCATGGCTGCACTGGTTCATGCTCATTATTTGTACAGTTATTTTTGTCGCTGTATTTGGTGTGATGTTTTATTCCATTTGGAAGCATCGCAAATCTGTTGGCCATAAGCCCGCTACTTTCCAAGAGTCTGTCAAAGTTGAAATCGCTTGGACCATCATTCCTTTCATCATCGTTATTTTGATGGCATTGCCTGCAACCAAAGCGGTTGTCGCTCAAAAAGATACATCCAATGCAGACATAACCATCAAAGCCACTGGCTATCAATGGAAGTGGGGATACGATTACCTTAAGGGTGAAGGTGAAGGCATTGCATTCATTTCAACTCTTGATAATGAGCATCGCGAAATATCCAATAGCGGTGCCAAGGGTGTACAGATCGACGATTACTTGCTCAAGGTCGACAATGTATTGGTTGTTCCCGTTGACAAAAAAATTCGCATCATTACAACCGCTAATGACGTGATACACGCTTTCGCAGTTCCTTCATTGGGTATCAAGCAAGATGCCATTCCTGGATTTGTGCGTGACACATGGTTTCGTGCAGAAAAAACGGGTAATTTCCATGGTCAATGCCAAGAACTATGTGGCAAAGAGCACTCTTACATGCCAATCCATGTCAAGGTGGTGACCGCAGAAGAGTACTCCAAGTGGGTTCAAGACGAACAAAAAAAGATGGATGCTAAATTGGATGATCCTTCTAAATTATGGAAGCTTGACGAAATCACCAAACGTGGTGAAAAGGTTTATGCGGCCAACTGTGCTGCTTGTCACCAATCCAATGGTAGGGGTGCTGGCCCGATCAAGCCGTTAGATGGCGCTGTGGTCGTATTAAACACAGACAATATCAAATAAATCAAAATATTGCTCAATGGACAAAACAACGGCTCCATGCCTGCCTGGAAACAATTGAGCGATACCGATATCGCTGCTGTTATCAGTTACACCAAAAACAATTGGTCCAATAAAACGGGTTATTTGGTGCAACCTGCTGAAGTCAAAGCCGCCCGTTAAGTCAAAATCGTCATTCAAAAGGATATCATCATGAGTGCAGTACTCGACCCCCACGGCCACGTAGCTGGCGACCACGGACACGACGATCATCATGGAGCACCTCACGATTGGCGCCGTTGGATCTATTCCACTAACCACAAAGACATTGGTACCCTTTATTTGTTGTTTGCTTTCACCATGTTCATCATCGGTGGTATTTTGGCTTTGATTATTCGTGCTGAATTGTTTCAGCCTGGATTGCAAGTCGTTAACCCAGAACTTTTCAACCAACTCACCACCATGCATGGTCTCATTATGGTGTTTGGAGCCATCATGCCAGCCTTTGTTGGATTTGCAAACTGGATGATTCCTTTGCAAATTGGTGCTGCTGATATGGCGTTTGCTCGCATGAATAATCTCAGCTTTTGGCTGATGATTCCTGCCGCTATCATGCTTTTAACTTCCTTTTTCATGCCCGGTGGTGCACCTGCGGCGGGTTGGACTTTGTATGCGCCTCTAACTCTTCAAATGGGTCCCGCCATGGACTCGGGTATTTTTGCTTTGCATATCCTAGGTGCTTCATCCATCATGGGATCCATCAACATCATCGTTACTATTCTTAATATGCGCGCACCTGGTATGACATTGATGAAAATGCCGATGTTTGTTTGGACTTGGTTAATCACTGCCTATTTGTTGATTGCTGTGATGCCTGTTTTGGCTGGCGCAATTACAATGACGCTCACCGATCGTCATTTCGGAACTACGTTTTTTAATCCTGCTGGTGGTGGCGATCCTGTCATGTACCAACATATCTTTTGGTTCTTTGGTCACCCTGAGGTTTACATCATGATTTTGCCGGCGTTTGGCATCATCAGTCATATAGTTCCTGCTTTTTCACGCAAAAAATTATTTGGTTTTGCGTCCATGGTTTACGCCACGGCATCCATCGCGATCTTGTCGTTCATTGTTTGGGCGCATCACATGTATGCCACTGGCATGCCTGTTACTGGACAGTTATTCTTTATGTACGCCACCATGTTGATTTCGGTTCCCACTGGCGTTAAGGTTTTCAACTGGATTGCAACTATGTGGAAGGGTTCCATGACCTTTGAGTCACCTATGTTGTTTGCCGTTGGATTCATTTTTGTATTCACCATGGGCGGCTTCACAGGTTTGATTTGTGCAATGGCTCCGATTGATACACAGATTCAAGATACCTATTACATTGTTGCTCATTTTCACTATGTTTTAGTTGCGGGTTCTTTATTTGCCATGTTTGCTGGTTTCTATTACTGGTGTCCCAAATGGACTGGCGTGATGTATGATGAAATACACGGCAAAATCCACTTTTGGTGGACTCTTATTGCATTCAACATAACCTTCTTCCCCATGCACTTTTTGGGCTTGGCAGGAATGCCACGTCGATATGCCGATTACCCCATGCAATTTGCTGAATTCAACGCAATAGCCTCCGTTGGTGCTTTTGCCTTTGGAGTTGCACAGGTTTATTTCTTTTTCTTCATTGTTCTGCCAACCATGATGGGCAAAGGTGAAAAAGCGTCTCCAGGCCCTTGGGCAGCTACAGAAGGTTTGGAGTGGCAAGTTCCATCACCAGCGCCATTCCATACGTTCGAGACACCACCCAAGTTGGATTCAACGGCCACAAAAATCATTGCTTAACTACATATGACAACGTCTGAGCAAAAAAAGAAAAATCTCCGATTGGGGCTTATATTGGCCTCAATAGCTCTTGTTTTCTTTCTTGGTTTTCTTGCAAAAATGGTTTTGTTGCAGCGATAAACCTATGCTTACCAAAACAATCTCAGCCAACCTAACCATGATGCGGAAACTTTGTGTTGTTGCATTGGGCATGTTTGCTTTTGGTTATGCCTTGGTGCCCATGTACAAAGCCATTTGTGAAATGACCGGCATCAATATTCTTGCTTTGGGCGAGCGTGAAATACCAGGCTCGGCACGTTTGGGTCGCCTTAAAAACAGTCAGGTCGATACAACGCGCACCATCACCATTGAATTTGATGCCAATTCGCGTGGTCCTTGGATGTTCAAGCCCGCACAAAATTCGATTCAAGTTCATCCTGGGCAAATGACAACGGTGATGTATGAGTTTCAAAATACACAAAACAGAACCATGTCTGCGCAAGCGATACCCAGTTATGCGCCACGTCAAGCCGCATCCCATTTCAACAAGCTGGAATGTTTTTGTTTCAATCAATACACGTTAGCGCCTGGCGAAAAAAAGCAATGGCCCGTGGTTTTTGTGGTGGACCACAAGTTATCTAAAGATGTCACCACCATCACCTTGTCCTACACATTTTTTGAAGTCGGTAGCAAGTTGCCACCGGCTCCCACTGCATCCGTCTTTCAAGCCAATACAAAGTGGAGCGTATGAGTCAAGACCTTGAACAGCCTAAAAAAGGATCGATCTTTCGAACCATTGTTGCGATCGCTTGGTCTTTTATTGGCATCCGCAAAAGTTCAGAATTTCAAGAAGACATTGCACGCATCACGCCACTGCATATCATGTTGGTGGGCTTTGTGGCTATTTTTCTATTTGTAATCGGTTTGATGTTGTTGGTCAAACTGGTTGTTACGACATAAAAAGGAGTTGAAATGAGCGGCAATTCAAACGGCGCAGTGCCCTATTATTTTGTACCCGAACCTTCTCGTCATCCCGCAATGGCCGCATTGGGTTTGTTCTTTGTAATCATGGGTGCCAGTCAATGGGTTAATAGCGTTTCATGGGGCAAGTACTCTTTGATGTTGGGACTTGCCATCGTATTCGTCGTATTGTTTCAATGGTTCATGCAGGCCATAACAGAAAGCGAAAGCGGTAAATACGGATACAAGGTTGATCTTTCTTTTCGTTGGAGCATGAGTTGGTTTATTTTTTCCGAAGTGATGTTCTTCGGTGCTTTTTTCACTGCTTTGTGGTGGATGCGCGTTCACTCCATACCCGAGTTGGGCAATATCAACAACGCTATTTTGTGGCCTGATTTCAAAGCTGTTTGGCCATCTGTTGCCGCAGGCGCTACAACGTCTCCTGCTGGCATTATTGAACCGTTCACGGCAATGACACCTTTTTGGTTGCCCACCATCAACACCGCATTGTTGTTGAGTTCAGGTGTCACCATCACCATTGCACATCATGCATTGAGAGAAAACAAGCGCGATCAAACACTGCTTTTTATGTGGCTTACTGTTTTATTAGGACTCGTATTTTTGTTTGTTCAAGGCTATGAGTATGCCCATGCCTATTCAGATATGAACCTCAAACTCACATCGGGTGCCTATGGTTCTACATTCTTTATGCTCACTGGCTTTCATGGCTTCCACGTGTTCCTCGGAATGTTGATGCTGTTTTTCATCACGCTTCGTATCAAAAAAGGACACTTCACCGCTGACAAGCATTTTGGTTTTGAAGGTGCGGCTTGGTATTGGCACTTTGTTGACGTGGTGTGGCTTGGCTTGTATATTTTGGTTTATTGGATGTAAATCTAAAAAACCGCAGCAAAGACCGCAAGTGTGGTCTTTGTTATTGGTGATTGTCAAAAGTTATCGGCCAGCTGGAATGCCTGTGGATTGAATCCATCCCATCATCCATGCAAAAAGAATGCAAATAAAAAGCAGTATGGAAAAGCCCACACGGAAGGCAAGTGCGCAAGCCATTCGGCTGGTTTTGGGCGCGCCGTCTTGACCGTCACGCATCATAAAAAACAAGGCGAGGGCCAAACTCACTAAGATGGCGATAAATGCAATCACAACAAATAATTTCATAACCTCTATTATCTCGTGAAATCAACTCAAGGATTCATTTCAACACCCACATCGAAACTCAGTCGATGGGTGATTGCCATGGCGGCAGTGATTAGCGTAGCGATGACCTTCGCTTTGGCTCTGTGCCAGTTGTCACGCGCACAACAAAAAGATGATATTCATCAAGCTATGATTCAAATGCAAGCAAGGCCTGCATTGCAATTAGAGCAATTACGCGCAGATCAGCAATTGTGGCAATCGACGCATCAAGCAGTTGAATTAAACGGTCAATGGTTGACTGATCAAACTATTTTTTTAGGCAATCGTAGTCACCATGGAGCCGCTGGTTTTTGGGTGATGACGCCCCTCAAGATCAATGCGCAAGAGGCTGTTTTGGTTAAGCGTGGTTGGGTTGCGCGTGATTTGCGCGACCCCACGCTTTTGCCACGTCTTGTTACGCCAACAACAGGGGTTGTAGTCCAAGGGCGTATCGATTTGCCTTTGTCGCAATGGTTTACATTGGGCAATTCAACTTCATCGGATCAAGGCGGCGATGCAAAAAAACCTCGTATTCAATCGAATATTCAAATGAAGGATGTTGAAACAGAGACGAAATTGAGGTTTGTTGCAACTGTTTTGCAAATAGACGCAAATAGCGACGGTTTAAGGCGTGACTGGCCAGATATTACTCAAACATCGGATAAAAACAGAGCGTATGCTTGGCAGTGGTTTGCACTCAGCGCTTTGATTCCAGTTTTATACGTTTGGTTTCAATGGATAAAGCCTTATGCAAAAAAATAATGTCGAAAAAAACAATGCCAATCAGCCCTTAGGCCTCACTGTTTATGACTTACCCAGTCCTGTTGATAGTGTGGCGTATGATGCCAAACGCACGCGTGCGGGGCGCTTTCGGATGTTGCTTGTTTTTATAATTTGTTTGTCACCCGTCGTTGCTTCTTATTTTATGTATTACGTGGCAAGGCCCGCATCAATCAATTCCTTTGGCGAGTTGATTCAGCCCACGCGATCATTACCTCATTCGCAGATGATCGATTTGCAAGGGCAAGCAGGTGGCTTGTCACAACTCAAAAAACAGTGGTTGCTTATCAGTGTGGGATCTGGCGCTTGTCCGCTTGAATGTCAAAACAGGTTGTATTTGCAACGACAAATTTTAGCGTCCTTGGGCAAAGAGCGTGGGCGTGTCGATTGGGTTTGGTTAATCTCTGACGATGAAGCGGTACCCGCGCAAATATTGCCTGGACTGCAAGAGGCGCAGGTTTGGCGCATTCAATCGAAGGTGATTGAGGCTTGGTTAAAACCTCAAACTGGTTTTGCACTGCAAGATCATTTTTATTTGGTCGATCCAATGGGTGAATGGATGATGCGATTTTCTGCGCTCATTGATAAAGAAAAGGCTGCCCTCATCAAAAAAGATTTGGAGCGCGTTTTGAGAGCTTCTGCAGGCTGGGATTTGCCAGGACGTTGATGATGGAAACACCTGCCTACAACTGGAGCCCTGTTTTGCATCTCATGCTCATGGGTATGGTGATTGCAATGGGGCCACTTTGTTGGATTTGGTTGCGCCATCGCCATGCCAATACCGCACAACGATTTCGACAAATCACCCTACTCACTTTATTTTTAACATTTGATTTGGTTCTCTTTGGTTCATTTACTCGACTCACAGATTCTGGATTGGGTTGCCCCGATTGGCCGGGTTGCTACGGGCATTTATCGCCTGTGGGTGCCAAGGATGTTATTGCACAGGCACAAGAGGCCATGCCAAGCGGCCCGGTCACCCCTGTCAAAGCATGGATTGAAATGTTGCATCGTTATTTAGCAACTGGGGTGGGTGTACTGATTTTGACAATGGCAATTTTTTCGTGGATGCATTATCGTTTTTCAAGATTTTTACCCAGCATCACCTTGTTGGTTGTGTGTTTGCAGGGTGCGTTTGGTGCATGGACAGTTACTTTTAAATTACAACCCGCCATCGTAACCTTGCATTTATTGGGTGCGATGTTGCTATTGGTTTTGCTGACGCGACAATGGGTCAGACAAATGCAAAGCATAGGTGATATTGCCCACTCACCTGCAAGCCGTCATCTCCGACTTTGGATTTGGTTGGCCACGATTGCGCTATTCATTCAGCTGATATTAGGTGCTTGGGTGAGCACCAATTACGCGGTATTGGCTTGTGATCAATTCCCGCAATGCCAAAATTCTTGGTGGCCTGAGATGGATTTTTCAAGCGCATTTGAAATTTGGCGCCCATTGGGATTTTCAAGCCAAGGTGATACGCTGACTTTTTCTGCGCTCACAGCCATTCATTACACGCATCGACTCATGGCTTATGGTTTGATGTGCGTTGTGTTGGTGTTGGCTTGGCTTTTAAACAAAGAAGGTTGGCAACAACTCGCTGGTTTATTGATGGCTGTTTTAGTCTTGCAGTTTGTAACTGGCATATCCAATGTGGTGTACAGTTGGCCTTTGATTGCGTCTGTGATTCACACGGGTGGGGCGGCGGCATTGGTTATCCTGATCACCACAGCATGGACTTGCACCAGCGACGATAATCCGAGCTTGTCATCTATTTTTAAAGCCCTACACCACTCATGAGCACTGTTGTCACATCCGATATGCCTCGCTGGCGTCAATTCAACGCATTGACCAAGCCGCGCGTCATTCAGTTGATTGTGTTTTGCGCACTTATTGGTATGGTGTTGGCGGTCCCCGGCTTGCCCGCGCTTGCCGAGATTAGTTTGGCCTTGTGGGCTTGCTTAGGAATTTGGTTTGTCTCGGGCGCTGCCGCCGCATTCAATTGCATCGTCGAAAAAGCAATCGATGCACGCATGAAACGCACGTCTTGGCGACCCACAGCAAAAGGTGAATTGAGTGATCGCGACACCCTTTTGTTTTCTGCCGTATTGTGTTTGATCGGTTCAACTATTTTGTATGTGATGGTTAATCCACTCACCATGTGGCTCACATTTGCAACGTTTGTGGGCTATGCCGTCATCTATACAGTGATTTTGAAACCACTCACGCCACAAAATATTGTGATTGGCGGCGCATCGGGTGCGATGCCACCCGTTTTAGGATGGGCGGCGATGACAGGTGATGTCGGACCTGAAGCTTTGATTTTATTTTTAATTATTTTTTTGTGGACGCCCCCTCATTTTTGGGCGCTTGCGCTTTATCGCGTTGAAGATTACAGAAAATCAGGGCTTCCGATGTTGCCCGTCACGCACGGCAATGAATTTACTAGGCTGCAAGTATTGCTCTACACATGGGTTTTATTGGCGGCTTGTTTAATGCCATTTATTTATCGCATG
>SHXN01000039.1 GCA_009693305.1 Limnohabitans sp.
CATTTGCAAAATTGTTTTGATGGATTGCGGCCTATTTTTACAGATTTACCCCACACCCTCAGGGTGTTGCGTCAATTGGTTGTAGAACGTTTGGTGGTGCTCGATTGCGAACAAAATGCACCGCTGGAAACTGTGACTCATGCCATGTCCGAGTTAGCGCAATTTTCGCTCAATCAAGCCTTTACACATGCGCAATCAGTGGTCGATGCGATACATGGATCCCCACGCGACAGCCAAGGCAATCGCGCCGTGCTCTGGATTATTGGCATGGGCAAACTCGGGGCACGGGAACTCAACGTTTCGAGTGACATTGATTTGATTTACATCTACAACGAAGATGGCCAAACCGATGGCTTATCCAATGTCGCTGGGAGCATCAGCAATTTCGAATATTTTTCTAAGATCGTCAAAATTATTTTTTCTTGTATAGGTGAGATAACTGAGCATGGACAAGTGTTTCGCATGGACTTGGCTTTGCGCCCTAACGGTTTATCTGGGCCCGTAGTGCTTCCGTTGGATGCCTTAGAAGAATATTTTTTAGTGCAAGGGCGTGAGTGGGAGCGTTTTGCTTGGTTAAAGAGTCGAGTGGTTGCGCCTTTTGTTGCGATTGAACAATCAAAAGATTTGCGCAATACGGTTGTGCCTTTTGTGTTTAGGCGATTTTTAGATTACAGTATTTTTGAATCTTTGCGAAAACTTCATCAACTGATTCGAGACAATGCCCATCAACGCTACGGTCATCGCATGGAGCGCAACAACGATGTGAAGTTGGGGCGCGGCGGGATTCGTGAAATTGAATTCATTGTGCAATTGTTGCAAGTTGTTCGTGGTGGACAAGCACCCGAATTAAGAACGAGAGCCACTCAAGTGGCATTGCAGCGTTTGAGTCACGCACAACTGATCACCCAAGAAACAGTTCACGCACTCAACGAAGCGTATATTTTTTTACGCCGTCTTGAGCACCGCATTCAATATTTAGACGATCAACAAACCCATGTATTGCCATCTCAAACAGAGGATTTGCAGTGGATCGCACAAACCATGGGATTTGATTCAGCCCCATCTTTTCAAACACAGCTTGAACATCACCGTCATTTTGTTGCTAATGAATTTGATCGCCTGCTCAATCAAGGCGATCACGCACCAAACAAAAATGAAGCGAGCCAATTGATCAGCAATTGGCAACAAGTGCTCGATCAACTGTCGACAGAGTTTGAGCAACGCATTGCCTTGTGGCTCGAGCATCCGCACATTCGTGTGATGCGCGATGAAGTACAACAGCGACTCATGGGTTTGGTGCTGCGAACACAGGATTGGATCAATGAAAAATCTGTCACCTTGATTGGCGCCGTGCGATGGAGTGAATGGATAGAGTCATTATTCAGACGCGACAGCTATTTATCTTTGTTGCTTGAGCGTCCTCACATCCATCGCCAATTGCTTGATTTGCTGGGTGCCGCTCGTTGGCCGGCTCGCTATTTGATTCAACACCCCAGCGTGATGGATGAACTTGCCACCGCGAATATTCTCAATGAAAGATTTGATGCACCGTCTTTTGAACAATTGCTAGAAACTCGACGCCTCGCACTCGACAACGCCCATCAAGCCGATGAAGAAGCATTGCTCAATTTACTGCGCAGCGCACACCACGCCGAGGTTTTTTTAACTTTGGCGCGTGATGTCCCAGGTAAAATCAGCGTTGAACAAGTGGCTGATGATCTAAGTGGCTTGGCCGACACCATTTTGCGCGTCACATCGAGGTGGGTTTGGTCACGTCTCAAGCAACGTCATCGCCAATCTCCCCAATTTGCAATTTTGAGTTATGGCAAACATGGTGGCAAAGAATTGGGCTATGGCAGTGATTTAGACATTGTTTTTATTTACGATGACGAACACCCTCAAGCGGCAGAAATCTATTCGCAATTTGCGCGTAAGTTAATCAACTGGCTCACAGTCAAAACAGGACAAGGTGATTTGTACGAGATTGATACCGCATTGCGTCCCAACGGAAACTCAGGCTTGTTGGTGAGTTCGATGGAAGCATTCGCCGATTACCAAGCGCAACGCGGGTCTAATACGGCATGGGTTTGGGAACACCAAGCGATGACGCGCGCGCGTTTTTGCACGGGTGAAGAACGATTAAAAGAACCTTTCGACAACGTTCGCTATCGAGTGCTCACAACTTCGCGCGATTTAACCGCTCTTCGAAAAGATATTTTGGCGATGCGGCATAAACTTCGACACGCACGTCCTGTAAAGTCAGAATGGTTTGATGTCAAACACAGCGCAGGGGCCATGGTTGATGTGGAGTTTGTGGTTCAGTATTTGGTGCTGGGTTATTCACATCAACATCTAAGTTTGGTTGACAATTTGGGCAATATTGCTTTATTGAACAGCGCAGAGTCTCTCGGACTGCTTCCTGCGAACATGGGTTTGAATGCATCGCAAGCGTATCGTGTTTTACGTCAAGTTCAACACCGCGCAAGGTTAAATGAAGAACCCACACAATTGCCAAATGATCAATTGCAAACCGAAAGAAAAGCGATTCTTGATTTATGGAATTTTGTGTTTGCCATTGCCTGAGTTAAAAATCTAAGCTTGTGATTTGCGCCATTTTTGAAGCTCATGATGAATTGAATATAAATTTTTCATCACGGACGCGCCTTTGATCTGCCGTTTTGACAATATGGGATTGTTGCCTCCCGCCCAAACTTCAACATGCAGTGGTAATTGCTGTCGCAATTCGTTGAGTCCATCGACTACATGATTAGGGTTCATGCTAGAACTAAAACTGAGTGCCACGATGTCTGATTCCTGCGCTTGAGACGCCAGCACAACATCACGAATGGGTGTTTGCACGCCCAAAGAAAGGCATGAGCAGTGACTCAACTCAAACATACATTGCACCATCAACAAACCCAAACCATGCCCCTCTTCAGGAAATGTCGTTAACAACACCTTGGGGCTTGCCAAACCAGTGGGTCTGTCGAATTGAAGCATTGCCCAATGCAAAGTTTGTGTGACACATTGGCTATACAAATGTTCTTCAAAAACCTGCAAGTTCCCACACATCCATTCTTCACCCACCAATAAATTGAATGGGGCCACGCAATCATTCACAAATGAAGAAAGGCCTTGCTTGGAAATATATTCTGAAAATAATTTTTGCAATCCAACAACATCGTGCATTTTGATTAATTGCAGATAAGGAAGAAGATGCGCTTGCACTTCTTGAGGTTGCATGTCGGTATCTTCTAATGCCGGCCCACGATCCAGACTCATTCGATTCAATACATGAATGGGCAAACTGACGATTTTTCCTGGCCTCAACCTTTGATCCATCAAACGCTTAATGACGCGCAATTTTTCAACCTGCTCTAAAGGATAGGCGCGCTCGCCATAGGCGTCACGCGTGGGTTGAGGGAAGTTGTAACGCCTCTCCCACACCCGAAGTGTGTCCTTGCCAATGCCGCTATCTCTCTCCACTGCCGCGATGGACATAAGTATTGATTCCGTCGGGAAGAGCCTATTCATCTTTATGATTATCCGTGAAGGTGAGGGGGTATATAATTCGTCCAAGACAGATCTTCTATCTTGACTCATCATTATCCAATAAAAATCACAGAAATGCTTGTTATGTTTCAAATCGAAAACTTAAACCCTGCCAATCAGCCTTCATTGTCCTCTGCTCATTCTGTTTTGACTGGGCTGGGTTGTTTGCTTTTAACTCTGACGGTTCAGCCCGTCCAAGCCAAAAATCCCAACGACGCATCCTTTTGTCCCGCCATTCTCAACCAGACAGTGGCTCGGTTACAAGATGAAAAGCCACAAAATCTTTGCCAGTATTCGGGTCAAGTGGTCGTGGTGGTCAATACCGCAAGTTTTTGTGGCTTTACACCGCAATACAAAGGACTCGAAGCTTTGTACGACAAATACAAAAGTCGTGGCTTGATCGTTTTGGGATTTCCATCCAACGATTTTTCTCAAGAACCCGAAGACAACAAAAAAATTGCTGATTTTTGTGAAAACACGTTTGGTGTAAAATTTCCAATGTTTACAAAAACTTCGGTGCGAGGCAGCGATGCATCTCCCTTGTTTAAAAATTTAACGCAACGGACACAAACATCGCCCAAATGGAATTTTTACAAATATGTCATCAGCCGCGATGGTGTGAGTATTAAAAGTTTTAGCAGCATGACAGCACCTGATGACAAATCCTTTGTGGCTGAAATCGAAAAACAATTGCAAACCAAGACGCCTTAATTGATGAGACCCCGCGTTGCCATTGTTGGATCGGGTATTGCAGGCTTGTCAGCCGCGCACGGCTTAAATCCGCATGTGCAGGCGAGCTTGTTCGAATCTGCACATTATTTTGGCGGACACGCACACACGGTTGACGTCACCCTACTGAGCGCAAAAGGCCCCATCACCCATGGTGTTGACACTGGGTTTTTGGTTTATAACGAACGCACCTATCCAGGCTTGATTGATTTGTTTGAACGTCTCAACATTCAAATCGCGCATTCCGATATGTCGTTTTCTGCTCAAGCACCGTTGCCCAATGGTCACGTGTTGGAATGGAACGGCGCAACGCTCAACACCGTGTTTGCACAACGCAGCAATTTATTTCACCCGCGCTTTTGGAACATGCTCAGCGACGTCTTGCGTTTTAACAGATTAGCCACAGAGTTGGCTCGCAACAATCGCGATCACGAATTGATGCAACCATTGCAAATATTTTTAGATGCGCATGATTTTTCTTCAGAGTTTTGCGATTGGTATTTGTTACCGATGCTTGGATGTATTTGGAGTTGTCCAACCGATCAGATGTTGCAATTTCCTGTGGCCACCAAGGTGCGTTTTTTTGACAATCATGGATTGATCCAAGTCAACAACCGACCCCAATGGTTCACCGTTCAAGGTGGATCTCGTTATTATGTTGAAAAGATCATTGCATCCATTCAAGATAAACGATTGAAAACACCCGTCCTCCATATACATCGCGATGCACAAGGTGTACTGATTCAAACCACAAACGGCACAGAACATTTTGATCATGTTGTGTTGG
The DNA here is from genome assembly GCA_009693305.1 of Limnohabitans sp. GTDB lineage: Bacteria > Pseudomonadota > Gammaproteobacteria > Burkholderiales > Burkholderiaceae_C > Limnohabitans. The sequence continues at coordinate 5,069 of SHXN01000039.1, forward strand.
CCTGCCATGCCGATCAGGCTTTAGCCCTGTTGAATGCGCCCTCGTTTGATGAACAACGCTTACTTGGCGCGATACGCTTTCAATCCAATCGCGCGGTATTGCATACAGATACATCGCAAATGCCACGTCATCGATTGGCTTGGGCCGCTTGGAATTACGAGCGCAAAGCCGCAACGAGTGACGCGTCGGCTGTGTGCTTGCACTATTGGATTAATAAACTTCAACCCTTGCCGTTTCAACAAGACGTGATCGTCTCGCTCAACCCCATTCGCTACATCGATCCTTCACAGGTGATTGAAAGCTATGACTACGATCATCCCGTTTTAGATCTCAAAGCCATACAAGCCCAACAGCAACTGCATCATCTGCAAGGAACAAATAAAACCTATTGGGCAGGGGCGTGGATGGGTTACGGTTTTCATGAAGACGGTTTTCAATCAGGCCTTGCGGCGGCGCAGTCTTTACTCAATACCATAAAGCACAATGTAGCCGCATGAGCGCGCGCATTGGTTTTGGTCAAGTGCGACATACGCGCATGCGCCCTACGCATCACGCCTTTTCTTATCCCACTTGTTTTTTGATGTTGCCTATGCGTCGTTTGCAAGAAGCATCACAAACGGGCTTAGCTGTTAATCGTGCAGGATTGATTTCTTTTCACGACAAAGACCATGGTGACGCCCGTTCAAGCGAGCAAGGCGGCGCATTGGCATGGCTTTTGGATGTTTTAAAAACACATGGCATTCATGATGCCGATGGTGAAATTTGGTTGCATTGCTATCCACGCGTGTTTGGATTTACTTTTAAACCCGTGAGTTTTTGGTATTGCCATCGCAAAGACGATCAACTGCGCGCAATCGTGGTTGAAGTGAACAACACATTTGGTGAACGTCATTGCTATTTATTAGATAAGCCGCGTTATGGCGTTACACAATTGGCTCAAAAAATGTTTCATGTGTCGCCGTTTTGTCGCGTCTCTGGCTCATACGCTTTTCGTTATATGCGCACCCATCACTTGGGCCAGGAGCGCACGGTGGTTCGAATCGATCACAGTGATGATCAAGGCTTACTCATTCACACCAGCGTGAGCGGCGAATTAAAACCCATCTCAAGAACCACACTGCGTGAATCTTTATGGGGCTACCCACTGCTCACGTTGGCCGTGGTGGCGCGCATTCATTGGAACGCATTGCTTTTATGGATCAAACGTGTTCCATTTTTTCGCAAACCAACACCGCCAACATCGTTTGTCACGCGCGCGGACAATTTGCCAGATATGCAATCAACCCGTTTATTGGCTCACACATGACGCCATGAGCCAAACTTTTTTTACCCAACAAGCACTTGACCTTGCACCTCGCTCGGCCAAAACCGTCCTCAAACTTTTAGAAAGATTGCAATACGGCACCCTCACCATGGAATTGCAAAATGGCAATATCCGAACATTTGGAAAGGGTGCCCTCCATGCACGCATCAACATTCGTCACTGGAATGTTTTCAAGGCAACCATGGATTCGGGCGACATCGGTTTTGCAGAGGGTTTTATTGCAGGACATTGGACCACGCCCGACCTCACACAACTCTTGCGCGTATTAATTGCCAACCGTCAATATGTGGAAGACATTATTTATGGCAATTGGCTTGGAAGTTTAATTTATCGCATTCGTCATTGGATGCGACGCAACAACAAACAAAATAGCAGTAAAAATATTCAAGCTCATTACGATTTGGGAAATGATTTTTACAAGCTGTGGTTAGACCCCAGCATGCTGTATTCCTCTGCATGGTTTGATGGAAATTTTTCACAGCCGCTGATCGATGCGCAATGGACTAAATTGCGCAGAGCCTTTCACATGGCAGGTATCACGCCACAATCGAATCAACGTATTTTAGAAATAGGCTGTGGATGGGGTGCGTTGGCACAACTCGGCGTGCAAGAATTCGGTGCGCAGGTAACGGGCGTCACACTCAGTCACGAGCAACTGGCTTATGCGCAACAGCGCATGCAATGGAACAAACTCAATGCCGATCTGCGTTTGCAAGATTACAGAGACATCAATGACGAGCCTTTCGATGCTATTTTTTCAATTGAAATGATTGAAGCCGTAGGCCAAGCGTATTGGCCTGCTTATTTTCAAACGGTCAGTCGCTTACTCAAACCCAATGGCAAGGCTTGCATTCAAAGCATCGTCATCGATGTCGCTTTATTTGATCGCTACGTTCAAGGCACAGACTTTATTCAGCAATATATTTTTCCAGGTGGTTGCTTGCCCAGCCCGCATCATTTCAAAGAGCAAGCACAAATGGCAGGCCTTGGAGTCGTCGACACGCATCATTTTGGCAAGGACTATGCAGAGACATTGCGTCGTTGGCGCGAACAATTTTTGGCAGAACTTGAAAGCATTAGTTCGCAAGGATTTGATACGCCCTTTATTAGAACTTGGGGCTTTTATCTCAGCTATTGCGAAGCCGCATTTGAAGAAGGCAATATCGATGTGGTGCAATACACCTTGCGCAAAATTTAATATCAGTTCATGAATACCCCGCGTCTAAGTCTTTTGTTTTTAGGCTTGCCCGCTTTGCCATTGTCTTTTGTTGCCTTGCCACTTTATGTTCAATGGCCCCATTACATGGCCACAACCTACGCGCTGTCGCTCAGCACATTGGGCTTTATCTTATTGATGTCGCGCATGTTCGATGCGGTATCCGATCCATGGATAGGCAAACTGACGGATCGCTGGATGAATCACAGCAATGGGCGCGTTTTAATCGCCTGCGTTATCGCCTCAACAAGCTTGTCAATGGGATTTGCAGGAATTTTTAATCCTGATTTATTGATGGACATGCAATCGCCCTCTTTTTTTCTCATTGGCAGTGTTTTATTGATGACTTATTTGTCTTACAGCACACTTTGTATTGCGCAACAAGCATGGGCTGCACGCCTGGGTGGTGACGATGTTGTGCGCAGTCGCATCGTCGCATGGCGTGAAGGATTGGGACTGGTTGGCGCCATCACTGCAAGCGTTCTGCCAACTTTTTTTGGATTTAATCTATTGGTTGGTGTTTTTATTGCTCTGTTATGGATTGCGATGATGGCTTGGTACCGCGCGCCAGCACCTCATCTTTCAAGCATTCGTGCATTAACAAATGAGTCACATTCCATTGTTTCTGTTTGGCTCGATAAAAGTTTTATTATGCTGTTAGGAGTGTTTGTTTTAAATGGAATTTCGTCGGCGATATCTGCGAGTTTGATTTTGTTTTTTATACAAGATCGTTTGCAGTTGCCCGCGTCTTATCAAGGTCTATTTTTAGCCTTGTACTTTGTGTCAGCTGCCTTGTTTATGCCCTTGTGGGTGCGTTGCGTTGCTCGCTTTGGATTGATTCGTTGCTGGTTGATGGGAATATCTTTGGCGGTTTTAGTTTTTATTTGGACATTGACATTAAGCACAGGTGAGGTCGTCGATTATAGCCTGGTTTGTTTGCTTAGCGGTATAGCTCTTGGCGCTGATTTAATTGTCCCCAACGCCTTGCTCAGTGGTTTGATTCAAAAAAATACAGCGCAATCGGGTCAATATTTGAGTTGGTGGCAAGTGGCAACAAAATTTATTTCGGCTCTTGCTGTGAGCGCTTCACTGCCTCTCTTGCAAATCATGGGTTACACACCCGGTCAAACAGACGCCACAGGTCTGCAGACTTTATCATTAACCTACGGATTGTTTCCTTGTGTGATCAAAATTTTAGCAGGTCTATTTCTTTATTTTGGACAACACCATTTCAAAGGAGAAACTTCATGCAACGACGATTGATTTTGGCAATGGGGGCATGGGCAGGATTGAGCGCATGTGCGGGGCCATCGCCACGAGATTACGCACAAGAAAACCCCGTGCTTGATTTGAAACAATACTTCAATGGCGTGATTGACGCTTGGGGCATCTTCACCGATCGATCAGGTCGCGTAGTCAAACGATTCACTGGCGTGATGAATTGTTCATGGCAGGGTGATAGCGGCGTACTCGATGAAGATTTTGTTAATTCCGATGGCACCCAACAAAAACGCATTTGGAAATTGCAACACTTAGGCAACGGACAATACGAAGGCGCGGCAGACGATGTTGTGGGCAAAGCCAAAGGTCAAACCAGTGGCAATGCGTTTCAATGGAATTACACCTTGTCTTTGCCTGTCGACGGTCGCGTTTGGGAGGTGCAATTTGATGATTGGATGTATTTAATGAATGACCGCGTCATGATCAACAAAGCGAGCATGTCTAAATGGGGCATTTTTTTTGGCGAAGTCACCCTTTCATTTGCACGCAGAGTCTAAAAACATGAATTTATTTACGCCCCTCAATCCACCGATTAGCAATTAGCAAGGTTTGTGCGTTTGGTTCATCGGCGCGTCGTCAGGTATTGGATTGGCCACGGCGCAGGCATTGCACGCACAAGGCGCCAAGGTCACGATTTCTGCGCGCAGTGCGAGTGCCCTGCAAGATTGGCTGTTGAATCATCCGGGCAGCATGGCCGTATCACTGGACGTCACGGACTCCATAGCCTTACAAGAAGCCGCTCAAAAAATCATTCAACAAAATGGTATTGATATGGTGGTGTATTGCGCAGGTCATTACAAAGAACAACGCGCCACGCAGTTTGATTTAGACGAGATACTCAAACATCAATCGGTTAATTACACAGGCGCTTTATACATGCTGGATGCAGTGCTCCCCCATTTTTTAAAACAAGGCAGTGGTCATATCGGTTTCATTTCAAGCGTTGCAGGATTTAGGGGGTTGCCAAAAAGTTTGGCTTATGGCCCCACCAAAGCGGCAATGATTAACTTAGCAGAAACGCTTTATATTGATTTGCACCCGCATCGCGTCGGCGTGAGTTTGATCAATCCAGGTTTTGTTCAAACACCACTCACCGGCAATAATGATTTTCATATGCCTGCGCTCATCACGCCCCAAGAGGCCGCGCAACACATGCTCGCTGGCTGGCAAAAAGGATTGTTTCACATTCACTTTCCCAAACGTTTCACGCGTTGGTTGCAATTGTTGCGCATACTACCGTATCGGCTTTATTTTTTTGTAGCCAGTCGACTCACCCAAACTTGACATGAACACTTTTGACACCTCCGCACAGGTTCCGCCATCCGTCATTAATTTGGTCGTTGTTTTTTCAAAATTTAAAAGACAGCAATGTCGAACGTATGGCAGATTTTTATACGCTAGATGCAAGCTTTAAAGACCCGTTCAATGAAGTTCAAGGCCTTAAAGAGATTGAGCGTATTTTTAGTCATGTGTTTGTTGCGCTCGTCAATCCGCGCTTTGTCGTCAAACAAACCGTGACACAAGCTGCGCATTGTTTTTTAACTTGGGATTTTTTATTTTCGTTTCGCGATATTCACAAAAATCAAGAGCAATGTATCCGTGGTGGAACACATTTGTTTTTTGAACAATCAAGCAACGCACAATGGAAAATTAAAGTTCACCGCGACTATTGGGACGCGGCTGAAGAGTTGTATGAAAAACTCCCATTCGTCGGCGCTTTCATGCGTTGGCTTAAAAAACGCGCCAACAACTAATATTTAACTGGGTTGTTTATCGATAAAGCTTTGGCGGTGTATCAACCTGTCTTGCAGTTGTTGCAAATTGAGATATTGTTCACGCCACTTTATTTGTGGAAATCTAAAGTCCAAATAACCTAAAGCGCAACCCACAGCGATATCGGCCAAACTCAAATGCACACCCATGCAAAAAATTTTTTCGCCAAGGCCTTTGCTCATGGCTTCGAGTGAGTACATGACCTTTTGAATTTGTCGATCAATCCAAGCTTGGCTACGTTGCGTTTCTTTACGCCCCACCCATGTGGCTTCTAGACGCGCCAAAATGCTCGCATCGATTAAACCGTCTGCAAGCGCTTCCCAAGTTTTGGTTTCTGCAGGCTCGCGCCCTATTGGAGGAATAAGTTTGCCAACAGGGGATAAAGTGTCTAAATATAAATGACGCGCGAGTCAAAAATAGCTTCGCCCGCTTCCATGACCAAACAAGGCACCTTGCCCAAAGGGTTGGATAAATTAATGGTTGTGGCTTCTGACCACACGTTTTCCCCAATAAATTCGTATTCGAGTTTTTTTCTGCCATAACAATACGCACTTTGCGTGCTTAAGGACTTGTGAATGCGCCGATCAGTTTCATGAGATTTAACTACCAATGTTTATCCTCTATTGTAATGCCTATCGAATTTGTCGACTTAAAACCCAACTTGTGAACCAAGGCCTAAAATAAGGGGATGAACTTCCCTACCGTCACCGCCCTATCTCCCTTGGATGGCCGCTACGCCGCCAAACTACAAACACTTCGTCCCTTGATGAGCGAGCAAGGCTATATTCACCGCCGCGTTCAAGTCGAAGTCGTTTGGCTGATCGCATTGAGCGACGCGGGCATGCCTCAATTCAAACCCTTGAGCACGGGCGCACGACAATATTTAATAAATAGGGTTGAACAATTTTCAACCGACGATGCATTGGCCATCAAAGACATCGAAAAAACAACGAATCACGATGTGAAGGCTGTTGAATATTGGATCAAAGCGCAATGTCAATCCAGTGCATTGAACACCGAGATCAAAAACGAGCTCGCACAATGCCTTGAATTTATTCATTTTGCGTGCTCCAGCGAAGATATCAACAACGCCAGTCACGCACTTCAATTGCAAGCCGCACGCCAACAGGTGTTGCTGCCTTGCATCGACGAGGTGATTCATTTTTTGCGAAACATGGCGCATCAATATGCCGGTGTGCCCATGATGAGTCGCACCCACGGGCAAACGGCAAGTCCAACCACCGTTGGCAAAGAAGTCGCCAATGTGTTGGTCCGTCTCGAACGTGCGCGCGAAAACATCGCCAAAGTCAACATTTTGGCCAAGATGAACGGCGCAGTGGGCAACTACAACGCACATTTGTCAGCGCGTCATGATTTTGATTGGGAAAACTTCAGTCGTCTTGTCGTCGAATCTGCACCCGATTCATTAACACCCGGCTTGGGGCTTCATTTTCAAGCCTACAGCATTCAAATCGAGCCACACGATTACATGGCAGAACTCTTTGATGCAATTGCTCGCACCAACACCATTTTGATTGATTGGTCACGCGATGTTTGGGGCTACGTGTCACTCGGCTATTTCAAACAAAAACTCAAAGCAGGCGAAATTGGCTCATCCACCATGCCACACAAAGTCAATCCAATTGATTTTGAAAATGCAGAAGGCAATTTAGGATTGGCAAATGCGATGCTCAAACATTTGTCTGAAAAATTGCCCATCAGCCGTTGGCAACGCGACCTCAGCGACAGCACCGTGCTTCGCAACATGGGCGTTGCATTGGGCTACACCGTTTTGGCTTATCAATCATTAAGCATCGGATTGCATAAACTTGAAATCAATCACGAAGCACTCGCCGCTGATTTAAACGATGCTTGGGAAGTTTTGGCTGAACCCATTCAAACGGTGATGCGTCGATACGGCGTACAAGGCGCCTACGAGCAACTCAAAGAAGTCACGCGTGGCAAAACAGTTACTGCAAAAGCGATGCAGGATTTAATTCGTTCTTTAAATATTCCATTGCAAGAAAAAGATCGTTTGCTAGCCCTCACGCCTGCCACCTATATTGGCATGGCCGCTCAATTGGCCAAACGTGTTTAATCGACTTTGTTGATTTGCAAAGCGCGCTCGGCATACCGATTGAATCGCCACGAGTCCCCGCTTTGAGTGATACGTCGCCATATTTGTCTTTTTTGAGACGGCGATTTTTCTGTCCACAACTGAACTTCTTCGAACGTTCGTCCACAACCTTTGCACAAAAGGTCGCCTTGACTCGTTGAGCATATCGCAATGCAGGGCGTATCAGGTGTGGTGCGATACCACTCCAGCCAAGCTTCGTAAGCGCGTGGTGGAAATCCTTTTTCAGCCGCCTCTTCTTCCTTGTAATAAATCAATAACGCATAAACTTCTGCCAATGCCCGCACTTCAGATGCCAATGTAACTCCATCGGGAGAAGTTTTTTTATTTCTCCAAAAATTAATGGCCGACTCAATATCGGTGATATGAATAGTAGGCATAACAATTTATTTTTGTAACAAAAGTTCTTTGCGCGTCATTTCTAGCTCACGCAATCGAGAGTCAATAATAGCCGACTCTATTTGTCCCGAACGATCTAATTTGCCTTCGCGCGACATTTTTCGTGACAAATCTTGCGCGGCTTTGAGTCGGTCAATCGCTCCAATTTCGTCGTATTGAAATGCACGCGACTCTGCATCGCAACGGACCGATCGCAATTCATCACCCTGTGCTTTCGCGGCTTGGGAGAGCCAACTCCATGCACCTGCATCACGCGGATGATTAGCCAACCACATCACCAGATCATCGACGGCTTCTTTGATTGTTTGTTTTTGTTGAGTGCCCAAGCGTGCTTGTGTCAGCATCAATCGTTTGGCACGGCTTTCAGCCAAAGGTTGAATCGTTGCAATGGCTTGTGCAAATTGGGCACTTTTAATTTTGACTTCTGCATCGAACAATTGCAAAACATACTTTGATTGATTATCTAGTTCTTTGATTTGACGCAGGGCTTCGATATGACGTTGCGCCGCAGACGCATTGTTATGTAAGGCCTCGGCCATTGCGCCCGCATACAAAGTTGACACACGCTTGGCAACTGGCGATTGCGCATTCAATGCCATCACTTCATCTTGAAAATTTTTGAGCGCGTCAAATTGTGAGTTTGCTAATACCTTGGCGCGCCCAGCCATCATGGCATGCGAATAAGTGGGCGCTGAAGGTGCTTGTTCAGGCAACAACTGCAAACGCGCTTGCATATCTGAAATACGCTCTGTGGTTAGCGGGTGCGAGCGCAAATAGGGATATGAACCTCGATCATTGAATTTTGCGGCTGCTTGAAGCTTTTCAAACATGCCCACAAAACCGCGAGGCTCATACCCTGCTTGTGTGAGAACGCCATAGCCCACGCGATCGGCTTCACGCTCCATGTCTCTTGAAAAGTTGAGCTGCGTTTGTACGCCCACTGCTTGACCGCCCAAAATCAATGCACTCGCCGCCTCTGGCGCCCTGCTTATGGCCAAAAGCCCCAACAAGAACGCACCCGTTAATAGAGGCGAATTTCTTTCTTGTTGCGAAAACATTCGAGCAATATGTCTTTGTGTAACGTGACTCAATTCATGCGCCATCACTGACGCCAACTCATCCCCAGTAGAAACACTGGCAATCAATCCTAAATTAACGCCCATAAAACCACCCGGCAATGCAAACGCGTTGATGCTTTTATCGCGAATGAGCATCACCTCCCACGCAAAACGCTCGTCAATCTCGGTCGTGATTTCGCCTCGCACGCGTGCGGCTTGTCGCAATTTGATCCAAAAATCTTGAACATAATCCATTAATACCGTGTCATCCAAATAATCGGGGTCGCGATAAATTGATCGCACCACCATCTCGCCGATGCGCCTTTCTTGTGTGAGACCTAATTCATTTCCGTCGCCAATTTTTGGAAGCCGCCCAGACGAGGGGGCTTGCGCATAGATTGAGAAACAAAGCATGACCGTCAACACCAACAAGAGTCGATAGGATTTAAAAGTGAAGTTTTGAAAGAGTTTGCGCATAGTCGTATGATTCAAGGTAAATCTTAACTCTCTAATGCATCACCATGAATCTGACTCATTTTGACTCCCAAGGACAGGCTCACATGGTTGATGTGGGTAGAAAACCCAGCACCCACCGCATTGCAAGGGTGAGCGGCGAGATTCATTTGTTGCCCGCCACCTTGGCATTGGTTCAGCAAGGCACGGCCAAAAAGGGCGATGTGCTGGGTATTGCTCGCATCGCGGGCATTCAAGCCGCCAAAAAAACCAGCGATTTAATCCCTTTGTGCCATCCCCTCTCACTCACTCGAATTGCGGTGGATTTCACAATCGTTGTCTCTCCTCCGCACATTGTTTGCGAAACAACGGTTGAAACCGTCGGCCCAACGGGGGTTGAGATGGAAGCGCTGATTGCCACCCAAACCGCCTTAGCCACCATTTATGACATGTGCAAAGCGGTGGACCGTGGCATGACCATCACCAATGTTAGGTTGATGGATAAGCATGGTGGCAAGAGCGGGAGCTTTGTGGCAGGGGAGTAAGTGCTGACAAATTATTAATTTATAGGAACTCAAAAAGACCGCTTGTCCAACTCTTGTCCAACTCAGGAGCATGAAATGGCATCTTTTCGACAAAGAAACAATAAATGGCAGGCACGAGTAAGTCGTGAGGGCTATCCAGACCAAGTCAAAACATTTGAGACTAAAGCTGATGCAGACCGATGGGCTAGGTCGGTTGAGTCATTAATGGACAAAGGTCAATTTGTCGACACACAAGAGGCCCAACGCACCACCCTACGGGACATCATGCTGCGCTATGTCCGTGAGGTATCTCCAACGAAGAAATCAGGAAAGGAAGACACAATTAGATTAACGGCAATTGCTAAAAAGCCGATTGGAGACTGGAGTTTAGCCAACCTAAGCTCTACCCGCATCGCGCAATATCGAGATGAACGTTTAAAAGAGGTCAAGCCAGCAACAGTCATTCGTGAACTGGCATATATTTCCGCAATCGTTAGCCATTCTCGCCGTGAATGGGGTATAAATACACCCAATCCTGTGCAAAACGTTCGGAAACCAACATCCTCGATAGGTCGTTCACGCACTTTGTTGAAGGAGGAAACTGCAAGATTGCTTTTTGCTTTAGAGCCAATCGGCAGGCGAAATGTTTGGACTCGACCTATTGTGATTCTTGCATTAGAAACTGCAATGAGACGAAGCGAGTTATTAGCATTGCGCTGGGAAAATATAGACTTAAGGATTCTCTGCAAAAGTCGCATGATAAGTCATCCACAGGCGTAACTCAATTGTTATAGGTAGATGAAACAAACCACCTTTGCCAGCACTGGATTTGAATTGGTCACCAAGCGCACGCGCAAGCGTGAGTTTTTGGAAGAGATGAATTTG
>SHXN01000040.1 GCA_009693305.1 Limnohabitans sp.
AGCATCGATGGTTGTGACGTTTCACAATTTGAATTGCAAGTGCGCTGTATGGCCAGTTTGCCTTTAACGCAACCTCGTTTGCACAGTGCAAGTATTTTGATTAATTTATTAGGCGACTTGTGGCACACGACGAACACTTCCATCCGCGAGCCCGATTGGTCGCGGGTTCTTTCTCTATCTGGCATGCATTTGCATCTGTATGGAAAAAATGAAGCCAAAATCGGACGAAAAATGGGGCATCTCACTGTCACTGGTGTTGATATCCACGAGACTCGACAACGTGCCCATCAAGCCGCATCGATTCTTGGCATTGCAGCTTGGTAAATCATGATTGTTGATGCCAATTTATTTGTCCATATTCAAAAAGCCGCTCTCGAATTAAAACAAGGGCGTCTCATTGGTTTGCCAACTGAAACTGTTTACGGATTGGGCGCAGACGCTTGCAATGCCCAAGCAGTTGCAAGTATTTTTAATCTCAAAGGACGGCCAAGCGATCATCCGCTGATTGTTCACATCGCCAACAAAAACGGTGTGCATTTTTTTGCAAACAATATTCCGGCGTTTGCGCAAGCGTTGATGGATACGTTTTGGCCCGGCCCCTTAACGCTGATATTGAATCGTCATGACGATGTGGCATTCGCTGCGGCGGGCGGTCAAGCCAGCATTGGGATTCGCATGCCCGCGCATTCTGTTGCGTTAGCGGTTTTAAAAGAAGCGGCACAGTTAGGCGTAATGGGTGTTGCCGCACCGTCGGCCAATCGCTTTGGGCGTGTCAGCCCTACCACCGCTCCGCATGTGCAAGACGAGTTAGGTGAAGAGTTATTAATTTTGGACGCGGGTGCTTGCCCCGTTGGAATCGAGTCAGTGATTGTCGACTGCACGCGTGAACATCCTGTCTTACTCAGGCTTGGGATGTTGACTGTGGACGCTTTGTCAAAAGCCTGCGGTCAAAAAGTTTTAATGGCCAATGAGTTGCTGAGCGGGGCCCCCAAGGCCTCGGGCACGCTGGAGTCGCATTACGCCCCACGGGCCAAGGTTTGTCTTTTTGAGTCGCAAGATTTGATGTTGGCTTTACAAAATCAGCTTGCAAATGAGACGGGCGGTTTAACAATTGGCGTTTGGTCGCGCACAAACCCCGAGGTTTTTGAAAAGTTGTCGGCTGACCCCTCCTTAAAGCTAGGGACGATTTTCTTGACTATGCCCGACGACGCTGCTCACTGTGCCCATACGCTTTTTTCTACTTTGCGCGAATTGGATGCACAAGGCGTTGCTCAAATATGGATTGAAAGGCCGCCTTCCTCGCCAGATTGGGCGGGTATTCTTGACCGCCTTGAGCGCGGCGCGCATTAAGTGATCGCAACCAATAATTAGTTAAACTATTCGATTATTAGGAGAATATTCTTGCAAGCTCCCTTTTCCCGATTTGGTCGCTTTTTGTTTGCCTCGATTGCTGCATTTGTATTGATGTGCTTGGCGAGTTGTGGTTCAGGTACATCAAAAGTTGACGAGTTTATTCCTTCACGCATTGTGGTGATTGGGGATTCTTATAGTTATTTGGGGAGTCCGGCAACCAACTACCAAGAACGAATCACTGTAAACGATGGAACGATTAACAATTGGGCCATACAGGTTGCAACCAATTATGGTTTGAGCACAGCAGCGGCAGATGGAAAACTTATTAGCGGGATAGTCAACGCAGGGACAGGCACTGAATTCACTATTGCGCAAATAAAAAATCAAATTGGTGCGCTGACTGGCTCTAATACGCCCAAAGCTGGTGATCTGTTGCTGGTGATGGGCGGGGCTGTGGATATTTTCAACAAAGCTATAACACTTGGCGCAAGTCCAACAGATGCCGCATTAACTCTAGCAAAAGCAGATATCAAGACACAAGCTCACTCTTTGCGTGATTATGTAAGAAGTCTTGTTAATCCCAGTGGCTTAAACCACATCATGTTATTGGCGGTTCCGAGTCTTGCTGGCAGTCCATTTTCAAAAATAAGCAGTTTAGATACGACCCTTGAAGCCCTAGCTCGAGAATTCAATGACTCCCTCAAAGAAAATTTTGGCACACAAAAGTCTGGTGAGGGCATTCGGCTTTATGACGCTGAAGTATTATTTAAAGGTGTCACCTACCTTCACAGTTTGGGCATCACAAATCGAACGGACAAGTTTTGTGATGGAACCACCGCCGCTAGGTCGTTAATATTAACCGCTTGTACAGACACAGTAAATTTATCGTACCTCTACGCTACCGACAAATATCCAACGCCCATCGTGCACCGATTATTGGGTAATCAGGTTTACAACACCATGCGCGGTTATTCAGGCTGGTGATTTTTTCCGTACTACCATTGCATCTACCAAATCCCTGAAGACAAAACGAGTGTGATGCCGCTCACATCTTTGGTTTTGAATGTGCAACACGCTTGTGCAAAAAAACTAATCGTGGTGAGCGGTGCGACGATATAACCCAACACATCGGATGCATTCATTTGTTTTTCCTTAAGGCTGTTGTGCCGTCCAATTGATTAACGCGTCCAATGCAGGGCGCGCCGCATTGGCATTGTTGTGATAAATGATGGCGACCAAAATCCATCGCTGTCCCAATGGCCCATCCACATAGCCCGCAACACCTACTACATCGCGCAAGCTTCCCGTTTTTAAATGAGCACTGGCTTGCGTTTTCATGCGCTTGAGCGTGCCGTCCATTCCCGTCATTGGCAATGAAGAAGCCAGTTCAGGGTAAATGGGAGAGCGCCACGCCCAGAGCAACAATTGGGCCAAGCCCATGGCATGAATGCGCGACTCGCGGCTCAGTCCCGATCCGTTTTCGATTTGTGGCGCGGGCACATTCGCAAGTCTTTCTGACCACCATGTCGCAATCGCATCGCGTGCATTTTTTGAATTGCCTGTGCCCGATTGTTGCAAAGCTAATGTTAAAAATAATTGTTCTGCCATGACGTTATTGCTGAACTTGTTGATGTCTCGAACCACCTCAGACAAAGTCGGTGATTCATTTTGAAAAGCGGGTTTGAGATTTGCAGGCACAACGCCATCGCGCACTTTTCCATTGAGTTGTCCGCCCACGCTCAACCATAGAGCGGACACAGTTCTAGCGGCAAAGTTGTCGGGTTGTTGCGCGGCGATTGGCCAAACTTTTTCGCCGCACGTTGCAGGATATCCGCCTAAAAAAACAATGCGTTGTGGATTTTGAAATTGCGCTTTAAGTGCGCTGCGGTAATCGTTGCAATCGGTTTGTATCAAAGGTACCGTTGAAGCAACGCTCACGCCTTCTTGCGGCGGTTCAGTGTGTATGCGTGCAACTTTGGCTTGCAAATCAGGCACAAAATAAATCAGCATTGATTTGAAATTAATTAACAGCGCATCGGCCGACGCGTTATAGGGTCTCAAAGGCTCACCGTCAAAACTTGCGGGGTTGTGCGGCGGCAAATCAAATGCTGTGCGATCTAAAAAAATATCGCCCTGTATGCGTGCAATGCCAAGGCCGCGAAGGCGTCGCATCAACAGCCACAACTTTTCAACGCCCAATCTGGGATCGCCTTGGCCTTTGATGTAAACATTGCCTTGAAGCACGCCTTCGTTGATAGCGCCTTCAATGAAAACAGGTGAGTTCCAAACAAAAGCTGGGCCCAAAATATCTAATGCAGCAGCAGTTGTCACCAACTTCATCAGCGAAGCAGGATTGACTTTTTCATTGGCGTTGTGTGTCCAAGGCGTTGCGTTGTTGGACTGCGGTTTCATCACCACCACATGAAGAGCGTCGATTGGCACTTGAGCGCGTCTCATCGCTTCAATCACGCTGGGTGGTAGCCAAGCCGATGATTTAGTTTGTACCTGAGCAGCTACAAACCCCCCGCTACACCTAACGAGTGCGATTGCAAAAAAGAGTCGGCGAATCCAAATAATAAATAAGACCATGGTTTGATTATCAATCGATTCGGGCAGGACGTGATCGGAAGCGTTGATAATACCGATATATGAAATTTTTAACCATTGACACCAGCACCGAGCTCATGTCGGTTGCCGTTGGAATCGATGACCAGGTTTTTCACGACGAAGGCGCTGGGGGTTCGCAATCGTCTGCGCATTTAATTGCCGTGGTGATGCGTGTTTTAAAACAAGCGGGCATTGCATTAAAAGATTTAAATGCGATTGTTTTTTCTCATGGGCCTGGGTCGTTCACGGGTTTGCGTACCGCCTGCGCTGTCTCGCAAGGTCTTGCATTGGGCGCCGATTTGCCCGTCATTGGAGTTGATAGTTTGCTCGCAATGGCACAAGCCGCAAAATCCAACCATCCTCAATCCCATCGTTTTTTATCACTGATGGACGCGCGCATGAATCAAATGTATGCGGGTGCTTATCAATGGCACAACAATCAATGGGCTTGTGTGCTCGCTCCCGAGTTGATTGATCCGCATCAACTCAGTTGGCCTGCCCATTGGCACGAAGACGAGCACAAACGGGTCTGCGGCAATGCGTTTAGTGCGCATCAAACACAGATTAGTGATGAATTAAAATTGGTGTCTGACTCCATTTATTCATTGCCGAATGCATTGGCTCTTTTGGCTCTTGCACCGCATGCGTGGCTCAATGGGCAAGCACGGGATCCCGACCAAGCTTTTCCAATGTATATACGCGAGAAAGTCGCTCAAACCACCGCCGAACGACGCCAAGCATCTCTTAACACCCCATGTCCATAGCCAACGCTTTATTTACGCCATTTACGCAAGAGTATCTTGATGATGTGTTGCGCGTAGAGCAAGCCGCTTATTCTCATCCTTGGACGCGGGGCAATTTTCAAGACTCCATGCTGTCGGGCTATCACATGCTTGCTTTGCATTTAGGTGGTGAGTTGATTGGTTACTATGTTGCGATGCGTGGTGTTGATGAAATGCACTTGCTCAACGTCACTGTAGCTCCATCGCATCAAGGTCAAGGCAGGGGCAAACACATGCTCGATATGGTGTGTCATTACACGCGAGAACGTCTCGTGTCTTGTTTGTGGCTTGAGGTGCGACGTAGCAATTTGCGCGCAATTTCTATATATCAAAAATATGGATTCTTATCTGTGGGCGATCGAAAAAATTATTATCCAGTCAGCGCCACACAACGCGAAGACGCCATCGTGATGCGGATTCAATTATGAGTCTTCAACCCGATACACGACAACGCGCCATGCTTGCAGAAATGGGCGTCAAAGTATGGTTGCCAACAGCCAAAAAAAAATCTGTACCTGATGTGATTGAGACGGTTGCAAAACCAGCGCCCGTTAATCGACCCATTGCTCAGCCAACAGTAGAAACGGTTGCAAAACTCCCGACTGTTCAACGCAGTTTGCCTAATGGTTTGGATGCAATGAATTGGATTGAGTTACAACAAGCCGTGTCCACTTGCGCTGCTTGCGATTTATGCGAAGGAAGAGTTAATACGGTTTTTGGATCAAAGAATTTCACAGTTTCTAATGACAACTCATCGGTTGCTCGTTGGTTGATTGTGGGCGAACATCCCGATGATAAAGAAGAGTTTGAGTCGCAAGCTTTTGTGGGCCCAGCTGGTGAGTTGCTCGACAACATGCTCAAAGCCATAGGTTTGCAACGCGCGTCCAATGCATCTGAACAGATTTGGAAGCCTCAAGTGTTTGTCACTCACGCGATCAAATGCAAACCATCTAACCATCGCAAACCCACCAAACCAGAAATCAACACGTGTCACGCGCACCTCAAGCGACAAATCGAACTGATCAAACCACGTGTTATTTTGGCGATGGGACAATCTGCGATTCATACGTTATTAAAAGACAGTGTTACAGAAATTGAAAAAATGGTTTTAGGAAAATTGCGAGGCGAGGTTTATCACTATCAAGGCATCCCCGTTGTTGTGACCTATCTGCCCAGTTATTTGTTAACCAGCGCCAGTGAAAAATCCAAAGCGTGGCGTGATTTATGTTTGGCTCTTCGAGTCGCGAGTGGGCCACAAAACGCAGGCGGTTGAAATCACAATTAAGAAAACGCCCGCCCAATCTTGCCAATGCAAAATTTCATTGAGCCAAACAGCACCACTAAAAACCCCAAGCGTAGGAATAAACATCACGCTCAATGTGGAGGCCAGTGGGGCCAAACTGCGCGCCAATATCAACCAAGCTGTTTGAGCAAAAACAAACACGCTAAAGGCATTAAAAATAATTGCGCCCCATGTTTCTGTGCGAGGCATGGTCCATCGATCCGTTTCAAAAAAATGGTTAAAGCGGCCATGAGGACGGCGGTCACTGCCGTCATCCAAAATGAAATCGTCATGGTTGAAACAGTCATCTCGGTGCGACGAAGGCGTTGAATGCCATAGGCCCACCTTCCTGCGGCGGCCAGCACCAAGAATACGCCAATCGGTTTTCCTGCTAATTGAGTGAATTCATGCCACAGCAAAAACACAACAGCCAAAGTCGCCGCAGCAACGCCCAGTCAAGCACGAAATTGAAGCGGAGTTTTAAAAAACCACAGGTTAAAAATTGCTGAAAAAATCGGTATGGTGTAACCCAAAATAGCAACGCGTCCGCTCGTCATATAAGACAATGAAACGATCACCATCACATGCCACACAAACATATTAAAAAATGAAAGCATGATGAGCTCTCGCCACTGTGCGCGCGGAACGACAAAAGAAATTTTTAATTTCCACAAAGCCAATCCTAAAAATGGAAGGCTAATACACATACAAAACGATCTAAAAAAATAGGCGGAAAATTGGTGAGGCCGATTTTTAAGATGGGCCAGTTGATGCCCCACACCAAGGTGAGGATCACGAGCAAGATCAATTGTTTTCAAGTAATGGTAGACATGCTGCAATGGTAACGGCTTGTTGATTGACCTGCTTGACTTGGCCTCTACAATACGCCAATGACTTTTATCGACCAACTGAATCAGGCCAGCCTCGCTCATCAGTCCATGCTGTGCGTGGGGCTAGACCCCGAGCCGTCGCGCTTTCCAGCCCAATACAAAAACGATACTTCTCGCATTTATGATTTTTGCGCTCGCATTGTGGACGCCACGGCCGATGTGTGCATGGCCTTTAAACCGCAGATTGCATACTTTGCTGCGCATCGCGCCGAAGATCAACTCGAAAAACTCATGCAACACATACGTAAAACTGCGCCGCATGTGCCCGTTATTTTGGATGCCAAGCGAGGCGATATTGGAAGCACGGCTGCCCAATACGCGATTGAAGCGTTTGAGCGGTACGGTGCAGATGCGGTGACCTTGTCGCCATTTATGGGTTTTGATTCGGTTGAGCCTTATCTGACATATCACAACAAAGGCGCATTTTTGTTGTGTCGCACGTCCAACCCAAGTGGTGCCGATTTGCAAAATCAACGCTTGTCTTCTGTTGAAGGCTCGCCCTTGTTGTATGAACACGTAGCCAAGTTGGCACAGGGTCCTTGGAATTTAAATGGACAACTGGGTTTGGTGGTGGGTGCAACCTACCCAGTAGAGATTGACCGTGTGCGACAAATAGCACCCACATTGCCATTGCTAATACCAGGTGTGGGCGCGCAAGGCGGTGATGCAGTAGCAACAGTTCGTGCGGGATGGCGACCTCATGCGCCCATCATTGTGAATTCATCACGCGCAATTTTGTACGCGTCATCGGACGAACAATATGCCAAAGCCGCGCGGCATGCAGCCATACAAACACGCGACAGTTTGAATGCCGCTAAAAGTTTGGCTTAATTGGCCAATTTTTTGGCTAGGTAGCGGCCGGTGTAGCTAACACTGTTTTGCGCGAGTGTTTCGGGTGTGCCAACGCCCACGATTTGCCCGCCACCGCTACCGCCTTCGGGTCCCATGTCAATAAGCCAATCGGCTATTTTGATCACATCTAAATTATGTTCAATCACGATGATGGTATTGCCCGCATCGACCAACTGTTGCAATACTTTTAAAAGCAATGCGATGTCTGCAAAGTGCAAGCCTGTTGTGGGCTCATCCAAAATATAAAGCGTGCGCCCCGTGTCGCGTTTGGATAACTCAAGCGCCAATTTGACGCGTTGTGCTTCACCGCCTGACAGGGTGGTGGCCGATTGCCCCAAGCGGATATAGCCCAAGCCCACATCCAACAGTGTTTGAAGTTTGCGCGCCAGCGCTGGCACTACGCTAAAAAATGCATGAGCATCTTCCGCCGTCATTATTAAAATTTGAGCGATGTTGCGACCCTTGTAATGAATCTCTAATGTTTCGCGGTTGTAACGCAACCCATGACACACATCACATGGCACATACACGTCGGGTAAAAAATGCATTTCAACTTTAACCACGCCGTCGCCTTGACACGCTTCGCATCGCCCGCCACTGACATTGAATGAGAAACGACCAGGCCCATAACCACGCTCTCGCGCCATCGGCACTTCGGCCATTAACTCGCGAATGGGTGTGAACAAACCGGTATAAGTAGCAGGATTGCTGCGCGGTGTTCTGCCAATGGGCGACTGATCGACGTTGATGACTTTGTCGAAATAATCCAATCCCAAAATATCATCGTGTGCAGCGGGCTCATCATGCGCGCGATGAAGCGCACGCGCGACAGCGTTATACAAAGTGTCGTTGATCAAAGTTGATTTACCAGAACCTGAAACACCCGTCACACAGGTGAGCAAGCCCACCGGAAACGCTGCAGAAACATTTTTTAAATTGTTGCCGCGTGCGCCTTGCACAATCAATGCTTGCAAGCCTGCCAAGTTATCCGCATTCATTTGCATTTGTTGTTGATCAACAGAAGAAACGCCGAAAGCATTTTTGGCCCTGGGCATTGCCACTGCAGCGGCCTTTGCGGGCAACCATGCGCGTCTGCGCGATGGCACAGCAATGCTTTGAAGACCCGACATGTATTGGCCCGTTAATGATTGCGCATTATTTTCAATATCAAGCGGTGTGCCCTGCGCCATCACACGACCACCATGCACGCCCGCGCCGGGTCCCATGTCAATGCAATGGTCAGCCGCACGAATCATGTCCTCGTCGTGCTCCACCACCAATATGCTGTTGCCAATGTCTCGCAAATGTTGCAAGGTGTCAATCAGCCGATCGTTGTCGCGTTGATGCAGTCCAATGCTGGGTTCATCCAACACATACATCACGCCCGTGAGGCCAGAGCCAATTTGAGAGGCCAATCGAATGCGTTGCGCCTCACCACCTGACAAGGTGTCTGCACTGCGTGACAAGCTCAAATAACTCAAGCCCACATCGTTTAAAAATTGAAGACGCGACGCAATTTCACGTACCACTTTGTCCGCAATATCCGCTTTGGAGCCGATCAGTTTCAGCTCTTGAAAATAATGCCAACAATTGTCGAGCGTAATTTGATTCACGTCATGCAAATTGAGTGCTTGATCGCCCTCGCCCAATCGCACGTGCCGCGCTTCGCGACGCAAACGCGTGCCTGCGCAATCGGTGCACATGCGCAAGCCGCGATAGCGCGATAACTCTTCGCGCACCAACACCGAATCGGTTTCGCGAAAACGCCGCTGCATATTGGGCATGATGCCTTCGAATGGATGCTTTTTATTCACCTTGCGCCCTGTATTGGCGCCCGACTCCACCACATAACTGAATTTGATTTCTTCTTCGCCCGATCCATACAACACGGCTTGCTGCACATGCACAGGTAGTTTTTCAAAAGGCGTTTCTAAATCGAATTGGTAATGCTTGGCCAAACTTTGCAACATTGCAAAGTAATACGCATTGCGCTTGTCCCATCCTTTGATAGCCCCACTGGACAAACTCAAAGACGGAAAAGCAACGACACGCGCATGATCAAAAAATTCTTGTGCACCTAAACCATCGCAACTCGGACACGCGCCCATGGGCGAGTTGAAAGAAAACAATCGCGGCTCTAGTTCGCCAATGGAGTAAGTACAAACAGGACATGCAAATCGCGCATTGAACGCATGCTCAACGCCCGTGTCCATATCCAATGCAATGGCTTTGCCGTCTGCCAAACGCAACGCTGTTTCAAAACTTTCTGCCAATCGTTGCGCAATGTCTTCTCGCACTTTGATTCTGTCAACCACCACATCGATGTTGTGTTTGTCGGTTTTTTTAAGAGAAGGTAAATCGGCCAACTCCACCACTTGTCCATCGATGCGAAAACGCACAAAGCCTTGCGCTTGCATCTGTGTGAACACGTCGACAAACTCGCCTTTGCGGTCACGCGCAACGGGGGCGAGCAACATCAACTTGGTATCGGCGGGCATGGCCATCACCGCATCCACCATTTGCGACACGCTTGAGGATTGCAATGGCAATCCATGATCTGGGCAATGCGGTGTGCCTGCACGCGCAAACAACAAACGCAAATAATCATGAATCTCCGTCACCGTGCCAACAGTGGATCGCGGGTTGTGACTGGTGGCTTTTTGTTCAATCGCAATGGCGGGCGACAAACCTTCAATCAAATCAACGTCGGGTTTGTCCATGCGCTGTAAAAATTGCCGAGCATAAGCCGATAAGCTTTCGACATATCGACGTTGACCTTCTGCATACAAGGTATCAAACGCCAAGCTCGATTTGCCCGAACCCGACAAGCCCGTGATCACCACCAATTTGTTACGCGGAATATCCAAATCAATGTTTTGCAGATTGTGGGTGCGTGCGCCGCGAATGCTAATAGTGCCAAATACGCCCCGCCCTGGCTCTCGAGATTGAATGGCTTGGGCCATGTAAGTTCCGTCTTTGGGTGCGCTCACTGCTTGGGGTTTCTTTAAAAAATGGGCAACCTGCCATCATAATGAATTTATTTGAGTTGTGCCAATTTAAAGATTGGCATATTTCTATTGGTCAAACCCCACACGGCCTATAAACTAGCCCCTAACATGCAAATCCACCACCTCATCAACGGCAAGTCCGTCACCAGTCTGGACTATTTCGCCAGCATCAATCCAGCCACACAAGAAATGTTGGCCGAGGTTGCCGCAGGCGGCCCATCCGAAGTCAACGCGGCGGTTGCGGCGGCCAAAGAAGCGTTTCCACAATGGGCTAATACTCCCGCCGTTGAACGTGCACGATTGATGCGCAAATTGGGTGACCTCATCACACAACATGTGCCAGAAATTGCCAACATTGAAACGCAAGATTGCGGTCAAGTGATTGCACAAACAGGCAAACAACTCGTGCCCCGCGCGGCCGACAATTTTCATTACTTCGCAGAAATGTGCACGCGTGTTGATGGACACACTTACCCCACACCCACGCATCTCAACTACACCTTGTTTCATCCTGTGGGCGTGTGTGCGCTCATCAGTCCGTGGAATGTGCCTTTCATGACAGCCACTTGGAAAATTGCGCCGTGCTTGGCGTTTGGCAACACCGCCGTTTTAAAAATGAGTGAACTCTCACCCATGAGTGCTTCACGTCTGGGTCAATTGGCGATGGAGGCAGGCATACCCAAAGGCGTGCTCAATATTGTTCATGGCTACGGCAATTCTGCTGGTGAACCTTTGGTGGCTCACCCCGATGTGCGCGCTGTTTCTTTCACTGGTTCTAACGCCACAGGCAACCGCATTGTGCAAGCCGCGGGTCTCAAAAAATTCAGCGTGGAGTTGGGTGGTAAATCACCTTTTGTTATTTTTGAAGATGCCAACCTTGATCGCGCATTGGATGCGGCCATTTTTATGATCTTTAGCAACAACGGTGAACGATGCACAGCAGGCAGTCGCATCTTTGTACAAAACGCCATCTATGCAGAGTTTGTCAATCGATTTGTTGAACGCGCCAAACGCATCAGCGTAGGCGACCCATTGGATGAAAACACCACAGTGGGGCCCATGATCAGTCCTGCGCATTTAGCCAAGGTGCGCAGCTACATCGAACTCGGCCCCAAAGAAGGCGCAATGCTTTTGTGTGGCGGCATCGACAGACCGAGTTATGCCAACGAATTGCCACAGCATGTTGCAAAAGGCAATTTTGTTTGGCCCACCGTGTTTGCAGATGTGGATAACCGTATGCGCATTGCACAAGAAGAAATTTTTGGGCCCGTTGCTTGTTTGATTCCATTCAAAGATGAATCCGATGCCATCGAAAAAGCAAACGACATCGCTTATGGTTTATCCAGTTATGTGTGGACAGAAAATATTGGTCGTGCACACCGTGTGGCTTATGCCATTGAAGCGGGTATGTGTTTTGTGAACAGTCAAAACGTACGCGATTTGCGTCAACCCTTTGGCGGCACCAAAGCCAGCGGCACAGGCCGTGAAGGTGGCACGTGGAGTTATGAGGTGTTTTTAGAACCCAAAAACATTGCGGTGTCGATGGGACAACATCACATCCCACACTGGGGTGTTTGAGATGGGACAACTCGCACTGGCCGCCAAAATCACGCATGTGCCATCCATGTTTTTAAGTGAGTTGGATAGGCCACGCAAAGGTTCGAGGCAAGACGCCATCGATGGTCATCACATCATGAGTCAACATTGTCGCGCATTGGGTGTGGACACCTTGGTCGTGTTTGATACGCATTGGTTGGTTAATGCTAATTACCACATCAATTGCGCACCGTATTTCAAAGGCGTGTATACCAGCAACGAGTTGCCACACTTCATTGCCAACATGGGCTTTGAGTCTCCTGGCAATGTGGCATTGGGTCAGCTGTTGGCGCAAGTGTGCAACGAATACGGTGTTGAAACATTGACGCATCATGCCACCACGCTCAATCCTGAATACGGCACCTTAGTTCCTTTGCGTTACATGAATGCCGATCAACATTTCAAAGTGGTTTCTGTGTCTGCCTTGTGCATGGCGCACTATTTGAATGACAGTGCGCGATTGGGTTGGGCGATGCGTCGCGCTATTGAAGATCATTACGATGGCAAGGTTGCAATTCTTGCCAGTGGGTCGCTATCACATCGCTTTGCACAAAATGGTTTAGCCCCCGAATATGCATTCAAAGTGTGGAGTCCGTTTTTAGAAACGCTCGATCTCCAAGTGGTGAAGATGTGGGAGCGGGGTGATTGGTCTGCGTTTTGTGAGGTGCTGCCCGAATACGCGAGCAAAGGTCATGGCGAAGGTTTCATGCATGACACCGCGATGTTGATGGGCGCCTTGGGTTGGTCGGGTTATACCGGTAAAGCAGAAGTGATCACGCCTTACTTTGGCGCGTCGGGCACGGGACAAATCAATGCGGTGTTTCCTGTGTTGCCTTGCGATGGGATCCAAGTACCAAAAGCGCAAGCGAGTTCGGCAATGAGGTATGTAAATGTGGGGGTGAGGCTTTAGCCCAACCCCTCTATCCTCTCGCCCGCGCCTTCAACGTGATGTTGCAAGGCTTTGATACATGGTTGAAATCGCGCGCTCCAAACTTGGGTTGCTTTCAATCGATCCACATAGTTTTTAGCCACCTGCCATGCATGCTTCCAAGTTTGACTAGGCACAATCGCATGAATAGCTGCGCTTGCAAAGTTGTCAGGCAAACCACCACCTGTGCACGGCGCAAAACACATGAGGGTCATTTCATACGCAGGTGCAGTCGAATAACACAGTTCTTCATCCATCAAAAAAGATAAATTGCTATTTTGCATATCTTTATTGCCAATCAATGTTCCGAAAGCCCAATACAAATTCACCATTGATAACGCATCGTCATCAATCATGTCTAACTGCAACAGTTTTTTAGAAATCACTGACCACGGACTAGGTGCATTACCCAAAAACTGCGCATCTAACACCCTCAATGACACCAAACCACGCTGTCCCAATGTGCTGACACGATCAAACCGTTCGACTTGTAAAAATCGTTGTCCCTGCTGATCGACTATTTCTGTTTGGGCGGCAGACACCCCCACATCGAGCAAAGTTTACAATGCCAAGTGTTCGATCAACAATAAGTCTCGCCAACGCGCACTCACCAAACTTTGTTCTTGCTCATTGAACTTAACAATCACATGCTTGGGTCCTTGCGTGCTTTGCACGTGAGCAGTGAACTTGGGTTGTTCACCGCCCGCTAATGATCCCGGCAGATCTCCTTGCGCGGCACGTTTTGCCATTTACGCAAATATTTTTTCTTGCTAGAACGATCAATAGGCTTTGTTAAGTCGGCGGTTAAAAAATAATCTCTTGCTTTGTCACCAATCAATAAATTGCCCACTGCATCATGGCCCTGCAGAAGTAACGCTTGCAATGCATGTGTATCACTCCATTCCGACAACTTGTTTGGCAAACCCAGTTCATGCCCATATCGAGCAGCATAGGCTCTTCCTAAATAACCTTGGGGTCGCATATCCAGCAACCACCAAGGCCGTCCGTCAAAGTGGGTGCGTTGGCCATCTGAATACTGCATCACAAATCCGTCGGCTTTACCGGGATTTAAAACGCCTACGGTTTTGATTTTTCCACTTGCATTGATTTGGTGAATAGATAAGTGTCAATCCTCGACTGTTGCCGCGCCACGCATATCGGGTGGACCGAGATGCGCCCATCGCAATGATATCATCGTTCAGGCGTGCCAATGCTCTTGAAACTTTAGGCTAGCTAACCCCCAGACCTTTGGCCAACTCAACGGCTGATTTCGGCCCCGTTGAGAGTCGCATTCGGATTTTGTCGGCATGAGCATGCATGATTTTGAATAGAAAAATGAATAGTTAATTGAATAGAAGTTTTAGCGTCAATACGCGCTTCATCGTTGCTTTAAAGGGTACGTTAACCCTCCATCGTGATGCTATAACCACAACTTGATCAACACATCATCGTTTATAAACCCAAGCCATGCCACACCTTGTCATCCTCTACACGCCTCAACTCGACGACGAAACCGATATGTCCCAGTTGTGCGACGACTTGGCCAGCACCATGCTCGCCGCGAACATCAAAAGCCGCTCTTTCCCCCAGGCGGCATTCGTGTGTTGGCTTATCCTGCCAAATACCACGCGGTTGCCGATGGCGGTGTTGCGGGTCGCAAAGCTAGGCTTTATGACAACAACCCCCATGGTGGTTCTGGCGACTATGCTTTTGTTTATCTGAATGTGCGAATGGCCAAAGGTCGTAGCGCGCAATCACAACAGCGCGCGGGAGAAGCACTCATTGCGACCACCAAAAAACATTTTGAAAAACTTTTTATGCAACGCCACATTGGCATCACGCTACAAATTGACGAGGGTCATGAGTTGTTTGATGCCAAACACAGCAACTTGCATCCTCTTTTTTAGATTACCGCACCGATGCGTGCGTATTTAACTTTGGGCCTGCCTTTTTTACGCACTTGCCATAAATCATATTCAGCTTGTTGCGACAACCATGCGCTTGCACTGCCACCGTTTTTTTCACCCAACCAAGCTTCAATTCGAATCGCCATTTCAGGCGAAATGCCCGCTCGTCCATTGATGACTCTTGAAAATGCAGCGCGTGTTACGCCCAATTGAAGCGCGGCCTGTGTGACCGACAACTCAAGAGGGGGCAAAATATCTTCTTTGATCGTCAGTCCTGGGTGGGGGGTTGTGCATTTTGTTCATCGTTTGTCTTTTCTGTCGTTACTTCAGTGATAGTCTTGGTAGTCAGCGAGTACGACGTCTTCACCTTCAAATTTAAAAGTGATTCGCCAATTGCCGTTAACTGAAATGGAATGATGTTGTGACAATTTGCCTTTCAATGGATGCAAGTTCCAACCAGGCACGTTAATATCCTCCCATTTTTTTTAAACATTCAATCGGCCCAATTGGCGAGAAAGTTTGGGGGCGTGTGCCGCTTGAATACCTGTTTTCTACCCGTTTCAAAAAAAGCTGTCGGCCCTTGTGGCCGAAATTTTTAATCATCCACAATTGTATACCGTAACTATACGATTTACAAGAAGGAGCCCTTTCCAACGAGGTATGAGCCTGAGTTAGACGTGTATTTCCAACGAGGTATGAGCCTGAAACTCCGATTTGGGCCTGACTTTTCATATTAGGTTGATCATCCAAGGATGATTATTAACATGAACGAGTCCAAACTGTGCACCATTGAGCTTATCGAGCAATTTCTTGCCGGTACCCTTGAGATCTCTGTTACCAAGCACGGCGATGAGGCCTCC
>SHXN01000041.1 GCA_009693305.1 Limnohabitans sp.
GTTTGAAACCACCGCACCTGAAGTGCTCAGAGAAGTTGCTCAATTGAGTTATTAATTCACCCACGGAGACCCGCATGACTACCCCTACTATCGATCGCGAATCCATTGCAAATATTCCAAATCCAATTGGCATGATCGGTATTGAGTTCATTGAATACGCCATATCCAAACCACATGCCTTGGGACAAGTATTAGAGATGATGGGCTTTCAACCAATTGCGCGTCATCGGTCGCGTGAAGTGTTGTTGTACCGACAAGGGGGCGTCAATATCATTGTCAATGCACACCATGCCGGACTACCCCATAGCGTGTCCCCCGATGAGCAGCCCACCATCGCCGCGGTTGCACTGCGCGTGCACGAAGCATCTGCCGCATACCAACGTGCAATTGCATTGGGCGCTTGGGCGGTACCCACGCATGTTGAAGTGATTGAGCTCAATATTCCTACCATTCACGGTGTGGGTAGCAGTTGCATCTATTTTGTCGATCGCTTCGAAAAATTTTTTATTTACGATGTTGATTTTGTTCCTATCCCTGGCGTCGATCAACATCCAGCGGCCACTGCAGGTTTGCATTGTTTTGGATTGGTGAAATACATTGGTAATGAGCGCAGTGCCGATTGGATTGCGTTTTATAACTCTCTTTTGGGGTTTGACGTATTACCCGACACGCAACGCTTTGGTATTTTGCCCAAAGGCACCTTGATGCAAAGCCCATGCAGAAGTTTTTATTTGCAATTGATTGAAACCGAACCCACCGTATTGGGTTTTGAAGAAAACGAATACTTTCACCGACTCGGTTTGGGTACATCCAATGTCATGCAAGCGGTTCAAGCCTTGAGTCAGCAAGGGGTTGAGTTCGTCGAATCACCCCAACTGCATGCACAAGCCAAAGGCGCTCTCACCCAAACATGGATGGGTTCGGTTAGTTTTTAATTGGTACAAGACAGCGCATCATGAATACCGCACCCCAATCCAACATGACCGATTTCGCTAGTAGGTCCATTGCAAGCCAAACTCTCAGCCATGGTTAATGCAGGATTCACGCAAGTGATGTTGAGTGCGCGCGATTTAACGGGACACGATGCGGGCGTGAAAGACGCTGTTCGCATCGTCAAAGAAAGTGGATTGCGCGTCACGGGTATTCAAGTGTTGCGAGACTTTGAAGGGCTCAGTGGCCATTTACACAACTATAAAGTCGATATCACCAAAGCCATACTCGATATGTGCGAATCGGTTAGCTCCAAAGTTTTGTCGGTGTGTTCATCGACATCCACACACGCAAGTCAAGATACGCAAGTCATCGCTCGTGATTTGCGCAAGTTGGCCATGCTCGCAGTTCCCAAAGGCATCAAGGTAGCTTTTGAAGGCTTGTCGTGGGGCCGCACCATCTCCGAATTCAATCAAGCCTGTCAAGTCGTTGAAATGGCCGATATGCCCAACTTGGGTATTGGCATCGATTCATTTCACACCTTTGCAACCCAAACACCGTTAGATGATTTAGACTTGTTAGATCCTGACAAAATATTTTTAGTGCAATTAGCAGACTTCATGTGGCAAGAAATCAAATCCGTCGAAGAACCCATCACCACGGCTCGACACTTTCGTGTGTTTCCTAGTGAAGGTGTGCACAACACGCACTTGGCCGATCTGGTTCAGCGCCTGTATAAACTCGGCTACCGAGACGATTACAGCTTTGAAGTGTTCAACGACGATTACCAACAATTGCCACAAGCATTGGTTGCACAACGCGCTCGTCAATCAGCCATTTGGCTAGGCGAAGATGTTTTAAAACGCTCGGTTCCATTACCCAATCAATTGCGACTGCGCGAGGCCCATTGATCGACATCAAAGAATCCGAAATTGAAATGACCGCCATTCGCACGCAAGGCGCGGGGGGTCAAAACGTCAATAAAGTTTCCAGCGCCATTCATTTGTGCTTTGACTTTGCGGCCAGTTCTTTACCCCCAGCGATCAAACAACGCTTATTAGCACTGAGCGATAAACGCATCACCTTGCAAGGCGTGATTGTCATCAAAGCGCAAGCGCATCGCACACAAGATATGAATCGACTCGACGCCTATGCACGTTTATCGCTTTGATCGAAAGTGTTGAACAAGAACCCATCGAACGAAAAGCCACCAAGCCCACACGCGCCTCGCGCTTGCGTCGTTTAACGGATAAGAAAAAAATGGGCGAGACCAAGGCGTTACGAGGCAAAATGTTTTTGGATTGATTGCTAAGACTCTTCTCACTTTTTTTTAATATCAAATGATTGAATGTGTGAGTTGACCTTACACACACATAACAATTTAGGAGAGATGATTGAGATCTCATTCAATCAACCATAGTTATACATATGAGCAATAAAAAATTCAACAATTATGACGCCACAGGTGATGTCAAATGGGAAAAATAGGTTATGATCATTTGGATGAAATCGAAATTTAAAATTACCTCGTGCTCAGCTAACGACAAAAATTTTAACCCGAACAATATCAAATAAAAATTTAAAAAAAAGAATTGATGATCAAAGGCAATATGTTACTTCAGTAGTTGAATTACCAGACGTTGCGACTTAAACCGACACCTACAGCGAGGGGTATCAAGAAACGGTAGAGGTTATTCAACAACTTCATGCGCAGGCCAAAGAAAATTCTCTGCCTTTTCCTAATCCAATCACCACTTTCGATTATGTATCAGGACGCATTTCGCTTTGAGTGCCCAAACAATTGCATCATGAAATCAGCATTTGTGCCAATGCAGACCATATCAGCCTCAATCAATGGTTGGTGTATGCTATTGCTCAAAAGATAGCCAAGCGACAAGCCTCCACGCCCTCTAAAAACACACCCAACAAAACAATCAAAGCACACCGATGACCGCACACCAATACGCCACCTGGAACGTCAACTCACTCACCGTGCGTTTACCGCAAGTTTTAGATTGGCTCACGCTGTGTCAATCAGAGCATCCCATTGATGTATTGGCATTGCAAGAAACCAAAACCACCGACGATAAATTTCCTGTTCAAGCCATCAACGACGCTGGTTATCAAGTGGCCTATTTTGGGCAAAAAACTTACAACGGTGTTGCCCTTATTTCAAAGCACGCCATCACCGATGTGGTTCACAACATTCCAGGTTTTGAAGACAACATGGCACGTGTCATCTCAGCCACCATCAACGGTGTTAGCGTGGTTGGCGCATATTTTCCTAACGGACAAGCACCTGACTCCGATAAGTTTGTTTACAAAATGAAGTGGCTTGAAGCCCTTAAAAATTGGTTGTCATCTCAATTGCAACAACACTCTCAACTGATTTTGATGGGCGACTTCAACATCACATGGGACGACGCCGACGTGTGGGATCCTGTCGCACTCAAAGACACCATTCATTGCACAGTTGAAGAACGCGTACACATGGCAGGCTTGTTACAACTGGGAATGAACGACGCACACCGTTTGTTTGACCAACCCGGAAAAAGCTATTCATGGTGGGATTACCGCGAATTTGCATTCAGGCGCAATCGCGGATTAAGAATTGACTATGTATTGGTAAGCAATGCATTAAAAGATCGAGTGAGCGCGTGTTGGATTGATAAGCGACCGCGCAAAAACGAAAGGCCTAGCGATCACACGCCTGTGATCGTGAGCATTCAAACCTAACCGTCCAAACCTAATTCTTGAATTTTTCGAGTAATCGTGTTGCGTCCAATGCCCAATTTTTGTGCGGCCTCGATGCGACGTCCTCTTGTATTTGCCAATGCAGTTTGAATCAAGGTCGATTCAAATTTAGCGGTCAACACATCCCACACATCGGTTCTACCCGACACGAGCAAGGTCATCGCTTGCGCTTCTAAACCCGCTTGCCAATCTTCGCCTGGGATATTTAAAAATGCGGGTGCAGGAATCCCATTGAGGTCATCACTGTGCGTCGTTTGAATGGGTGTCGTTGATATTACCTCTTGAGCACTCGCAGGACCATTGGAATGATTCGGTTCAGCAAGCATTGGCACAACAATCGCAAATGAGCCCATGGTGACTTCGGGTGGCAAATCTTTGGGCTCAATCAATTGTGCAGGCGCCATCACCATGAGCCAATGACAAATATTTTCGAGTTGTCGTACATTGCCAGGAAATTGAAAATCTTGCAACAACGACATCGCAGAATCAGAAATGCGTTTGGCTTCAACACCCAATTGTAACGCGCTTTGCGTTAAAAAATGCTTAGTCAAAACAGGGATGTCTTCTCTGCGCTCACGCAATGCAGGCAAACGCAAACGAATCACATTGAGTCGATGGAATAAATCTTCGCGAAACACGCCGTCTTTGACGCACTGTTCCAAATCTTGATGCGTGGCCGCAATCACTCGCACATTGGATTTAATAGCGCTGTGTCCACCGACGCGATAAAAATTTCCATCACTCAATACTCGCAACAAACGCGTTTGTAAATCTAAGGGCATGTCACCAATTTCATCTAAAAATAAAGTGCCCCCCTCGGCTTGTTCAAAGCGACCCCGACGCATGGTTTGCGCGCCAGTGAATGCACCACGCTCATGCCCAAAAAGTTCGCTCTCCAATAAATCTTTGGGTATCGCCGCTGTGTTGATGGCAACAAAAGTTCCGCTTGCACGCAATGAGTGTTTGTGCAAAGCACGAGCTACCAATTCTTTACCTGTGCCTGATTCGCCTGTGATAATCACTGTTACATTGCTTTGACTCAATCGACCAATCGCTCGAAACACGTCTTGCATCGCAGGTGCTTGACCCAACATTTCGGGTGTTTCTTGTGCACTCGTCTCGCCCACTAGTTCGCGTTGTCGCTCGTCCATGGCACGACGAATCAATTCAATCGCTTTGGGCAAATCAAAGGGCTTGGGTAAATATTCAAATGCACCGCCTTGAAATGCAGAGACCGCACTGTCCAAATCAGAATAAGCCGTCATGATGATAACGGGCAAACCCGGAAATCGTTCTTTAACTTTGCCCAATAAATCGAGACCCGATCCGCCCGGCATGCGAATATCACTCACCAACACTTGAGGCATATCGCTTTCAGCCGTGTTATCCAAAGCTTGCAAGACTTCACGCGGATTGGTGAAACTGTGAGTGGGTAAATTTTCTCGCATCAAGGCTTTTTCAAGAACAAAACGTATGGACTGGTCGTCGTCAACGATCCAAATAGATTTCATGACAGTACTCCACCTTTTGTTATTCGCATCAAAGTTGCCTCATCTTTACGGCAAGGGAATCAAGATTTTGAAATCTGTTTGCCCTGGCTCACTTTCACATTCAATCAAACCATGGTGTTGCTGAACAAAGGTTTGGGCCAAATTGAGGCCCAAGCCCGATCCACCATCGCGTCCAGAAACCAAGGGAAAAAACAAGCGATCCTTGATCGATTCTGGAATCCCTGGTCCGTTGTCAATGACATGCAATTCCAATGCCAACCGATAGCGTTGCATACCAAATGTGACTTGCCGAGCAATACGTGTGGATAAAACAATTTGAGCGTCTCCTCGGGTGATGCAATCGACCAAAGCCTGAGCCGCGTTGTGGGCAATATTGAGCACCGCTTGTATCAACTGCTCCACATCGCCTCGAAATTCGGGCAACGAAGTGTCGTAATCACGCACCACTTTTAAGCCTTTGGGAAATTCGGCCAAGATCAGTGCACGTACATGCTCACAGACCTCGTGAATATTCACATTGCCAACAACGTGTGGCTTTCGGTGTGGTGCGAGCAATCGATCGACCAACGACTGCAAACGATCGGCCTCTCTGACAATCACTTGCGTGTACTCGATGAGATCGCGGGTTTCTAATTCCATTTGCAGCAACTGAGCCGCACCGCGAATACCACCGAGTGGGTTTTTGATTTCATGGGTCAAATTGCGTATCAATTCTTTGTTGGCGTGCGCTTGATCGATCAGCCTGACTTCACGGTCTTGTCGAGATTGTTTTTCTAGGGGCAATAATTCAACCAACACTTCATCGAATTCATGGGTAGGTGCAACAATCACATGCACCAAAACAGGTTCGTGATTAGGCCTTTGCATTTGAGCGTCAAACCGCAACGCACTGAATTCATTATTCACTGCGCCCTTAATGGCGTTGGTTAAATAATCGGGTTCTACAAACAAATCTTTGAGTTGTGAGCCTTCGATGCTTCGACGGGTGAAACCCATCACATCCTCTAATGCGGAATTGGCAAACACCACTTGCCCCTTGGCGTCTGTCACGATCACCAAGGTGGCTAATAAATCCAGTGCAGCAAAACGGGCCATCATCGGCATACAAATTCCTTCATGGCAATCGCGCAATTTCACGTTGCACACCCGCTAAATCGGCCTGCGCTCTTAGAATTTCAATTTTTAATTTTTCCACACGCTGAAGATAACTCACCGATTGCGCGGCTTCATTGGCTGACCTTGCAACTTCACCGTTATTCCATTGTTTTTTTAATTCAATCAATCGTTGGTCGATACGTGTCATTTCTTCATTCAAAATTTTCTTGGCCTGCGCGTCTCTTTCGCGCTGCTGTTGTGGATCGATCTTGACTGACGAAACAACAGAAGCAGAAGGCGTTTGATTGGCAACCTTGGTGCCCTCTATCACAGTAACATTCGTTTGTGGCATTAAAACGCACAACTCGTTAGTGATGGGTTGATTGGTGTACGCATTGCCGCATTTCCAAATGACAGCATTCAATTGCGCATAAGCAATTGAAAAATAACTCAGCATCCATATCAACAATCGATTCAATTTTTTTCTCTAAAAAAAAGGCGCGGCAGTGCCGTCCCTTTGATTGCTTGTTGCGAGAACGGCTTAGAGTGAGTAGTACATGTCGTACTCAACAGGATGCGTCGCCATGCGAAAACGCGTGACTTCCTGCATTTTGAGTTCGATGTATGCGTTAATCATGCTGTCTGTGAACACGCCGCCTTTGGTAAGGAACGCACGTCCTTTGTCCAAATAATCGAGCGCTTGATCCAAGCTGTGACACACGGTTGGCACCAATGCGTCTTCCTCTGGGGGCAAGTGATACAAATCTTTGGTTGCGGCTTCACCAGGATGGATTTTGTTTTCGATTCCATCGAGGCCCGCCATCATGAGCGCAGCAAAGCACAAGTATGGATTGGCCATTGGATCGGGGAAACGCGCTTCGATGCGACGCGCTTTGTCTGAAGCAACGTGTGGAATGCGAATCGAAGCAGAACGGTTACGGCTTGAGTAAGCCAACTTAACTGGCGCCTCAAAACCAGGAACCAAACGCTTGTAGCTGTTGGTGGTGGGGTTTGTGATTGCATTGAGTGCACGTGCATGCTTGATGATGCCACCGATGTAATACAAAGCCGTGTCGCTCAAACCTGCGTAGCCTTTGCCAGCAAATAAGTTTTTGCCATCTTTCCAAATGGATTGATGAACATGCATGCCTGAGCCGTTATCACCAACGATGGGCTTGGGCATGAACGTGGCTGTTTTGCCATAGGCATTGGCAACGTTCCACACCACATACTTGAGCTTTTGCGTCCAGTCGGCACGCTCAACCAAGGTTGAGAATTTGGTACCGATTTCGTTTTGACCAGCGCCCGCCACTTCGTGGTGGAACACTTCAACAGGAATGCCCATTTCTTCAAGAATAGAAGACATCTTTGCACGCATATCTTGTGTGCTATCAACCGGGGGCACGGGAAAATAGCCACCCTTTACTGTTGGACGATGGCCGCGGTTACCGCCTTCGAGTTTGGCACTGCTGTTCCACGGTGCTTCGTATTCGTCAATTTTGAAGAATGAACCGGACATTTCATTGCCCCATGTGACGTTATCAAAAATAAAGAATTCAGGCTCAGGTCCAAAGTAGGCTGTATCACCAATGCCAGATGCTTTGAGGTAGGCCTCAGCGCGTTTTGCAATCGAACGTGGATCACGGTCGTAGGGCTTGCCATCACCTGGCTCTAAAACGTCACATGACAAAACCAATGCGGGCTCTTGAAAAAATGGATCGATGAATGCTGAATTAGCGTCAGGCATCAACAACATATCAGACGCTTCAATACCCTTCCAGCCTGCAATGGATGAACCATCAAATGCGTGACCTTCAGAAAATTTATCTTCACTGAATGCGGAAATAGGAACACTCACGTGCTGTTCTTTACCGCGTGTATCGGTGAATCTAAAATCTACAAATTTAAGCTCGTTGTCGGTCACAAGCTTCATGACATCAGCGACGGTTTTGGCCATCAAAATCTCCTGAGGATAGGGGTTAGAAAAAGTGTTTGTACTTGATATGCTGAGCAGGTTCTGTGCCATCAAGGATCGCTCGCACTGCACACCGCGTAACCGTGTAACCGTGTAACCGTGTATTGTGCGTCTCAGAAACGCCAAAAATGCAAAAATCACCATCCATCAGCAGGCAAACCCAGTCAAATGAAGTGTTTTTAACAATTACGAGCAATTCCCATTAGGCACTATTATAGTGCATAAAAATTATCGCATCAATTCGGGGCCTAATTTTGCACCAAACTCGTACAGACCCTGTTTCATAAAAACAAAGGCATTCTCGACAAGTTGGGGCTGACCTTTGACGCCAAGTTCTATATGGCGACCAAACTCTGGGTGGTCCACGCTAGGCAAACTAAAAACTTTGATACCCAAAAATTGTTTTTCGAGTTTTTCCATCAGTGGCGTTAAAGAGGCTTCCATGGCACCAAAAACAATCACTGATTTTTCGAGCCATTGATCTTTAACAAAAAAATGTGAATAGTAAGTATCCAAGACCCATTCCATCATGGGCCAAGCCATCACAGGAAAACCAGGAACAAAATGAACAATGCCTTTTGTGCCTTGACATGTAAAGCCAGGAATTTTGTTGTATGGGTTGAGAATGATTTGAGCGCTTTGAGGAAACACGCCCATGTTGAGTCGATGTATGTTGTCGGGGCGATCGGGCTCATAAGGAGTGCCCTGCTCTTTGGCTGTATCTTTCATACGCTCTCGAATTAACAATTCGGCTTGCGGATGTAATTTCAACTCTTGGCCCAAAGCCTTGGCCGCGCATTGACGCGTGTGATCGTCAGGCGTAGCACCAATACCACCCGTAGAAAAAACAATATTAGACTGCGCAAAAGCGCGCTCTAATGTTTGCGTGATTCGATCAGGAGAATCACCCACATACTCGGCAAAGGATAATTCCAATCCGCGCTTGGCCAAAATTTCTATGCACTTGGGTAAGTGTTTGTCAGCACGTTTACCCGACATGATTTCATCGCCCAGGATGATGAGCCCGAATGTTTGAAGATTGTCTTGTGTTTTAGTCATCAAACCATTTTAACTTTTAAATATCAATGACGGTGTCACTCGGGCACGCCACGCCTTCAGAGCGCAAACGATGAAGAGCAGTCAATGCGTAGTGGGCAAACCACAAAACCGTAAAAATCATAATCCAGGTATAAAGCCAAACTGCAAACGGTACAAACACCAAAAACAAAGCGGCCAACATGGAAGACGATGAAAGCAATAAACCAGGTATCACTCCCATCGCACTACTGATGATGCCAATTAGCAAACAAGGGTATCGGTGTTGTTGAAATAGAAGCTTTCTTTCTTCGCGTGACGCATGTGTTGACAAGCAATCATAAAAAATAATTCGATAGGTCAACCATCCGATGATGAATGCGGGTATCAAAAAAGCAAACACTGGAATCAACCACAGTGGCAATGAAATAAATAGAAATAAAACAGCGATCAGCGTACAAACCACCGACCAAAAAATACTGTGAAACCAACTTGCACCTTGTTTTTTTTCTAGTGTAGAAAATTTTTGAAATGAAACATGTTGAACAACCCAATGCGTTGCAAACCACGACACGATCAATAGCGCAAAGATGACCAACACGGGCGTGATTAAAACAATGATTAATGTTGGAATAAATAGATGTTGCAGCGCCTGAAGAAACCAAGGGTTGAGATATTCCATCAACCATGGCTCGGGCATTTGCGACATCCATTCACGCAATACGGCTTGCGCCGGCTCCCATAAAAAATATCCGCCGCCCAAGGTCATCACAACCATCAACACCAAAGGCAACAAAGATAAGCCAATCATCTTGATATGAAAACTACCCGCCCATGCGTGCCACATCGAACCAAAAAATAAAGACATATGAAAACCCTATGTTTAAAATATTAATTAATTAAGTTACATTTAAACACTATTTGAAAAACAAATGTATTGAAATAAATCTTTTTATAATGACAAACCCAAAAACCATTATTTCATCTCTACTCTTGGCTTGCATTCATTGTTCAACATGGGCCCAGCCAAGCTCAGAGAATACAGACGAGGTGTTTTTTAAATTGACGCCCACGTTTTTAGCAAACTCTGACAAGACCGGCGGCACAGATATCAACCTCAGAGCCAATGCCGGACCGATCATTACATGGATCGGCTACTACGAGGACACCGAGCATTTCAAACAAGTACGCGCTGGATATGAATATGCAATTGGCGCGCGCCTCGGTCACATCACACCATCCGTTCAAGTTGCATCCAAAGGATTCACGGGTTTATCAGTGAACCACCAAATGGGCGATAAGGTTTATTCCATATTAGGACTGAGCCGAACCAATATGCGTGATTATTACAACCTTAGTTTTGACCCCATCGAATCTGTTTCAATTGGAATTGGAACAAAATATTTTAAAAAAACTAATTTGTTTTATTACACAGTAAAAGACAATGGCCTCAACACGGGGGAAACCGTGAGTCATGTGGTTTGGCAACTCAGTCCCGAAAAAGGAGAACGTTGGATTGTGGATTAGGCCAACAAAAAAGGCAAAGAATCTGTTTCAGATATTGAAATCACACCAACGGCAATCCAGGCTCAATCCTTCTCTTTCGGATACGGCTTAGGCGATTTTTTCTTTAAAGTGACACGAGACGACAAAGTTAACTTTACCAAGGTCGATCAACGAAGATTGTCCATGGGTCTTCGTTTTTAAGGCAAAAACGGAGCTGTTAACACGCGCAAACCAATCGTCAACCATCGGTCTTGCTGCGTGTCCTGCCAAGCATTTCCATACGTTGTATCCACTTGCAATCGTTGCGGCACGATCCAAAATCGCAATCCCACTTGATATTTGCTTGGTGTATTTTTTTCGCCGAATGACTCGGATATCAAAATCAACTGACTCGACAAAGGAAACTCAA
This sequence comes from Limnohabitans sp., assembly GCA_009693305.1. Classification (GTDB taxonomy): domain Bacteria; phylum Pseudomonadota; class Gammaproteobacteria; order Burkholderiales; family Burkholderiaceae_C; genus Limnohabitans. The sequence continues at coordinate 11,216 of SHXN01000041.1, forward strand.
GGCCTAATCCCCATGTGGCTTGCGTTGTACCTTGCACCACATGGTGCACACCACCGACGTTGATGTGTATAAAACGATTGTTGACCAACGATTGAGTAAACGGAATATTAATGTAGTTGTCTTGGGTTGACGCATTGCGCGTGTTGGTACTGCGAAGAGTGCCCATCGTAGAAGACAAACCCCACTGACCGTCTTGAACAGGCACCCAGCGTTTTTTGACTTGCCCTAACCAAAAATTAGCCGCGTCGCTTGGCCCTGCTGTTTGATGAACGCCACCCAATGACCATTCGATGTCGTTGCCAAAGTTGCATCCTGGAATGCTCCAAAATTGGGAATTGTTTTGATTTTTTTTATACCAACTCTCGACTTGGCAAGATTTGTGGTCGACGATGTTGGCGTCGTCGGTGTTCATGGGGCGTGCGGCCCAACATGTATTCATATAAAAAACGCTGAAGACTATGGATACCAACAACGTTTTTATACCTCGACAATAAACAACAAAACAAGTGACCAACGCAAACTCCTAGGTTTGCTTGGCATTATGTCAGCGTTTTGTTTCAGATTGGGGCGAGAACCAAGCCACGTATAAGGTGGGTAGAACAACCAATGTGAGCAGTGTGGCGGTAAAGAGGCCGCCAATCACCACAATGGCCAAAGGTCTTTGCGTTTCAGCGCCGATATCGTGCGACAAAGCCATAGGAAGTAAACCCAAAGCGGCCAGCATGGCAGTCATCAGCACGGTTCGCAGTCGCTGATCGGAGCCATTGATAACGGCATCCAATACGGTTTGCCCCGAGAAAAGCAGTTGTTGATAAACGGTGAGCATCACCACACCATTGAGCACTGCCTGGCCCGACAATGCAATAAAGCCAATTGCAGCTGATACAGACAAGGGAATATTGAAAATCCAAAGCGCGATGAATCCACCAATCAAAGCCAAAGGCACATTGAGCAAAATCAACAGGGCTGTTTTGAAAGAATTGAATGCATCAAACAGCAATACAAAAATCAAGAGCAATGAAATAGGAACCACAATGCTCAATCGTTGCATGGCACGTTCTTGGTTTTCAAATTCACCCGACCATGTGAGGGTGTAGCCTTCTGGGATTTGTATGCGTTGTTGAACACGCACTTTCATGTCCGCAACAATGGATCCCATATCGCGGTCTTTGATGAAGATACCAATGGCCATGGTTCTGCGCCCTGATTCACGAGCGATATTCATGGCACCACTGGCTTCGTGTATTTGGCTCACCTGCCCGAGTGTGGTGTAACCACCATCGGCTAAGGGTATAGAAATGGCAGATAAATCCGCCAATTGTCTTTTGTCGGGTGAAAGGCGAACAGCGACTGCGAAGCGACGCTCACCTTCCCATAAACTGGTTGTGCTTTTGCCAGCAAGTGCGACTTCAATCACATCTTGCACATCGCTGATATTGAGACCAAAACGAGCGGCGCGTTCGCGGTCAATTTCAATTAACAATTGTGGCAAATCACCAAGACGATCAATCTCTGCACGAAAAACACCTTTGACTTGTTTGATTTCAAGTTCGATGGCTTCAGCAGTTTTTTTGAGTTGTGCCAAATCATCGCCCGCAATTTTGATAACAATTTGTCCGTCGATTTGTGAAATGGACTCCAACACATTGTCTCGAATCGGTTGTGAGAATGTAGGCTGTATGCCAGGTAACGCAGAAACAGCACGATCGAGTTGATCGATGAGTTGTTCGCGCGTGAGGCCAGAGCGCCATTCTTCTTGAGGCTTGATATCTACAAAAACCTCTGCCATGCTAATGGTTTTTGGATCGGTGCCGTCTTCGGGTTGGCCTGCCTTAGAAACAGCGGTACGCACCTCGGGCACTGTGAGTAATGCGCGTCTGACGTTTTTAAGAATTCTGGCGGACTCATCATTGGAAACGCTAGAAGGCAAACGAACGTTGACCCATATGGTGCCTTCATTGAGCTCGGGTAAAAACTCTGAGCCTAAGCGAGAAGCTGTAAACATGGATATGGTAAATACCATCAATGCACCGATGATGATGTTTTTTTTGTGATTGAGTGACCAAAGCAAAATCGGTTTATAAAAAGATTTGGCGGCGGTGACCAACTTGTTATCGTGGTGGGGTAATTTTTTTCGCAATACCCAGTAAGCCAACATCGGAACCAAGGTGAGTGAAAAAATCAATGAACCAATGAGTGCAGAAGTCACCGACAAGGCCATGGGTTGAAAAATACGTCCCTCATGCCTTTGAAGTGCAAATATCGGAATATGCGCCGCAATGATGATGAGCATCGAAAACAAAGTGCGACGCCCCACTTCATTGGCCGCCGACACGATCACGTCTTTGCGCTCTTTTTCATTCATACCTTCGCCACGCTCTGCCAATCGATACATGATGTTATCAATCATGATGACAGCCCCATCCACGATGATGCCAAAGTCCATGGCACCAAGACTTAGCAAGTTGGCTGGCACACCCATGAACTTGAGACCTAAAAATGTAGCCAAGAGTGAGAGAGGAATCACCAACACAACCAGCAAACTGGCTCTGACGTTGGATAAAAACAAATACAAAACCAGTGAAACCAACAAGGCGCCTTCAACCAAATTTCTAAATACCGTACCTAGCGTTTTGGCCATCAACCATGTTCGATCATAAAATGGAACAATTTGTACACCTTTGGACAATCCTTTTTGATTGAGCTCTTCAATTTTTTCTTTGACATTTTTAAGAACCACCGATGAATTTTCTCCACGACGCATCACCACAATGCCTGTCACGATGTCATCGTCTTGATCTTGACCAACAGTACCCAAACGAGGGACTGAGCCGATTTGAACTTCTGCTACATCACGAATGAGAACGGGCGTGGTGTTGCGCGACGATAAAACAATGCGTCCAATGTCATCGGCCGATTGCAGCAAACCAATGCCACGAATGCTGTATTGCTGAATGCCTTGGGATATATAACTGCCGCCTGCATTGGAATTGCTTCTGCCTAATGCGTCGAGTAAATTTTGATAGCTGATTTTGTAGGCACGCAACTTGGCAGGATTAGGCCTGACTTCGTATTGCTTGATGTAACCGCCCATGGCAACCACATCGGCAACACCACTGACCTGACGCAAGGCACGCTCAACCACCCAATCTTCGAGGGTACGCAAATCGGTGGTTGAAAAGCCATCGCCTCTGAGTCGATAGCGCATGATCTCACCCACTGGCATTGCATTGGGTGCAATATTGGCTTCAACTCCTGGGGGCAAATCAATACTTCTTAATCGTTCATTGACTTGTTGTCTGGCCAAATTAACTTCGGCATTGTCATTGAAGGTAATCACGTTGAATGATAAACCAAACTGTGTGTGAGAAAAAAGTCGAATCGAGTTGGGCAATCCTGACAACGCCACTTCGATCGGTAATGTGACTTGTTTTTCAACTTCTTCTGCAGCACGCCCTGGATACAAAGAGATGACGGTGACTTGAGTGTCGGTTACATCTGGAAAAGCTTCAACGCTTAAATTTTTGAATGCCACCACACCCGCAAAAGCAAGGAGCAATGTGGCCAAAGCCACAACAAGGTATTGATCTAAAGCGTAACGAATTAAATTTTTCATGGCTTTTTAGCAGGTGCCACGACGGGTGATGCAGACATCTCTAAGTTGTCTTGTGCGATTTTAAATTCGCGTGCAAGTAGCAACACGTTGTCGCTAACGAATGATTGACCCGCTTGCAAACCTTTGGTGATGACGACTTGCTGTGGATTGAGTGGCATCACCGCAACTTCGCGTGGCTCAAAAACACTGGGTGCTGTCTCAACAAAAACCCAATGCTGCGCGCCTTTTAAAAACACAGCTTTGGCTGGAACCACCACACCCGAAATGGATGACCTCTCAAATTGAATGGAGCCCAACATTTCGGCTTTGAGTAAACGTTGCGGATTGGAAACCAATGCACGCATTTTGATGACGCGACTGACTGGATCAATGAAATCGCTGGAGGCCATGATTTTGGCTTTGAAAACTTGCTCACTCAAACCATTGGCTTTGAATTGAACCCACTGCCCTTGCTTCAAATCATTAAGAAACTCTTCGCGCGCGTCGATTTGTAGCCACATCTCGTAGGGATCTGAAATTAAAAACAACGAGGGATTGGTGGGGGCTTGCAGAATCGGGCTTGACTTCTTGCCCAGGATTGATGTTGCGCTCTACCACCAAGCCGCGCATTTCGGAGCGCAAAGCCAATTTTTGATCGACACTTTTTGCACCACCGTACAAAGCTGTTTTTGCATTGGCCCGATCAAGTTCTGCTTTGGCTCTGATAGCGTCAGCTTGCGCTTGCTCTAATTCTTTTTTGGGGACGATGCCCAGTTCAAATAAATCTTTTTGTCTTTCAAGATTTTTTTGTGCCACTTGTAAGTCAGCTTGCGCACGCGTGGTTTCGGCTTGCTCCACACCAAATTCTGGGGACGCAATTTCTGCCAAGGACGTACCTTGTTTTACTTCTTGCCCCACGTCCGCCACTATGCGCGTGACGCGACCTGCAAAGGGTGCCATCACACGCTGCGTACGGTCTTCATTCCAAACCATTCTGGCAGGCGCGACCAACTGAGAAATACCCATGGATTGCGCTTGAATAATGGCAAACGACACGAGTTGTGGATGACCCCCCTGGAAACGCAATTGATTGTTTTCTAAAATAGCTTGAGGTGCTTGCGCTATTGATTTTTCGTCATCTTTGCATGCATGCAAAAAAATACTAAAAAATAATGCGATCAGTGCTAATACAAAACGGTTTTTCATTTGAATCATGTCAATTCTTAATC
>SHXN01000042.1 GCA_009693305.1 Limnohabitans sp.
ATTATCATTCGTGAATATTTTCCACCCCAAGAAGCCGGCGCACGTGTGGGGGCAGTTATCATGGCTACTTTGCTTGGAATGGCATTGGGGGGGTGGTTATCAGGTAAGGTATTTGATTTAACGGGCTCTTATCACGCGGCATTTATCAATGGTGTTGCATGGAACTTTTTAAATCTATGCATAGCTATATGGTTGTATCTGCGTGTTATACGTCAATCGCAGATGTAAGCTTAATAAACTTTACAACAAATAAAAAATCACAGCGCGTTAACTGCCGCTTTTATTAAACCTAAAAAAATTTAAGATTTTTTAGCGGGCGCTGGGGCCGCAGGTGTTGCACCAGTCGCAGGTGCGGAAGGGGCTACAGCTGCAGGCGTATAAACAAATGCGCCAGGGTCTGCGCACTGTGGTGTTGCAATCGCCTTACCTGCTTTTTTGTTGCGCTGTGCATTAGCGGCTACTTTGTCTTGTGACTTGCATAGCAAGTACCCATCAACCTTACCCGTATGTGCTGTTTTTGCAGCAGTCTCAGCTGCCTTCGCTTTTGCCTCATCACTAGGTGGTGGCAATTTGGCAAATACAAGCGATGTAGATAACATCATCACAGCTATTAAGAAAGTTTTTATCATTTTTTTCTCCAACTCAAACCTGAACCGATGGGTGACCTGAACCACTAGCTTTTGTTCGATGCGCAGGAATTTTTCCATCGGCGATGTCCTTGGCCCACAAAGCATGATGCTCATGTGCCCAAGTCTCGTCAACATAACCAGTTCGCATAGCGCTGTACGCGCCCTCGAAGCCAATTGTTCCCATATAGATGTGTCCAATAAACATGAACATCATTACCAATGCTGCAACCGCATGAATCATGTGTGCAATCTGCATAGTGCCGCGCTCGTAAATAAGATCTGGAATAAGTTTGTCTAAAACTAATCCAGAACCCACAACAATGATGCCTAAGAAAAATACGCCACCCCAAAACACCACTTTTTCACCCGCATTGAAACGATGCGATGGAACTTCTTCTGAACCAAACAAACCACCAAACTTGGCCAACCATGTGAAATCTTCGGCGCGTGGCATGTTGTCTTTCAAAAAAGTGATGAACACAATCACCAAAGACACGGCAAACAAAGGGCCAGCAAAATTGTGCGCAGTTTTTAACGCATAAGTAATCCAACCAAACAGCGTGTTGCCGATGATGGGTTGAATGAAATATTTTCCAAACGCAATCACCAAACCAGAAATAGCAAGAATACAAAACGTAATTGCATTGGTCCAATGTGCGGAGCGTTCAAGTGGCGTGAATCGCTCAATCATTTTTCCAGTGGGTTTGCCGTGCAAGGCAATGGTGCCACGATGCCAATAAAAAATAGCCGTTGCGCCCAACACAATCAACAACAAGGCGCCACCATAAGGAAGTATCCAGTTGTTGCGCACTTGTCGCCATGCTTCACCTGCCGTGGTTAAGCGCGAACCTGGGTATTGAACAAAAGGCTGTACCAAATTGCCGGCCTCTGGTGCTGTGCTTTTTGGCAAACTGCTGTAACCCGTGATGCCCTCGCCCACTTGTCGCCACATCGGCGCATTGTTGCCTGGTTGAACCTGTTCACGCTCTGCATTGGTTTGCTTGGCGTAATTAGGATCTTGCGACGCATCGGGCTTTACATCTTGTATGTTGACACTTTGCACGCCCGCGACAGGTTTGTCTTGCGCGAGCACAAAGCCCGATGCACACGACAGTGCAAGTGCTAAAAAATAATGAGGCAGGCGTGGCATGTCAGCCTCCAATCAAGGGGTTTTAACGTAATCGTTTTGATTTTGAGCGCGAGCGCGCAAGGCTTGCTCCCAACTCGCTTTGTCGCCTGCTTTCCAATCCGATGCTTTAAAAGACGTATTGACCGTACCCGCAGACGCAGACTCATCACCCTTAAACCCCAAGGCCTGTGGTCTGTCACCACATGCACCTAATAGTGTGAGTACAAACAACACAGCAACATAACGAATGGATGTCATGATTTGCCTCCTGCCTTATTGGGTTGACCTGCTTGTTTGGATCCGTAGGCCGTGCCCCATCCCCAAACTTCTGCACCTTTGTTGCGCTTGACCACGCGATTGCGGAAGATGTCTGCAATTACGTCTCCGTCTCCTGCCAACAAAGCCTTGGTCGAACACATCTCGGCGCATGCAGGCAACTTGCCTTCAGCTAAACGATTGCGACCATATTTTTCAAACTCAGATTGACTGCCATTAGCTTCAGGGCCACCAGCACAGAACGTGCATTTGTCCATCTTGCCACGCACACCAAATGTGCCTTGCGATGGAAACTGCGGCGCACCAAATGGGCATGCATAAGAACAATAACCACAACCGATACAAACATCCTTGTCATGCAACACAACACCTTCGTCGGTTTTGTAAAAACAATTGACAGGACACACCGCCATGCAAGGCGCGTCCGAGCAATGCATGCATGCAACAGAGATAGATTTTTCACCTGGTACACCGTCATTGAGTGTGACCACGCGTCTGCGGTTCACGCCCCAAGGTACTTCGTGTTCGTTTTTACAAGCGGTTACACAACCATTGCATTCGATGCAACGCTCGGCATCACAAATAAATTTCATGCGGGCCATGTTGTTTCTCCTTAAGCTTTCTCGACGTTACAAATCGTCGTTTTGGTTTCTTGCATCATGGTCACACTGTCGTAGCCATACGTGGTTGCTGTGTTGATTGCCTCACCGCGCACAACAGGCGCTGCGCCTGCTGGGTAGTACTGCAACATGTCTTGACCCTGCCAATGACCTGAGAAGTGAAATGGCAAGAACACCGTATCGGGGCCAACACGCTCAGTAACCTGCGCCATCACTTTGATGCGAGAGCCTGTTGGTGTTTTGACCCACACTTGTTGACCATTCACGATACCGCGATCGGCCGCGGCCTTTGGATTGATTTCAACAAACATGTCTTGTTGTAACTCAGCCAACCAAGGATTGGAGCGCGTCTCTTCGCCACCACCCTCATATTCAACCAAGCGACCCGAGGTCATCACCAATGGGAATTTTTCATGCACTTTGTCTGCAATGTTTTTATCCTGAATGGTTTTAAACAATGTGGGCAAACGCCAGAAGGTTTTTCTGTCGTCATGCGTGGGGTACTTGGCCATCAAGTCACCACGGTTGCCATAAAGCGGTTCGCGATGTTGCGGAATCGGATCTGGGAAATTCCACACCACGGCACGCGCTTTGGCATTGCCAAACGGATGACATCCGTGATTTTTCATAAACACGCGAATCATGCCGCCAGAGTTATCGGTCTTCCAGTTTTTACCTTCTGCCGCTGTTTTTTCTGCGTCGGTGAGTTCATCCCACCAACCCAATTTTTTGAGCAACACATGATCAAGTTCTGGGTAACCCGTGGTGATGTCTGCACCCAATGAATGCGAGCCATCTTCTGCCAATAAGTTTTTGCCTTCACGCTCAACACCAAAGTTAGCGCGGAAGTTGCCACCACCATCCATCACGTGTTTGGAGGTGTCATACAAATTAGGTGAGCCAGGATGCTTGAGTTCTGGCGTACCCCAACATGGCCAAGGCAAACCAAAATAATCCCCACTCAAGTCGTAACCTGTTTTGGCGTCTTTGCCGCCTTTTGATTTGAGAGTTTTGACATCAAACACATTCATGTTGCGCATGTGTGCTTGTAAACGCTCTGGGCTTTGGCCTGTATAACCAATGGTCCAAACGCATTTATTGATTTCACGCAAAATATCATCAGGAATAGGTTCCGCCATTCCTTTAACCGTTTGCATTTTGTAATTTTTGACCAACTCTTTACCAAAGCCCAATTTTTCTGCGAGTTGATACATGATCATGTGGTCGCTGCGACTCTCCCACAAAGGCTCGATCACTTTTTCACGCCACTGAATCGATCGATTCGATGCGGTGCAAGAACCACTGGTTTCAAACTGTGTAGCCGCAGGCAACAAATAAACCGCGCGATTGGGATTTAAATCTTCGGGCTTGCCAGGCATTGCAGCCATCGCAGCCGTTGATGAAGGATAAGGATCGACGACCACCAACAAATCGAGTTTGTCCATGGCGCGCTTCATCTCTAAGCCGCGTGTTTGTGAATTGGGTGCGTGCCCCCAATAAAACACGCCACGCAAATTGCTGTCTTGATCGATGAGCTCGTTTTTCTCGAGCACACCATCAATCCATCGAGATATGGTGATACCTGGTTTGGTCATCATGCCAGGCGTAGAAAAACGACCTTTGAGCCATTCAAAATCAACGCCCCAAGCTTTTGCAAAATGTTTCCATGAACCTTCAACAATGCCGTAATAACCAGGCAATGAATCAGGATTAGGACCTACATCGGTTGCGCCTTGCACGTTGTCGTGACCACGGAAAATATTGGCGCCACCACCGCTTTTGCCAATGTTGCCCAAAGCCAATTGCAAAATACAAGATGCACGAACCATGGCGTTTCCAATGGTGTGCTGTGTTTGACCCATACACCACACAATGGTTCCAGGACGACTCTCGTGCAACATGGTGGCGATCTTGAGCATTTGCTCGGGCTTAACACCACAAGCTTCTTCCACTTTATCGGGTGTCCACTTGGCCAACACATCTTCCTTGACCTTGTCCATTCCAAAGACGCGGTCGTTGATGTATTTTTTGTCTTCCCATCCATTTTTAAAGATGTGATAGAGCAAACCAAACAAATAAGGAATGTCTGAACCTGAACGAATACGCACATACTCATCGGCTCTGGCCGCCGTACGCGTAAAGCGAGGATCGACCACGATCATCTTGGTGCCAGTTTCTTTGGCGTGCAACATGTGCAACAAACTCACAGGATGCGCCTCTGCAGCATTGGATCCAATGTACATCGCGACCTTGCTGTTTTGCATGTCGTTGTATGAATTGGTCATGGCACCATAACCCCAGGTATTGGCTACACCTGCTACTGTGGTGGAGTGACAAATACGCGCTTGGTGATCGCAGTTGTTGCTTCCCCAAAAGCTCACAAACTTGCGCATCAAATACGCTTGCTCATTGTTGTGCTTGGATGATCCCACCCAATAAATGGAGTCGGGTCCACTGGCTTTGCGCAACTCTTGCAACTTGGCCGTGATTTCATCTAAGGCTTGATCCCAACTGATGCGTGTGTATTTGCCGTTCACCAATTTCATTGGATAGCGCAAACGAAACTCGCCATGACCGTGCTCGCGCAATGCAGCGCCTTTGGCGCAATGCGCACCTAAATTGATAGGCGAATCAAACACAGGCTCTTGTCGAACCCACACGCCGTTTTCAACCACAGCATCCACTGCGCAACCCACCGAGCAATGCGTACACACCGTGCGCTTGACTTCAATCTTTCCAGTGCCGTCGCCTGCTGTGCCGCCTGCTCTTGCTTTTTTAACCAGCGTCAATTGAGTAGCGGCCAGACCAACGCCAATTCCCAATCCGGAACGACGCAAGAAACCGCGACGATCAACGGTGGGTAATGCGTGTGCCAAACCGCTGTGCAAGCGATTGATTAATCCAGAACCACTGCAATGCGCCTGATTAGATTTTTTTGTGAGCAACATGTGTTTTCTCCTGTTGGCCTGGCAATTAGATACGTGTTGTTTGGTAGTAGCGCTGAACGTGCTCACTGAGCGAATAGCCACCGCCGCGCTCGGGCATGGGTTTGTCTTGAATAGACTTAGAAACCTGTTGAGTCACAGTAGGTAATGTAGTTACTGCGGTGGCGGTAGCGCAAGCAGCCGCGGCACCCATCAAAAAGCCACGACGAGATGCGGGCGGTTGTTTGTTGTCCATGCGACTCTCCATAAAGTAGATGCTATGCAAGTATATGCATACCAACCGCGTTTTTACCCTAGATCGAGACTTGGCGCAATGACGTTACCCCTGAGTTGAGGGTCATTATTTAAACTTTTTGTTTTCAAAAAAAAAATTGGGTGTATTTATTTTTATATGAGCATGTCAAAAGCTTGTGCTTCGACATTTAAAAAATCTCTTAACAACTTCGATAAAGCGCCATAAAACTTGGCTCTCGGATGCGCAGTTAAAGCATCGCACAAATCCATGGCCCAAGGCTGCAAATGAGCCGCAAAAAATTGGGATTGTTGCGAAAGATTAGAAACAGCCACATCGTCACCCGCAATTAAAAATCGCATCACTTCGGTCAAATAAGAAATGTGATCTTCGGTTTCATTCATCGATTCGTTACGCGCCAAACCCAATGCGGCGATGTCATTGCGCAATTGAATCAAAGGCTTTTCATTTAAAAAACCAGCGATGTAGTGAGAAGAAAATAAATAGACCTCGGGCTTGCCAACGCCACCAAACAAACTGTCGTGTTCGGCTCGAATGTCTGCATCGTTCATATTGCGCGCCATACCGACCAATTGACGCCAAGGCTCTTCTAAAAATCCGCCAGCAGCAGGCGCTTCTGTAGGGGCCAATCGAATTTGCGCAAGCAAATCGTCGGTGGGTGTGGCATAAAACAAAACAGAAAACAAGCCGTACAACTCTGCACGAGCCGTTTCTTCATCCAGCGCGGTGGTAATAGGTGGTGTTGCCATGATTAAATGATTTTGTTTTCGCCATCCGAAGAATACATATCGATCACCCGACAATCAGAACACATTTTGAGCCTCTCTTTGGCCACGCCTTGAAACATCGCATGCCCGCCCAAACGCTCAATCATCACCTCGATGGCTTTGAGTGTGCCAAATTCTTTGCCGCAACGCACACAAGCAAAGGGCTTGGTTTCATTCACCACTCGTATTTGCGAGCGCGCAGGCGACGCCAACAAGCGCGGTGTCAATGCAATGGCTTTTTCGGGACAAGTGATTTCACACAAGCCACATTGCACACAATTTTTTTCCAAAAACAAAAGTTGTGGTGCTTGTGCATTGTCTTGCAAAGCACTGGCAGGACACGCGCTCACACAACTCATGCACAAAGTACACGCGTCGGCATTGATTTGCAACGAGCCCATACTCGCACCCGCTTGGGGTAATGCAATCTCGAGTGTCGATGCGTTGGCATTGCTTAACGCAGGCGCATGCGCCATCCAATGATCCAATGCAAAAGAAAAGGTGCTGCGCTTGTCATTGGACACCGCATAACGAGCCGCAGGCATTGTTGCATTGGCCTTGAGCGCAGACCACTGCGCGCGCGATCCTTGCATCGCTTGATCCAAATCTTTGGCGTCCTTGGCATGCAAACGAATCACACAATCACCCGTATAACCGAGACCTTGCCAAATAGCCTGTGCTTGCGCAATTTGCGCGTCCAGCGCCTCTAAATATTGCGGCGCATCTTCATCGGTGGTGAGCAACCAAATTTGCGACGCACCAACTGCAATAGCAGACATCCACATCTCAAGACCGACGCTTGCGGTATGCCACAAAGCAACGGGAATCACAGAAGCAGGCAAACCCTTGGCAACACCGAGTTGCGCAAAACGCCCCACATCATCAACCAAAGACTGCCCCGCTTGCATGCTGTGCAACATCAACACGGGTTGTTTGCCGCCTGCTTTTAAAAAAGTAGACAATAAGGTTTTAAATCGAACACCATGCTCACTCGTGGCAGGATAGTTGTAACTGATCGCACCCGTTGGACACACCGTTGTACAAGCACCGCAACCCACACACAAATGCGGATTCACCTTAATTTGTTGATGCGATTTATCCGACGCAATGGCTTGCGCAGAACACACATCCACACACGCATTGCAACCCACTTTTTCATTGCGACTGTGCGCACACAAATTGTGTTTGTATGAAAAAAACTTGGGCTTTTCAAACTCACCCACCCAATTGCGGAACTGCAACAATGCTTGCGCATATGGTGTTTTTTGAATCGACACATAACCTTGCGGCAACGCATGTTGAGTGAATGCCATGGCATGCGCACGCAAATCAAGCACCACATCAAAATTAATTTTTTCTGACGACGCGGTGCGATCAAATTGTATTGCACCCGCCACACCACAGGCCTTCACGCAATCGCGATGCGATTTGCAAAGCGATAAATCGATTTGGTAATCCAAACCAATGGCGTCTTCTGGACACGCAGTCACGCATGCATTGCATTGCGTACAGACATCCAAATCAATCGGATTGTTGCGCAACCATGTCAATTCAAACGCACCCAACCAACCTTTGAGCGATTCAATCGACCCCGACAACACGGGATAAGTTCTTTTTTGTGAGCCGCCCTTTTGGCCTGGGCCTTGTGCAAACAAAGTAATGTCTAAGGTATCGGCCAATAAATCAGCAGCAGCCATTGCTTCATCCAACGGCCCCACAATCAACAATCGACCCGCGCTTTTGTATGTGACTGTAGTGACAGGATCGGGATCTGGCAATCGCGCCGCCGCCAACAAGGCCGCTATTTTTGGCGTGGTGTCTTTGCCCTCTGCGCTCCAACCGGCAGTCTCTCTAATATTGACAAAACGAATCGGCGCCCATTTGGCGTCCGCTCCAGCCGCAGTCAAAGCTTGATCAGCAAGCTCTGTGAATAATTTTTGTTCTTGCGTACAAGCCACCACCAAAGCTTCGCCATTTTGCACAGCCTTTACAAAATCACCCGCTTGCTTTCTACACAACAGTGTTGCAGGCGTTAATTTTTCATTCAGACTTTCGCTCAATGCCTGGTAGTTCAGAGGGAGTGTTTGGTTGCAATCGCAAATCAGAGTGGTCAAGCAAAGGCTCCTGCGCCGTGGACGCGGTTGGTGTTAAAAAAACAGGTTCAGTTGGCGACTGTGCCACGACTTCTGAGGCAGAAGTATCGGCACCTACCCCATTCCCTGATGATAAAGGGTGTTTGATTGGCAAATTCGACGCCTGATTTGGATCGGCGGTTTTTTCTGGTTCTTCTTCAAACAGATTTAAAAATTTGGCGCTTGCCATTTGTTTGAGCATCGACAAAGGCAGTGGATCGGGCGTGTTGTAGTCATCGATGTAGGTATCCATTCGATCCATCACATTGAAATGCGGATCAGAAAATAATTTTTTCATCGCTGCATTTTTTACATCGGGTGATACCTTGCTCGACATGAAGGCGCTGTAATCGGATTCTTGCGTGAGTTTGTTTACATCATCTAATGTAGGAACAGGCGTTGAGTCAGTTTCTTGTACTTGGGCATTGCTAAACGACGCACCCAAAGGCGCTTGATTTTGCAAAGTTGGCGACGCAAGTGGCTTTGTCGAATCTACTTTTATCGACTCTTCTTTTGTTGGCTCTGCAATAGGCAAACCTTTTAGCACCGCCTGCTTGCGACGCGACCATCGACTTAAAAAAGGATCATTGGCCATATTTTTTATCCGTACTCACCTTGGCTGGATTACCAAATCGATCTTGCAAGGCTTTAAAACTCTCGGGGCGTTTGCGTTTTTTGGTTTCAATCACTAGATGCTCATCGGCAAACGATTGCATCCATTGTGCAATCTCTGCAGGTGCAGGCACCTGTTCAACCGTTTCTTGCGCATCCAACCATCGCCCCGCATCATGGTAACTGACAGAAACCATAGTTGGCATGGCCAATGCAAATGACTTCTCACTGGGTTCCTCTTGCATGCGCCACAACACAAACCAACACGGCGCAGGCGAAGACGCATTGAGGTAATAGCCTTCTGCATCGTCTTTGTACAAAGAGACTTCAAAACCCGCATGCAACCAAATTTGTTCGTCATCGGTTTGACGCATCAAACGCGGCCCCAAGGTCATTTTACTCTCTTGAATCACCACGTCATGCAACACCCATCGCCACTCTTGCCACTTGGCCATAGCGCCTTGCACGCGCTCGCGTCGCATATAAACAGCAGTGGTGAGTGTGGGTCGATCGATCATCCGCTTATCTTAGACGGATTTATTAATAAGTCTCTAAGTGCAATCGACCTTCGATTTGTAGAGCTTTGCCAATGATGGGCCAATCAAGCCCCGCTTGTTGCGCAATCGTTTGCAAAGCCGCCATCACACCGTCTTCCATACTTTTCAATCCACACACATAAAAATGCGTTAAGGGATCTTTAAGTAACACACCCAAATCGGCAGACCGCACAAGCATCACATCTTGCACATATTTTTTTTCTTGGCCCTTGGTGCGAGAAAAAGCAAAGTTGATATCGATGAAATCTTTGGAAAGTTTTTGCAGTGGGCCAAAATACGGCAACTCTTCTTGCGTGCGCGCTCCAAAAAACAGCATCAACTTGCCACTCTCAAACTGACCTTTCACACGCAAACGTCTGCGCCACTCGGTCATTGCACGCATCGGCGCACTTCCCGTGCCTGTACAAATCATCACCAAATGTGAATGCGGATGATTGGGCATTAAAAAGCTACTGCCAAAAGGTCCAGTCACTTGTACTTGATCACCCACTTTTAAATCACACAAATAGTTTGAACACACGCCGTTAAAAGTCTCGCCTTGGTGATTTTCTTTAACGCGCTTGACCGTTAACGATAAATTGTTGTATCCCGCACGCTCACCATCGCGCGCACTCGCAATCGAGTATTGCCTGGCGTAATGTACTTTTGCGTTGGCATCTACACCAGGTGCTATCACTCCAATCGACTGCCCCTCGAGCACTGGAAATCGAGTAGTGCCCATATCCAAAACAATGTGATGCGTTTCGTTATCCGTGCCTGCATCATTGACACGAAAATTGCCAACAACGCTTGCCACTGCAGGCGATTGCACTTTGAATAAATGAACATGCGCTTGTTCAGCAGACGCGGGCGGAACAATCGAGCCCCAACCCACAGGTTCAATCATGGCTTGATGTTTTTCAACTGGAGCCGTCAAGCCTTCTTCATTCAAAACAACGGGTAGTTCATCCCATTGCAATTGCTCTTTTACCGAATAAGCTTTTGCACGCAAAACCGTGCGCCAGTTATCAATGGAACCCGTTGGACAAGGCGGCACACAAGCCATGCACAAATTGCAAATGGAAGCGTCGACCACATAGTTGCGTGAATCATGTGTGATCGCGCTTTCAGGGCAAGTCGCCTCACAGGTATTGCAACGAATACATATTTCGGGATCAATCAAATGCTGTTGAATCACATCTGCGGGTGCAGTCATTGCCTCATCCTATTCAATTGAATCGCACGTATTCAAAATCAACGGGTTGACGGTTGATTCCCATGGCGGGTGGCGCAATCCAATTGGCAAATTTTCCAGCGTCCACCACGCGCCCCATCAAACTGCAAACAAACGCACGATCAAGATCAGAGGGCAACCATTCATTCACACGCGCTTGCCATTCGGTATAACTTAACACGCGGCCATCGGGCGAAACTTTAACACCCGACAACGCACCAATGCTACGATGAAAGGCTTTGTGTGGCACGCTCAAACGATAAGGGATGCCAGCTTTTTCGATCACTTTATTCCAACGCGCCACACCGCCCACAGAGTCTTTGATGAAATCGTCTCGCAACACCTCATTCAATGCGTTGAGCATGGGCACTTCTTTTTCAACCAATTGACCGTTTTGCACATTCAATACTCGGTATGTTTGTCTTTTAAGCACATGGTCATCATCACGCTTGCGTTCTTCAAATCGACCTTTTAATCCCGTTGAATAAAAAGTAGCCGCATTGCTAGACTCATCTGCACCAAACAAATCAATCGTCACGCTGAAATGAAAATTCAAATAACGTTGAATGGTTGGCAAATCAATCACGCCTGCATTTCGCAAATGATTAGCATCATCCGTCTTCAATTCATTCATCATTTGACACGTGCGTTGAATCACCCGTGAAATGCCCGATTCACCCACAAACATGTGATGCGCCTCTTCGGTCAACATGAATTTGGTGGTGCGTGCCAGCGGATCAAAACTCGACTCGGCCAAAGCGCACAACTGAAACTTGCCATCGCGATCAGTGAAATACGTGAACATAAAAAACGACAACCAATCGGGCGTTTGTTCGTTAAACGCTTGCAATATGCGCGGGTTATCTTCTTGACCACTTCTGCGCTCTAGCAATGCCTCCGACTCTTCGCGTCCATCGCGTCCAAAATGTTTGTGCAACAAATACACCATCGCCCACAAATGACGGCCTTCTTCCACATTGATTTGAAACAAATTGCGCAAGTCATACATACTTGGGGCCGTCAATCCCAAATGCCTTTGCTGTTCCACCGATGCAGGCTCGGTGTCACCCTGCGTCACAATGATGCGACGCAAATTGGCGCGGTATTCACCTGGAATATCTTGCCAAGCCTTTTCACCTTTGTGATCACCAAAATGAATCGGCCTGTCTTCTTGTTCTTGATTTAAAAAAATCCCCCAACGGTAGTCGCGCATTTTGACGTGACCAAATTGCGCCCAGCCTTGTGGATCCACACTAACTGCCATTCGCAAATAAACCTCGGAGTTGGTAGAACCTTCTGGTCCCATGTTATCCCACCAATGAATAAAATTGGGTTGCCATTGTTCCAACGCGCGTTGCAAACTTCGGTCTTCACCCAAATTCACATTGTTTGGAATTTTTTCGCTGTAATTAATGTCAGACATCCTGCACTCCTTCAAACTTTTTTAAATCGATTAAACTCGGGTCCAATCAAACACCGATTTTTCACCTTTGCCATACACTTTAAGCGCACCCTTTTCACCCACTGCATTGGGACGTTGAAAAATCCAGTTTTGCCAAGCCGTTAAACGACCAAACACACGCGTGAACATATTCTCGGGCCCATTGAAACGCAAATTGGCCTCCATACCTGTTAATGCATCAGGCGACATCGATGCGCGCTCTTCAATAGCAATGCGCACTTCATCGGCCCAATCCAAATCATCGGGGCTGGCTGTCACCAAACCCAATGCCATCGCTTGTTCACCATCCAACAGATTTCCAATTTGTGCACGCACCGCATTCATCAAAGAATCTTCGTTGTAAAACCGTCTTTGCAATCGCGATTGCCCAGTTACCATCGGATAAGACCCAAAATTAGCCAGTGAAACTGCAATGTGGGGCGCGTTGTGCGCGTCATCTGGCAAACTCAATTGATAAGAGCGATCGCAAGCCAATGCAATCTCTAACAAAGTGCCAGCAAAACACGAGTCTTGCTCAATCAATGCAAACAAACTGCGCGAAGAAACATCCAACCTGCTTAATGTGCGACGCAACAAACCCACCGTTTCTTTGACCAAACCATGCTCGCTCAAACGCTGCAAGGTTTCATCCATGCTTAACACCGATTGCGCATCGCCTTTGGTTTTAAACAGCCAAATGCCCAAATCCAATTCATTAGTTCGCATGTGCAAAATAGCATCATCCAACTCTCTGGCCAATTGCAAAGGATACCAAGCGTCGCCCAGTGCTACAATCGCATCTATATCTTTGGGTTGATTGCCAGTTGGGCCCATCGCCGTCCATGTTGCCGTTCGTTGCTGTCTATCCATCTCGATTTGCACATAAGCATATCGACGCGAAACATCACTGATCTGCGGATTTAACGCACCCAGAATCACAGGCTTGGCGTTAGTCGGTCTTGCACTGGTCTGCGCCAATTCTGTTGCCATTTGCTTCACCTTCTGTGCAAACACGGCAGGCTTTGCAATGTCATCCACCAGTCGCCAATCTTTGGCTTTTTGCCCTCTCACGCCCTCGGTTGTCGTACAAAAAGTATCGGCCAAATCATGACGCACTTTCCTTTTATCCGTCACTCGGGTGAGTCCACCCGTTCCGGGCAATACACCCAGCAATGGCACCTCTGGCAAACTCACCGCAGAAGAGCGATCATCAATCAATAAAATTTCATCACAAGCCAACGCCAACTCATAACCACCGCCTGCACAAGAGCCATTCACAGCCGCCAAAAATTTCAAACCATTATGAACCGATGAATCTTCTAAACCATTGCGCGTCTCGTTGGTGAATTTACAAAAGTTAACTTTCCAAGCATGACTGCTCACACCTAGCATAAAAATATTAGCGCCCGAGCAAAATACTTTTTCTTTCAAACTGGTGATCACCACGGTTTTAATTTCTGGGTGTTCAAAACGAATGCGATTGATGGCGTCGTTCAACTCAATGTCAACGCCCAAGTCATAACTGTTTAACTTGAGTTTGTAACCTGGTGCCAAGCCAGCGTCTTCATCAAAATCGGCGGCCAAAGTGGCCACCGCGCCGTCAAAGCTGAGTTTCCAATGTTTGTATTGGCTGGGATGGGTTTGGTACTGAACCAAAGGAGTACTCATACAGCAGGGTCTCCGTATCAAACGGTTTTAAATTTAAGAACCATTAATCATAATAGATTCTTTAATCGCGTATGAATGACCCGTGTATCGGTTTGTTTGTATAGAAATTGGGTATCGATGAGAAAAAGTCAGCACCCGCATAAATCCAGGCGTTCTACTTTTCATGATATCCAACTCCATCCCTTTAAAAGCAAATTGCATATTTGCCAAGATACCCACCTCTTTTGGGCTTGATAGATGACCAATAAAGAAGTTTTCTGTTTGAGCCAATAAGTCTTGATTGACGGTAGATGGCGATTGCGTGGAATAAACAATACCGATATGAAATTTTGCACCTTCTTTTGCAAAGCGCGAGTACACATCAATTACATTTCCTGAATTAAGCGAAAAAATTATATGCGCTTCTTCAAAAGAAATTTGTATTAATTTATTTTTTAACTGACTATTGACGAATTTATTTTCTTGCATCCCAAAAACCGCAACCGATAAAGTTTTTGCAAAGTAGCGAATGATTTGTTCATTGGCGCTACCCAAATCAACTATCACTGTTTTTGAATCGGATAACGCTTGCAAAATTTCAAAGATGAAATCGTCAACTTTGGGTGAATGATAATTTAAACACTCACGCAAAATATAAGGGCCATCTCCTGATTCAGGATTGATAAAGCGAGCCATGACCAACTCATTGCTATCAAGCATGAATACACCGTCGTGCATTAAGTTTGGATCATTGGCATACTTAAATAGCAAATTTTGTCAATATTTTCATCTCTACGGTCATTTGTTCAAATGTTCGCGGTTGAACCGGGGGTGCGCTGCCTGCAACTGCTTGATAAGCAGCCAACCTCAAAGGCTGAGGCAACATGGGACAAAAGCCCGACTTGTATCCAAATTCTATTAATTGTGATTCAAGGCGCTGGTTTTTTCTAACGATGGCAAGCTACAGTTGAGCAAAGTGCGTACATATTCAGAAGGTGCTATAGCAGAGGGTGGCAACTCTCGCATAATGGCAAAAGCTTGGTGCGATCTTTCGTAAAAATTAAAACGAAGAAACTTACCGTGATCGCTGCCGCACCGTATGTC
>SHXN01000043.1 GCA_009693305.1 Limnohabitans sp.
ATAAACGTCTTTAAATCTCTTATCGTATTTTTCATTAAATGGCTGGATAATCCCCCCATTTTTTACTAACCGCAGAAGTAGAGCAGTTACGCAGCTTTGGCCAATTGCTGCTTAGGGGTGAATCCGCCCAAGGCCATGTTTGGACGAAGATGATTGTATTTCCAAGACCGCTGTGTTACAAAGAGTTGAACCTCTTGCAAGTTTTTCCAATAATATTGTGAAAGCCATTCGTATCGAACGGTTCTGTTAAATCTTTCAACATAAGCGTTTTGTTGTGGATTTCCTGGCTGAATATATTGAAGCACGATGCCCAACTCCTTGGCCCAAGTTTAAATCGTTGCACTTACGTATTCAGACCCATTATCACAGCGTATCACCTTGGGTTTACCTCGCCACGCAATGATCTGATCGAGCGCCCTGACAACTCTCAAAGCGAGAAGTGACAAGTCAATCTCTATGCCTTGTGCCTCTCGGTTGAAATCATCAATAACATTAAGCAGCCTGAATATCCTGCCATCTTCCAACTGGTCGTGCATGAAATCCATAGACCACACTTCATTAATTTCATGCGGCACACTGAGCGCCTCTGGTTTGTCTCTTAGCAGTCATTTGCGTGGCTTGACTCTCAAGTTGAGCTCCAACTCCCGATAGATGCGGTAAATGCGCTTATGGTTCCATTTGAACCCCTTCACATTCCTGAGGAACAAATAGCAAAGCCCAAATTCCCAATTGCGGTTGTTGTCTGTCAAGCTAAGCAACCACTTGGCAATCTCTTCGTTCTCAGAACACCTCTTGGCCTCATAGCGATAGCAAGACTCGCTGACATTGAAGATTTGACATGCCACCCGAACCGTGACGCCACCCTGCGCCACTACTTCTTTGGCCATCTCACGTCGGCGAGATGGCCGGGCTACTTTTTTGCGAGGTGCTCGGTGGCAATCTCAGCTTTGAGCTTCTCCTCGATGTACATCTTCTTGAGGCGACGGTTCTCCTCCTCAAGCTCTTTGATCCGCGTCATCATCGACACATCCATGCCGCCGTACTTGGCCCGCCACTTGTAAAAGGTTGCATTGCTGATGCCCGCCTCGCGGCAAAGCTCTGGAACTGGTAAACTAGCTTCCACCCGCTTGAGGGCATCCATGATCTGACTGTCTGTGAATTTGGATCTTTTCATTTAGAAATTCTCTCCGAGAAATTTCTACTTCTAAAGTCAGTGGTTTTTAGGGGGGATTACCGCTGTATTACGAAACAAGTTGGCGTTGTTATAATTCCCAATGAATATATTTGATTTATTAAAAGCGAAATTATGCCTAAATTCCAAATCTATAAATCCATGAAACTTGATAATTATTTTTTAGGCAGATTCAAGCACGAAGTGCAACTTTCATTAACTGAGGGGAGGAAGCTGAGAATGTTTAGCATTCAAGGTTTCCTGACCTGTAAGTCGAAGTTGCTCAGGAATTACAAACACCCCAGTCAAACCGAAAGATATCAGATTTACGTCCTCATGAAAGCCGGACACGATCAAACTCAGATTGCCTAAGTGCTCGATCTGAGCAAGTCCACCATTAGCCGCGAGCTGAGCAGGAACCGTGGGAGCAAAGCCTATCGTCCCAAACAAGCCTGCGAACTTGCTGACGGTCGGTCGACTTTTAGTCGTAACGCATCCACTGTTGCCCCTTTGGTAAGAGAGCAAGTCTGTCAGTTATTGCAATTGCAATGGAGCCCTGAACAAATTGCATCCCAATTGCCACTTAGCCATGAGACGATTTATCAGCATGTGTATGCCGACAAGGCTCAAGGCGGCTCGCTTTGGAAGAACCTGCGATGCCAGAAACAAAAGAGGAAACGCTATGCCAGTGGTCGAGACAGGCGGGGCCATATCCCTAATCGCAGGCCTTTGAGTGAGCGCCCCTCGCATGTTGAAGACAGAAAGCAGGTTGGTCATTGGGAGTGCGACACAGTTATCGGGGCAAACCACAAGGGTGCGGTCGTGACAATGGTTGAACGCAAGAGCGGGTATGCAGTCTTTGCCAAGGTATCAAACAAAACATCCGAGTTGGTCAGTTCAGCCATAGTGGATAACCTCAAATCATTGATCTTGCGTGTGAAGACTTTGACCTATGACAATGGAAAAGAATTTGCGGGGCATGTTCATATTGATCAAGAGTTGCAAAGCACGGGCTACTTTGCCAGGCCCTTTGCAAGCTGGGAGCGCGGGAGCAACGAAAACCTCAATGGCTTGCTGCGCCAATACATTCCTAAGAAACGAGCCATGTCGACTGTCACAGATGAGGAGATTAAAATGATTCAACACCGATTGAATAACAGACCGAGAAAGAGATTGGGGTTCAAAACGCCCGCAGAGGTGTTTCATCAATCACTCAAGCGCGTTGCGCTTCGAACTTGAATCCGCCATTTTTTGAATATGTAAAAATAACAACAAAAAACCATTTGCTAAAATTTTTATCAACAATCAACTTCTTTTTAAATATTTATTTCAGTTCTATTTAAATAATGAACTTTTTCTCAAAAAAAACACTGGGTTTAGTAAACATCAACAAACAAAAGGAAAAGCCATGCTACCGCGAAACATTAACAACCAATCCTCCATAGAGTTAAAAGACGACTCAATTGGTGAATTCTATCAAGAAGCCGTCATCGAAGAAGCACGAACTCAACCCCCAACACTGCCCCACACCCTAAGTTTTTGTCAAAAATTGCTTGCACGTCCAACTTTTTGCACCTCTGCGATTTGTTGTTATGCTTCTGCCGCGGCTGGATTGCTGCTATCTGCAGGCGTCATCACATACACGATACTCATGCACACAACCGAAAATAAATAACTCAACCAAAAAAATCCCCGCATGCACAACACAGCGGGAATTTTTTGATGCGTGGTTTTTAAACCGCTGCGTAGCCGTCCAATTTGTCAAAGTTGAGGTACTGATAAATTTTCTGACCATCGGCGTTGATCACACCCATATCGGCCATGTATTCCGCTCTCGTTGGAATACGACCCAAGCGCGAACAAATAGCTGCCAATTCGGCCGAGCCCAAATACACATTGGTATTTTTGCCGAGTCGATTGGGGAAGTTACGCGTTGAGGTCGACATCACCGTTGCGCCTTCGCGCACTTGCGCTTGGTTACCCATGCACAAGGAGCATCCTGGCATTTCGGTGCGCGCACCCGCTGAGCCAAACACACCGTAGTGACCTTCTTCGGTGAGTTGCTTGGCGTCCATTTTGGTGGGCGGTGCAATCCACAATTTAACGGGGATGTCACGCTTGCCTTCGAGCAACTTAGACGCCGCACGGAAGTGACCAATGTTGGTCATGCACGAACCAATGAACACTTCATCGATTTTGGCGCCAGCCACTTCAGACAATGTTTTGACATCATCAGGATCGTTGGGGCATGCAACAATGGGTTCATGAATATCAGCCAAATCAATTTCAATGACTGCGGCGTATTCGGCATCTGCATCGCCTTTAAGCAATTGTGGATTTTTAATCCATGCTTCTTGCGCATCAATGCGACGTTGCAATGAACGTGCATCGGCATACCCTTCAGCAATCATCCACTTCATCAATGTGATGTTGCTGTTGATGTATTCGATGATGGGTTCTTTGTTGATATGCACCGAACATCCTGCAGAAGAACGTTCAGCCGATGCATCCGACAGTTCAAAGGCTTGTTCCACTTTGAGATCGGGCAATCCTTCAATTTCAAGAATGCGACCTGAGAAAATATTTTTCTTTCCTTTTTTCTCAACAGTGAGCAAGCCTTGCTTGATGGCATACAAAGGAATGCCGTTAACCAAATCGCGCAATGTAACGCCAGGTTGCATCTTGCCTTTGAAGCGCACCAACACCGACTCGGGCATATCCAATGGCATCACGCCTGTTGCTGCTGCAAATGCAACGAGGCCTGAGCCTGCAGGAAATGAAATGCCAATTGGAAAGCGTGTGTGACTATCGCCGCCTGTACCGACTGTATCGGGCAACAACAAACGATTGAGCCATGAGTGAATGACACCATCGCCCGGGCGCAATGAAATGCCACCGCGATGACTAATAAACTCGGGCAACTCGTGATGCATTTTCACATCCACTGATTTTGGATAAGCAGCGGTATGACAAAACGATTGCATCACCAAATCGGCGCTGAAGCCCAAACACGCCAAGTCTTTGAGTTCGTCGCGCGTCATCGGTCCTGTCGTGTCTTGCGAGCCCACCGACGTCATGCGAGGCTCACAATATGTTCCTGGCAACACGCCTTGGCCTTCGGGCAAACCGCAAGCGCGACCCACCATTTTTTGCGCCAATGAAAAACCTTGGCCATGGCTTTTTGGAACTTGCGGCAAACGAAACAATGTGGATGCAGGCAAGCCCAATGCTGCGCATGCTTTGGCTGTTAATCCGCGACCGATGATGAGTGGAATTCGCCCACCTGCGCGCACTTCATCAAACAGCACATCACTTTTCACTTTGAATTCGGCAATCACTTTACCGTCTTTGAGCGCTTTGCCTTCGTAGGGACGCAATTCAACCACGTCACCCATGTTCATTTGGCTCACATCCAATTCAATGGGTAATGCACCAGCGTCTTCCATGGTATTGTAAAAAATAGGGGCAATTTTGTTGCCCAAACACACACCGCCAAAACGCTTATTGGGTACAAACGGAATGTCTTCACCGGTAAACCACAACACCGAGTTGGTAGCAGACTTGCGTGATGAACCCGTGCCTACTACATCGCCAGCATAAGCGACCAAGTTGCCTTTAGCACGCAAATCGTCTACAAACTTAATGGGTCCACGCTTGCCGTCTTCTTCGGGCGTGATGCCATCGCGTTTATTTTTGAGCATGGCCAATGCATGCAATGGAATATCGGGACGACTCCATGCATCAGGTGCAGGTGATAAATCATCGGTATTGGTTTCACCGGTGACTTTGAATACAGAAATTTTGATGCTTTGTGGCACTTCGGGTCTGCTGGTAAACCATTCGGCATTAGCCCATGATTTCAACACGGCTTTTGCATGTGCGTTGCCTTTGTCGGCCTTGACTTTGACATCATGGAATTGATCAAACATCAACAGTGTTTTTTTCAATACTTCAGCAGCAACCTTGCCCACCGTTGCATCGTCGAGCAAATCAATGAGCGGAGACAAGTTGTAACCACCCAGCATGGTGCCCAATAATTCTGTGGCTTTTTCACGCGAAATGAGCGCGCATTTTTCTGTGCCATGAGCAACAGCCGCTAAATAAGATGCTTTAACTTTGGCGGCATCGTCCACACCAGCAGGCACCCGGTGGGTGATTAAATCAACCAAGGTGGACTCTTCGCCCTTGGGTGGATTTTTGAGTAACTCGATCAACTCGCCCGTCTGTTTGGCAGACAGTGGCAAAGGTGGAATACCGAGGGCAGCGCGTTCGGCTACATGGTCACGGTAAGATTTCAACATAACAGTTCTCCTAACAAAAAATTATTTCCGCGCAACATCTTTTTGAGGTTCCAAGATGCTAACTGGCGGGGCTAGTTTCATGGCTTGCGCAACGGTGGATTGCGCAGGGCTTTGACATTCATCGGCAAGGCGACGACCTAATTTGCTACTCAAGAGCATGGATTTGTTGGCCAATTGAATCCACACAGCGCCTTGCCGTGCATCTTCTAATCGAATGGCACCTGTTGATAAAGCAACAGGCATCACATTGAAATTTTCATTTTTAAGTTTTAAAACAAAACTGCCTGGCGCGTTTGTTTTTTCGGTGATTTGAATAATGGTGCCACCTTCGCACACGATTTTTCCTGTGTGAATTTGATCGGCGATTGCCATGAGCGGCGGCTCTAACGGAGGTTGTGATTCTTCAACCGCAGGAGTTTCAGTTTTATTTTTGTTGTTTGCAGTTTTTTTTTGCGCATGGACTTGTGCGCTTATTAATAAAGCAAGAGCGGCGACAACTGAAATGGATAATTTTTTTAACATCATGGCTCCCCTTTTTTAGGCTTGCTCAAAATAACGATTAACATCTGAGGGCAATGAAGAGCCCGTTGAATGCGCTCGCTCCAAAACATGCCAAAAAAATCTATAGCTTGCACGGTCATGTAATTGAGAATCAAAACGAATAGGCGCCCATTGTGCTTTTTCGGCTTCTAACAAAATTCGCGCGGCTTTTTCTATTTCAGAAACGGATGGCGCCATGGCTTGCAATATAGGTCTGATTTGTGAAGGATGAATACTCCACATCCTTGTAAAACCCAATTGATGCGCAGCCGTATGCGCCGCACTTTGCAAAGCTTGCATGTCATTGAATTCGGTGACCACGCCATGCGCTGGGACTTTGCCGTGCGCGTGACATGCACTTGAAATTTCAATTTTGGCGCGCATCACCAATGGATGCGTGAATTGACCGTGAATACCTATGCCATCGGATGCAATTGCACCACCATGCGCCGAAACAAAATCCATCAAACGGAAACTCATGGATTGCACGCGCGGATGAGATGCAATATCAAATGCACGATGTACGGCCGCAGGCGATTCAATCAAAACATGAATAGGCAAATCTTTGGCGCCTTTTTGATCGATGGCATCAACCGCAATCTGTACATCTTGAAGCGACTCAACCTTGGGCACCATGATGTGACACAAGCGGTGCCCAACTTTGGAAACAATGTGCGAGATATCGGATTGAAAAACAGGATGATCGACTGGATGAACACGCACGGCCACTCGCGCATCGGGCGAAGCAGACAACGCCAATTCAGTGACCAAATGCGCATGCTCTATTTCGCCGCCCACTGGCGCACCGTCTTCACAATCTAAGATAATATCAAAGACGCAAGTACCAAACTCTTGAGTCATTTCGCGTTGCAACTGCAAGCTTTTTTTCATGCGTTTCTCAACACCGCTGTAATGATCACAAACAGGAATGCGAATGCCCCCACCTTGCGCGTCGCACAATACATCACGAGGGTGGGGTTGATTCATTTCAAATCACAGCAAGTGTGCAACACCTGCTTGTTCGTCGGTTAATTCTTTGAGTGTTTTGTCAATGCACGATTGACTGAACGCATCAATAGGTAAACCTTCGACAACAGCGTATTGACCATTGGCGCAGGTAACAGGGAAACCAAACATCACATCTTTAGGTATGCCATACCAACCTTTGGAAGCAATACCCATGGTGACCCATTCGCCTTGTGTGCCTAATGCCCAATCACGCATGTGATCAATCGCAGCATTGGCCGCAGATGCTGCGGAAGACAAACCACGCGCTTCAATCACTGCGGCGCCGCGTTTGCCCACTGTGGGTAAAAACACGTTCGCATTCCATTCTTGATCGTTGATCATGTCTTTGACAGACTTGCCTGCGATGGTTGCAAAACGGTAATCGGCATACATGGTGGGTGAGTGATTGCCCCACACGCATAATTTTTCGATATCGGCAACGGCTTTGCCTGTTTTGAGAGCGATTTGCGACGCCGCACGGTTGTGATCGAGTCGCAACATAGCCGTGAAATTGTCGGGATTTAAATCGGGCGCGCTCTTCATTGCAATATAAGCATTGGTATTGGCAGGATTACCTACAACCAACACTTTGATATTGCGCGAAGCTGAAGCATTGAGTGCTTTGCCTTGCGCAGTAAAAATTTGTGCGTTCGCGGCCAATAAATCGGCACGCTCCATACCAGGGCCGCGAGGACGTGCGCCCACGAGCAATGCGTAGTCGGTATCTTTGAATGCCGCTTTGGCGTCCGAATGAGCCTCCATGCCTGCGAGCAATGGAAAAGCGCAATCTTCTAATTCCATCATCACGCCCTTGAGGCCTTTTTGTGCTTTTCCGTCTGGAATTTCTAAAAGTTGAAGAGTGACGGGCTGATCTTTGCCCAACATTTCGCCCGATGCAATGCGAAATAAAAGGGCATATCCAATTTGACCGGCTGCTCCGGTGACGGCCACGCGGACAGGCTTTTTGCTCATGGGAAAACTCCAAAGAAAATGAAGAATGGATTTGAAAAGACCTACAGTTTACCCTCGAAAACCCTTGTTGAGCGTGTCTTATGTCTTATAGAAGATATGATACGGAATATTCCATGATCGAAACTGACAACTTCCATGTCCGCACCCCCCAATCTAGAACCCGAACGCAACGCCACCCCTAGCGATGTTACGGGGCCGGCGTTTAGTCCCTTGTACTTACAAATCAAGGATTTAATCTTGCAAAGTCTCCAAAATGGGGTATGGAAACCAGGCGAATCAATCCCCAGCGAAATGGATTTGGCTGTACGCTACCACGTCAGTCAAGGAACGGTTCGTAAAGCGATTGACGAATTGGGTTCTGAAAATTTAGTGGTGCGACGTCAGGGCAAAGGAACCTTTGTTGCCACCCACTCCGAGCAACAAGTTCAATGCAGGTTTTTAAGACTGGTTCCCGACTTGGAGGGCAAATCATCCGAAGGCCCAGCATCGAGACAAATCATTGATTGCAAACGAGGACGAGCCACTTCCGATGTTGCCAGAGCGCTTCATATGCGGACAGGCGATTCGGTTTTTGAAGTGCGCCGCGTCTTGTCTTATTCAGGCGCTCCCACCATATTAGAAGACTTATGGCTACCTGGCGCACCTTTTAAGGGACTAACGGCGGGTCGCCTGAGCGACTATCGAGGCCCTATGTATGCATTTTTTGAAAAAGAATTTGACCTGCGGATGGTCAGAGCCGAGGAGCAAATTCGGGCCGTTTTGCCCGACAGCACCCAAGCCAAACTATTGCGGGTCAATCAACATACACCGCTGCTGAGCGCCGAGCGCATTGCATTCACATACAATGACGTACCGATGGAGTTGAGACGTGGTCTGTACGTCACCCAAAAGCACCACTATCGCAATGAATTAAATTGATCAACTGTATCAAAAAATGTCGAGTCACCCCTGTTCTGAAATTTGTCCGTCAGCAAACTGCGATGCAATAGAATTTCTTTTTTCTCGCATTGCCAACATCAATCCACGGTTTATTCAAAAACATCCCGAAAGACACCTCCGATGACTGAGCTTACCAAAAAGCGACCCGAATTCCGCAACATCAACGCCTTCACTGATTTACCGTCGTATCGCCTGCCGCCCGCAGGCATTGTTTCCATTTTGCATCGCATCAGTGGCGCTATCATGTTTTTGCTGTTGCCTTTGATTATTTGGATGTTTGATACATCGGTCTCATCCGAATTTTCATTTGCCAAATTCAAAGTCGCTTTCAATCAAGGATTGGGATTTATTCCTGGATGGTTATTCAATCTTTTTATTTTAGCACTCATTTGGTCTTACTTGCACCACCTCATTGCAGGCTTGCGTCATTTGTATATGGACTCTACGCATTCTGTGAGCAAGGAGTTTGGGAAATCTTCAGCTGTTCTCACTTTAGCCATTAGTTTGGGACTCGCCTTTGCATTGGGTGCCAAATTGTTTGGTGTTTATTAAAGTTTATTCAAGGAATTAATTCATGTCAGTTAATTACGGATCTAAACGCATTGTTGTCGGCGCTCACTATGGCTTGCGCGATTGGTTGGCACAACGCATCACCGCAGGCCTGATGGCATTGTTCACATTGGTTGTGTTGCTACAAGTCATTTTTAGCAAAGGCGACATCGGTTACGACAAATGGGCGGGTATTTTTAGCCCCCAATGGATGAGGGCGCTCACCTTTGCCATTATTTTTTCGCTCATCTATCACGTGTGGGTCGGCATGCGCGATATATGGATGGACTACATCAAGCCTGTTGCGGTTCGATTGGTTTTGCAAATTTTCACCATGGTTTGGTTGGTCGCTTGCGCTGGCTGGGCTATTCAAGTTCTTTGGAGGCTATAAGTCATGACTCGTTCAAACATTTCCCGTCGCCGTTTCGATGTGGTCATCGTTGGTGCAGGTGGATCGGGCATGCGCGCAGCGCTTCAGTTGTCGCGCGCGGGTCTCAATGTTGCCGTGCTATCCAAAGTATTTCCAACGCGTTCGCATACAGTGGCAGCTCAAGGAGGTATTGGTGCCAGTTTGGGCAATATGTCGGATGACAATTGGCACTACCACTTTTACGATACCATCAAAGGCTCCGATTGGTTGGGCGATCAAGACGCGATTGAATTCATGTGTCGCGAAGCACCTAAAGTGGTTTATGACCTCGAACACATGGGTATGCCATTTGATCGAAATCCAGATGGCACGATTTATCAACGCCCGTTTGGAGGTCACACCGCCAATTACGGCGAAAAACCTGTTCAACGCGCATGTGCTGCAGCCGACCGCACGGGTCACGCCATGCTTCACACCTTGTATCAACAAAACGTTTCTGCCAAAACCAATTTCTTTGTGGAGTGGATGGCGCTTGATTTGATTCGTGATGCAGAAGGTGATGTGGTTGGCGTCACTGCACTCGAAATGGAAACAAGTGATGTTTACATTTTGGAAGCCAAAACAGTTTTGTTGGCAACAGGTGGAGCAGGTCGCATCTTTGCTGCATCTACCAACGCGTTTATTAATACAGGCGACGGCTTGGGAATGGCCGCACGCGCTGGCATTCCATTAGAAGACATGGAGTTTTGGCAATTCCATCCCACAGGTGTTGCTGGTGCCGGTGTTTTGCTCACCGAAGGTTGTCGAGGCGAAGGCGCCATTATGCTCAACAGCAATGGCGAGCGTTTCATGGAGCGTTATGCACCCACATTAAAAGATTTGGCACCGCGAGATTTTGTTTCTCGTTCCATGGATCAAGAAATTAAAGAAGGTCGGGGTTGTGGACCCAATAAAGATTATGTGTTGCTCAAACTCGATCACTTAGGCGCAGATACCATTCACAAACGTTTGCCATCGGTTTATGAAATCGGCATTAACTTTGCCAACGTTGATATCACCAAAGAACCGATTCCTGTGGTGCCTACCATTCACTATCAAATGGGCGGCATTCCAACCAACATCAATGGACAAGTCGTCACACAAACGGCGACTGATCAAAATGCTGTTGTTAATGGTTTGTATGCGGTGGGTGAGTGCTCATGCGTGAGCGTGCATGGTGCGAATCGCTTAGGCACCAACTCATTGCTTGATTTGTTGGTGTTTGGTCGCGCCGCAGGCAACCATATTGTTGACTTCAATCTCAAAACCAAAAATCACAAACCATTGTCAGCAGATGCAGCAGATCAAACATTGGCACGCTTGGCGCGCTTAGATTCTGCAACGAGTGGCGAATACGCACAAACTGTGGCCAATGACATTCGCGCATCGATGCAATTGCACGCAGGCGTGTTTCGCACACAAAAAGACATGGACGACGGCGTTGCAAAAATTGTAGCCTTGCGTGAACGCACCAACGCAATTGGACTCAAAGACAAATCCAAAGTATTCAACACTGCACGCATTGAAGCCCTCGAAGTTGAAAACCTCATTGAGTGCGCGCAAGCCACAATTGTTTCTGCTGCTGCACGCAAAGAGTGTCGTGGTGCGCACACCGTGAGCGACTACGAGCATGCAGCGGATCACCCCACTGCACCCTTGGGTCGAGACGACGCCAATTGGATGAAGCACAGTTTGTGGCACAGCCATGACAACAGCCTCAGCTACAAACCTGTCAAACTCAAACCCCTCACGGTGGATTCAGTTCCACCCAAAGTTCGCACATTCTGATCGGATCACGGAGCAATCACATGACCAAACGCACATTCAAAATTTATCGCTACGATCCAGAAAAAGACGCCAAGCCTTACATGCAAACCATTGAGATCGAGCTCGATGGTCACGAACGCATGTTGCTTGAAGCGTTGATCAAACTCAAAGAACAAGATCCCACCTTCTCATTCAGACGCTCATGCCGCGAAGGCGTGTGTGGCTCAGACGCCATGAACATCAATGGCAAAAATGGTTTGGCGTGTCTCACCAACATGCTCACCTTGCCTGGTGTCACCACGCTTAAGCCCTTGCCTGGCTTGCCTGTCATTCGAGATTTGATCGTTGACATGACGCAGTTCTTCAAACAATACCATTCCATCAAACCTTATTTGGTTAACGACACATTGCCACCCGAAAAAGAGCGTTTGCAGTCACCCGAAGAGCGCGAAGAATTGGACGGCTTGTACGAATGCATTTTGTGCGCCAGCTGTTCCACCAGTTGCCCATCGTTTTGGTGGAACCCCGATAAGTTTGTTGGACCTGCTGGTTTGTTGCAAGCGTATCGCTTCATTGCAGACAGCAGAGATCAGGCCACCTCCGAGCGTTTGGATAATTTAGAAGACCCCTACCGCTTGTTTCGTTGCCACACCATCATGAACTGTGTTGACGTTTGCCCCAAGGGACTCAATCCTACCAAGGCCATTGGCAAAATCAAAGAATTGATGGTGGCCAGGGCCATCTAAATCATGAAAGACGAAACCCTTGATTCACGCCCCGCCCACGAAGCATTGGGTGCGCGTGCATTGAGTAAACTGCGTTGGCGTTGCCGTCGCGGTTTGTTAGAAAATGATTTATTCATTGCCCGTTTTTTTGAAAAGCATGAAAATGACATCACCGTTGCACAAGCCCGTGGCTTGTATACGCTGATGGAGCTGGCAGACAATGATTTGATGGATATTCTCCTCAAAAGAGTTCCACCAGATTCCCAAATTGATGAACCCGAAGCGCACGATGTTTTGCAACTCCTCTGGAATTGAATTGCATCATTTTGTTTAATTAGGAAAAACCATGAAGCTTGCAAACTACAAAGCAACTCTGTCATTCAGTAATGGTAAAGCCCCCATTGAAATGCCTGTGTACAACGGTACGATCGGCCCTGATGTGGTTGACATTCGCAAGTTGTATGGCCAAACGGGCATGTTCACCTATGACCCTGGTTTTTTATCAACGGCCGCGTGTCAGTCAGACATTACATACATTGACGGCGACAAGGGTGAACTTCTCTACCGTGGTTATCCGATTGAACAACTCGCCACACAATGCGACTTCATGGAAACATGTCATTTGTTGTTGTACGGAGAATTGCCTAACGCGCAAAAGAAAAAAGATTTCGCGCATCTGGTTACGCATCACACCATGGTGCACGAACAAATGCAATTTTTCTTGCGCGGCTTTAGACGCGATGCGCACCCGATGGCTGTGCTCACAGGATTGATTGGTGGACTCTCTGCCTTTTATCACGACAGCACCGACATCAACAGCTCCGAGCACCGCGAAATTTCGGCTATTCGACTGATTGCCAAATTGCCCACCTTGGTGTCAATGGCTTACAAATACAGCATCGGCCAACCTTTTTTGTATCCCAAAAATGATTTGAGTTATTCGGCTAATTTTTTACGCATGATGTTTGGCCATCCATGCGAAGAGTATGTGGTCAATCCTGTATTCGAGAGAGCCATGGATCGCATTTTTGTGTTGCACGCCGATCACGAACAAAACGCATCAACATCCACCGTGCGTTTGTGCGGCTCATCGGGCACCAATCCATTTGCGGCCATTGCCGCAGGCGTTGCTTGTTTGTGGGGCCCCGCACACGGCGGCGCAAACGAGGCGTGTCTCAATATGCTCGAAGAGTTGCAAGCGGCTGGTGGCGTTGACAAAGTCGGCGAATTCATGGCGCAAGTCAAAGACAAAAACTCCACCGTCAAGCTCATGGGCTTTGGTCACCGTGTTTACAAAAACTACGACCCACGCGCTAAGTTGATGCAAGAAACTTGTAACGAAGTTTTGCAAGAGCTCGGACTCGAAAACGATCCTTTGTTTAAATTGGCCAAGGCTCTCGAAAAAATTGCCATCGAAGACGAGTATTTCGTCACCAAAAAACTTTATCCCAATGTTGACTTTTATTCAGGCATCGTTCAACGTGCGATTGGTATCCCAGTGAATATGTTCACCGGTATTTTTGCATTGGCACGTACAGTGGGATGGATTGCACAACTCAATGAAATGATCAGCGACCCCGAATACAAAATTGGCAGACCACGCCAGTTATTCACGGGTGCTGTTAAACGCGACGTGCCGCCCATCGCCAAGCGTTAATTATTGGAGCACAAAAGAAAGCGCCGCGAGGCGCTTTCTTTATGCCAAAGCAACAATGACACGGTCTGCGTTGACCATGGCTTGGTTGACAAAAAGATCAACCCACTCACCCGTGCTTGTTAACGCAGAGTATTTATAAAACACTACCGTATCCCAATTGAAGTTTTCATTTTTTAAAATGGGTTGATCACGATAGTCTTGCAAATAAGCATAAGTTTAATCAGACTTAAGCCATGCGCCTTTTAATAAGACATGATCGATTGAATCGCCCCATAAAAAAGACTGGTTAATTGCGCTTCATAAACGGTTGCGTTTGTTAGATCCGTAAATGACGAGTAAATATTTGACCAAACCATGCATGCGACAACATCAGAATTAAGTATGAGGGTATTCGATACTTCATCCGGCGAGATCAATCAGTTCGATATTTTTGATAGCCGTTTGTAGGTGGACTTCTGGTTGTTGGTTGTGACCTGCCCCCATCTGCCGTACCATTGGTTTGGAAGTAGTCCAGTTTTGCAAGGTTAATCTAAAAATTGATTGTTGTTGGAATCAGAGGCAAAGAATTGAATCCTCTGCTGCTGGGCGAACTGTGAGGGAGCAATCCTCCCCAGACTG
>SHXN01000044.1 GCA_009693305.1 Limnohabitans sp.
GAGTTCTGCATTGGTAATTTCGATCAAACCTTTTACCTTATCCTCCCATGCAACCACACCACCGATGGGATTTTTAAAACGCCAGACGGGTTTCACGCCCTCAGGAATTTGCGGCAGAGTTTTTCCGGGTTCGGGTCGCCATACGCCGTTGTAACGCGGCTTTTCTTTGGCTTCCATTTGTTGTTCGCGCAATGCATCAAGTTCTTGCACACTCATATAACAAGGATACACATGCCCTGCTTCACGCATTTCCACCAGCACTTCACGGTATCGATCCATGCGTTGCATTTGATAAAACGGGCCTTCGTAGGGATTTAAACCCAACCAAGTCATGCCTTCCAAAATCACATCCACTGCCTCTTGCGAAGACCGATCTAAATCGGTGTCTTCGATGCGCAAAATAAAAAGACCGCCTTGCGATTTTGCAAAGGCCCATGGATAAAGTGCTGAGCGAATATTGCCCAAGTGAATGAATCCCGTTGGGGATGGCGCAAAGCGCGTGCGAACTGTAGCTGTCATAAAGTATCGAGGCCGCGCAATAAGTCTGTTTTTAAATCGTCGATGTGTTCTAAACCCACGGCCACACGAATCAAACTTTGTTGAATGCCCGCAGATAGACGTTGTTGCTCGGTGAGTCGACCATGCGAAGTGCTCGCAGGATGCGTGATGATGGTTTTGACATCGCCCAAATTGGCGGTGACTGACATGAGTTGCGTGCTATCAATCACATGAAACGCAAGGGCGCGCGCATCTTGCCCTGCCACATCAAATGACACCACAGCACCACCCACACCCGATTGTTGTTGCATGGCCAATGCGTGTTGGGGATGACTGGCCAATCCTGGGTAATACACACGCTTGACTTTTGGATGAGATTCCAACCAAGTGGCCAACTGAAGTGCATTGGCAGACTGCGCTTGCATGCGAATGCTGAGCGTTTCTAATCCTTTTAAAACAACCCATGCATTAAATGGCGACAAACTCATGCCTGCACTGCGCATCACAGGAATGAAGTTATTTTTAATCAACTCGTGTGATGCGCACAACGCGCCAGCGACCACGCGTCCTTGTCCATCTAAATATTTGGTTCCTGAATGCACAATGATATCGGCGCCCATTTGTGCGGGTCTTTGCAATGCAGGCGTACAAAAACAATTGTCAACGGCTAAATAAGCTTTGACATGGTGCGCAATGTGGGCTAATGCAGAGATGTCACACACGTCGGTGAGTGGATTGGTGGGCGTTTCTGCAAACAACAAACGTGTGTTGGGTTGTATGGCTTTTTCCCATGCGGATAAATCGGTTTGCGAAACAAAAGTGCTTTGCACCCCAAATTTTCCAAACTCGGAAGCAATCAGTTTGATGGTAGAGCCAAACACCGATTGTGAACACACAACATGGTCGCCGCTTTTAAGCAATCCCATACATAAGAGCAAAACTGCTGCCATTCCGCTTGAAGTGCCAATGCAATCTTCTGTGCCTTCAAGTGCAGCCAATCTTTTTTCCATGGATGCAACTGTGGGATTGGTAAATCGTGAGTAGATGTAACCGCCTTCCTCGTCCGCAAAACGTCTGGCCGCTGTTTCACAATCGGGTTGCGTGAAGCTAGACGTGATAAACATGGCTTCAGAATTTTCACAATACTGTGATTTATCCACTGCTGTACGAACGGCCAGCGTGTCAATGTGTAAATGGGGTGGTAAAGGTTTTTGTGTCATCTCTGTACTTTCATTTGCTCGCATTGGGCAATGCCAAGCGCGAGTTGTCTGTGTCTGCTTCTTCAACGTTCACGCGTTGCTCATTCATGCACACGATGTCTTGTTGAGTCACGTCGCCTGTAATGTATACACCATCAAAACATGAGGCATCAAAACCATTGAGTTGTGGCGACGCACTATAGGTGGCGCGCTTAACAGCGTCTTTCATTTTATCTACGTCTTGATAGATGAGCGCATCGCATCCGATGATTTGCCTCACCTCTTCAACCGTGCGATTGAATGCAACCAATTCTTCTGGCGTTGGCATATCAATGCCGTACACATTAGGAAAACGCACAGGTGGCGCTGCACTGGCCAGATATACTTTTTTGGCGCCTGCATCGCGCGCCATTTGAACAATTTCATGACTCGTAGTGCCGCGAACAATGGAGTCATCAACCAACAACACATTGCGATCTTTGAATTCACTCGCAATCACATTGAGTTTTTGTCTAACTGATTTTTTTCTCACCGCTTGGCCTGGCATGATGAAGGTGCGACCCACGTATCGATTTTTAACAAAGCCTTCTCGATAAGGTTTGCCTAACAAATGAGCGAGTTGCGTTGCACTGGGTCTGCTCGATTCTGGAATTGGAATCACCACATCAATGTCTTGAGGAGGAACAGTGGACACAACACGCTTGGCCAATGTTTCGCCCAAGTTGAGACGCGCTTGATACACAGAAATACCGTCCATGGTGGAGTCGGGTCTGGCCAAATAAACAAATTCAAAGATGCAAGGATTGAGCGAATGATTTTGTGCGCATTGCAAAGCATGCAGTTGTCCTGATTCATCGATGTAGATGGCCTCACCAGGCACCACGTCTCTTACAAATCGATGACCTGTTCCCTCTAACGCGACTGATTCACTGGCCAACATCCAAGTGCCATCAGCACCTTGACCAATGCATAAAGGCCGAATACCAAAGGGATCGCGAAAGGCTAATAAACCATGCCCTGCAATTAATGAAATCACTGCGTAAGAACCTTTGATACGCTTGTGAACGCCTTGAACAGCCGTGAAAACATCTTTAGGCGACAAAGGAAGTCCACGCGTGGTGCGTTCGAGTTCGTGCGCTAAAATGTTGAGTAACACTTCTGAATCGCTGTCGGTATTGATGTGACGGTGATCGGTGTTGAATAATTCTTTTTTGAGCAAATGCGCGTTGGTGAGATTGCCATTGTGCACCAAAACCAAACCAAAAGGAGCATTGACATAAAACGGTTGGGCTTCATCTTCGCTAAATGCATTGCCCGCTGTGGGATAACGCACTTGGCCCAATCCAATATTCCCCGGCAGTGCACGCATATTGCGTGTTCTAAACACATCACGCACCATGCCTTTGGCTTTGTGCATAAAAAGCTTTTGATCAAGCTGCGTGACAATTCCTGCCGCATCTTGTCCGCGATGTTGCAAGAGCAACAAAGCGTCATAAATGAGTTGATTTACTTGCGAGTGACTGACTATGCCGACGATTCCACACATAAGAACACAAACTTTCCTAAATCGGGGGGAACCCAGGGCTTGATCCATGCCATGAGCTGAGCTGCGAGTTGAATGCCTTTGGACTCTTGCAACATTTTCATGTATTGCAAGGGCGTGAGTTTGATGACGACCATCGCCACTGCGATGATGAGTGCACCGCGTAAAAATCCAAATACTGCGCCAAAAAATCGATCTACTAAACCCAAACCAACCACCGAAACAATTTTTTTAATCATCATCGCTAAAAAAGAAGCAACGATTAACACACCAACAAAAATCAACAAAAACCCCACGCACTCGCGCAATTGCTCGCTCGCGCCTTGCATGGGCAACCACATACCCAGTGGGTGGGCATACATAGGAGAAACAATAAACGCCGCGAACCAACCCAAAAGTGAAATCGCTTCTTTGATGAATCCGCGCATCACACCCATCAATACAGTCACACCCACCAAAACCAATAAAACCCAATCGAGTGGATTCATTGTCAGATCGTCAAAATAACGGCTTGCAATTGCAGCCCTTTAATTTTGTCAATGGTTTTTTGCGCCTCATATTTGTTGTCAAAAGGCCCGATGCGAACACGCGTTCGCTTTCCTTCTTTTGTTTCTGTAACAAGCGTATATGTTTTAAATCCTGCTTTTTCTAATTTGCTTCGCACGTCGTGCACTTTGCTTTCTTCTGCATAAGCACCCACTTGAACAATAAATCGTGGCGCCGCTTCCTTGTTATCGGTTGCCGGTTTTTCTTCTTTGCGCGGTGGCAATATTTCTTCAATAGGCTCAGGCTTTGGGGTTGCTTTTTCTGTGGTTGCAACGGGCGTATCTGCAACCGTTGACGACAAAGGCGCAACAGGCGTTGAGGGTGCAATCGGTTGAACGGGGGTTTCGGCTTTGACTTTATCTTTGTCGGGCATATTGATTTTAATATCCAACGCGACCTGTCGGGGTTGCGTATCAAACAACAAAGGAAAACCGATGATGGCAATGAGCACCAAGACGGACGCACCAATGAGCCGTTGTCGTGCGCGCAAACGCAAGGCAGCAATGGTGGGCGTCTCCGTTAATTCGGATGCGTTGTCTTCGGACTGTGAATTTTTGCGGGGTTTAAAAAAAGCCATGCGATGAATCAATCAAACGGGACTCAAGTTCGCAGATGCGGCGCATTGAGTCGAGGAATACCTTGACTGAGCACGCCACCTACGGTGAAGAAGGAGCCAAACACAACGATTCTATCAGCGGGGTCGCTGGCGGCCAGGGCGGCGTCTAGGGCGATTTGGGGCGTGGCATGTGTGCTTGCTTTTTGATCGGTGACTTGACGCGGAAGATTTTGCCAATGCGTGAACAATTGATTCACACTCAAGGCTCTGGGTGTGGGTAAATCACAAAAATACCAATGCTGTACTAACGGCGACAGGCGTTGCAACATCACGTCCACGTCTTTGTTGGCCATCGCACCCATCACCACATGCGTGGTCGGGAAAAAACCCATGGCGTCTAAATTCTCTGTGAGCGTTGCAACGGCGTGCGGGTTGTGGGCCACATCCAAAACCAAGGTAGGAAGACCAGGAATGATTTGAAAACGTCCTGGCAACTGCACCAAGGCCAATCCATTGCGAATCGCTTGCGCAGACACAGGCAACACATCGCGCATCGCCGTTAATGCGGCCAATACTCCTGACGCATTGATGAGTTGATTGGCACCTTTTAATGCGGGGTATGCCATACCACCATAGCGCCTGCCCCGCCCTGTCCACGCCCATTGCTGTTGGTCGCCCGATACATTGAAGTCGCGACCCACCAACCACACATCCGCTTGAATGTTTTGCGCATAATCGATGATGCTTTGTGGCGGCACGGGGTCGCTCACAATAGCGGGCTTGTTGGTGCGCATGATATGCGCTTTTTCTTTCCCAATCACCTCGCGATTAGGCCCCAAATATTCCACGTGATCGATATCAATGCTGGTGATGATGGCGCAATCGGTATCGATGATATTGACTGCGTCCAAACGTCCACCGAGTCCTACTTCTAAGATCACCACATCTAAGTCGCTGAGCGACAACACACTCAACATCACCAATGTTGTGAATTCAAAATAAGAAAGCGTCGTGCTTTGTCTGGCATCTTCTACTTTTTGAAAATGCGGCAACAAAACTTCTTGCTTGATAATTTCTCCGCGAAGGCGACAACGTTCTTCAAAATGAACCAGATGTGGCGATGTGTAAACACCTGTTCGATAACCCGACTCTTGCAAAATCGCTTCGAGCATGGCGCATGTTGAACCTTTACCGTTGGTGCCTGCCACTGTAAAAACAGAGCATTGAAATCTAAGGCCCATCCGTTGGGCGACGGCCCTCACACGCTCGAGCCCCATATCAATCGTGACGGGGTGGTTACGCTCGCAGTGTTCGAGCCATTTAGACAAATTCATTAAAAAAATATTCCAGTCAGACGAAAGGCCTAAATCCGTGCAAAATAGCGGTTGAGGCAAAAAGTTGAAAGTGGGCTCTATTGTCAACCAGGTAGCCACTCACAGCGTTGAGCACTCAGTGTTTATTATTTTATAAGGGTGATCCAATGAAACATACTCGTTTATCTTTTTGGGGCGCATCTGCTCTGCTACTGGTCTGCAACAATGTTTTTGCAGAAGATTTAGCGCGTGTGATTTCCTCCACCGCCATTATTCAACAAGTCGCTGTTAACAAACAAGTGTGCAACACCACTCAAGTCGAAGCCCGGCCTCAAAAATCAGGTGCAGGTGCCCTCATGGGCGCTATTGCTGGTGGCGCAGTCGGCAACAACATCGGCAAAGGTGACGGTCGCACAGTAGCCACCATGCTGGGAATTTTTGGCGGTGCCATTTTGGGCGACAAAGTAGAAGGCGCACCACCTCCAGAAGTTCACAATGTGCAAAGTTGCTCTAATCAAACGGTTTATGAGCCACGCACTGCGGGCTACCAAGTGGTTTATGAGTACGCAGGCAAACAATATTCTGCGCAAATGCCACAAGACCCAGGTCCTAATTTAAGAGTCAATGTCACTC
The DNA here is from genome assembly GCA_009693305.1 of Limnohabitans sp. Lineage (GTDB taxonomy): Bacteria > Pseudomonadota > Gammaproteobacteria > Burkholderiales > Burkholderiaceae_C > Limnohabitans. The sequence goes on from SHXN01000044.1 coordinate 6,289, forward strand.
CTGTGATGCCATACAACTATTCAGGCTATCCACCACCACCCGCCAATAGCACGGTGTATGGTCCACCACCTGGCGTCAATCGTTAAATTGTTAATTTAATTTTTTGTATTCACGCGCTTCAAAGCAAGTTCATATTCTTGCTTGAGGCGTGCTATAAATTGTGCGGCAGGAATCACCGATTTAACGGCACCAATACCCTGACCACAACCCCAAATATCTTTCCACGCTTTTTTGGCATCGCCACCAAAATTCATCGCACTGGGATCACTCTCAGGCAGATGCTCAGGATCTAATCCTGAGTTGCGAATCGATTGCGCCAAATAATTGCCGTGCACACCCGTGAACAAATTGCTGTAAACAATATCGTCCGATGTTGAGTCGACGATGCATTGCTTGTATTCGGGTTGTGCACGCGCTTCATCGGTGGCAATAAAAGCAGAACCGATATATGCAAAATCAGCACCCATGGCGCGCGCTGCCAAAATAGCACCGCCAGTTGCAATCGAACCGCTTAATGCAATCGGTCCGTCAAACCATTCGCGTAATTCTTGAATCAATACAAACGGGCTTTTAACGCCTGCGTGTCCACCTGCTCCAGCGGCCACCGCAATCAAACCATCTGCGCCTTTTTCAATCGCCTTGTGTGCAAACTTGTTGTTGATGATGTCATGCAACACAACGCCACCATAACTGTGCGCGGCTTGATTGACTTCTTCTCGTGCACCCAATGAAGTGATGATGACAGGCACTTTGTACTTCACGCACATCGCCATGTCTTGTTCGAGTCGACCGTTGCTTTTATGAACGATTTGATTGACGGCAAACGGCGCTGCGGGTTGATAGGGATGCGCTTTGTTGTGCGCAGCCAAAGTTTCTGTGATCTCTGCCAACCATTCGTCCAACTGAAACGCAGGACGCGCATTGAGCGCGGGCATGGCCCCTATCACTCCCGCTTTGCATTGAGTAATCACCAATTTGGGATTGCTGATGATGAACAGGGGTGACCCAATAACGGGAAAGGAAAGGTTTTGTAAAACAGCTGGAAGTTTGGACATGATGAATTAAAAAGATTCGAGAGCCATGGATGTGACGCTATCAGCGCCATCGACAATAGCGTCTCGCATGCCAGGTGCTTTACTCAAAATGTGATCTGCGTAAAAACGAGCTGTAGAAATTTTGGCTTGCATAAAAGGCACGTCCTCGCCTTTTGCAATCGCTTGTTCTGCCACCAACAATGCGCGTGCCAATTGCCATCCAGACATTAAGTTGCCAGCCAACATCAAATAGGGAACGCTTCCTGCAAATGCCGCATTGGGATTAGAACTCGTATTGGCAACGATAAAATCGACCACTTGCTCAAATGCTTGTCTGGCCGCGCCTAATTTTTTTGCAATAGCAATGGCATGCGCGCTGTTTTGTTTTTTTAATTCGGATTCTGTATTGGCAATTTGTGCGGCAATGGCTTTGGCCGTGTTGCCACCATCGCGTGAGGTTTTGCGTCCTACCAAATCATTAGCTTGAATTGCCGTTGTGCCTTCATAGATAGTTAATATTTTTGCATCTCGGTAATATTGTGCCGCACCCGTTTCTTCAATGAAGCCCATACCGCCGTGCACTTGCACACCCAATGATGTGACTTCTAAACTCATCTCGGTACTAAAGCCTTTGACCAAGGGCACCAAAAACTCATAGAAGGCTAAATTTTGTTGCCGCGTGCTTACATTGGGATGGTGATGCGATGCGTCATAAGCCGATGCAGCCACACTGGCCATTGCACGACAACCTTCGGTGTAGGCGCGCATGGTCATGAGCATGCGTCGCACATCGGGGTGATGAATGATGGGCGCTGCGGCTTTGATCGATCCATCGATGGGTCTTGATTGCACACGATCACGCGCGTATTGCGTGGCTTTTTGATAGGCACGTTCGGCGACTGCAATGCCTTGCACGCCCACTGCATAACGCGCGGCATTCATCATGATGAACATGTATTCGAGGCCGCGATTTTCTTGTCCCACCAAATAGCCAACTGCACCGCCATGATCGCCATATTGCAAGACTGCAGTGGGGCTTGCCTTGATGCCCATTTTGTGTTCGATGCTCACGCAATGCACGTCGTTGCGTGCACCCACCGATCCATCGGACTTAACTAAAAATTTGGGAACCACAAATAAGCTAATGCCTTTGACACCATCGGGTGCACCCGTGACACGCGCCAACACCAAATGCACGATGTTTTCTGCCATGTCGTGTTCACCATAGCTAATGAAAATTTTGGTGCCAAATATTTTGTAAGTGCCATCGGCCTGAGGTTCTGCACGCGAACGCACCATCGATAAATCAGATCCCGCTTGTGGCTCTGTGAGGTTCATCGTACCTGTCCATTTGCCACTCACCAAATTTTCAAGATAAATGGATTTGAGATTGTCACTGCCCGCAGTGATCAACGCTTCGATGGCACCATCGGTGAGCAAGGGACACAGTGCAAAACTCATATTGGCTGAATTAAGAATTTCTACACAAGCCGCACCAATTGTTTTGGGCAAACCTTGCCCACCAAAATCAAAGGGATGTTGCAATCCTTGCCATCCACCTTCTGAATATTGTTGATACGCCGCTTTAAAACCTTGCGATGTGGTCACGTGTCCATCTTTAAAAAAAGATGGCTTGGTGTCACCTTCCCAATTGAGAGGCGCCACCACGTCTTGATTAAACCTTGCGCATTCTTCTAAAACGGCTTGCGCTGTATCAACACCCGCATCTGCAAACGCAGGCAATTGTGCAATCTGCTCTAAATTGGCCAGATGCACCATGTTAAACAACATGTCTTTAACGGGTGCGATGTAGCTCATAACAACCTCACTTAATTAGAGTTTGGATACCAATTCGGGAACAGCTTGAAACAAGTCTGCTTCCAAACCAAAATCAGCGACGCTAAAAATAGGCGCTTCAGGATCTTTGTTAATCGCAACAATGACCTTACTGTCTTTCATACCCGCCAAGTGTTGAATCGCACCGCTAATGCCACACGCCACATACAACTGTGGTGCGACGATTTTTCCGGTTTGACCCACTTGCCAATCGTTGGGCGCATAACCCGCATCAACTGCTGCACGACTCGCACCCATGGCGGCGCCGAGTTTGTCTGCCAAGGGCGTGATCACTTCTGTAAATTTTTCTGCACTGCCCAATGCGCGACCGCCAGAGACAATGATTTTTGCAGCAGTGAGTTCGGGTCTGTCGTTTTTTGCAATCTCGCTACCCATGTATTTGCTCTTACCGCTGTCGGCTGTTGCCGTGATTGATTCAATCGATGCAGAACCACCAGTTTTTGCTGCTGCATCAAAACCTGTTGTACGAACAGTGATGACTTTGATGGCGTCGGTTGATTGCACGGTTGCAATGGCATTGCCCGCATAGATGGGGCGCTCGAATGTATCGGGCGATTCAACTTGGGTGATGTCAGAAATTTGTGCAACATCCAATTTGGCAGCGACGCGTGGTGATACGTTTTTGCCGCCTGCAGTGGATGGAAACAAAATGTGTGAGTAGTTGTTTGCAATGGCCACCACTTGAGATGCCATGTTTTCTGCCAATGCATGTTCAAACGCGGGTGAGTCTGCGTGTAATACCTTGGATACACCCGCAATGGATGCGGCGGCTTTGGCGGCACCTTCGGCTTGATGACCTGCAACCAACACATGCAGATCTCCACCGCATGCCACGGCGGCCGTGATGGTATTGAGTGTGGAGGGCTTGATCGACGCGTTGTCGTGTTCAGCAATAACCAATGTTGTCATTTCAAATCACCTTTGCAACATTTTTGAGTTGATGGACCAATGCATCGACATCGGCAACTTTGATACCCGCACTGCGCTTGGGTGGCTCTGTTACTTTGAGTGTTTTGATTCGAGGCGCGACATTCACACCCAAGTCTTCGGGCTTGTAGTTGTCGAGTTGTTTTTTCTTTGCCTTCATGATGTTGGGCAAAGTGACATAGCGAGGTTCATTCAATCGCAAGTCGGTGGTGATGATGGCGGGCAATGTGAGCGCCAATGTTTCTAATCCACCATCGATTTCACGTGTGACGTTGATGTTGGTGGCTGTGAGCTCCACTTTGGATGCAAACGTAGCTTGCGGCCAATCGGCTAATCCAGCAAGCATCTGACCCGTTTGATTGCAATCGTCATCGATGGCTTGCTTGCCCAAAATCACCAAGCCTGGCTGTTCTTTATCAATCAATGCTTTGAGTAATTTGGCAACGGCCAAGGGTTGAAGTTCTTCTGTTGTTTCAACCAAGATGCCACGGTCTGCGCCAATCGCCATCGCAGTGCGCAAAGTTTCTTGGCATTGCGCAACACCGCAGGAGACGGCGATGACTTCGGTGACCAAACCTTTTTCTTTTAAACGAACCGCTTCTTCGACAGCGATTTCATCAAATGGATTCATGCTCATTTTGACGTTGGCAATATCGACACCCGTTTGATCGGATTTGACGCGCACTTTGACGTTGTAGTCCACAACGCGCTTGACAGGCACAAGGACCTTCATGGAAATAGCTCCTGAGTGATGAAAATAGATTGACGTCAACGTAAACGTCACATTGTAGAACGAACACAAGGGGTATTCGAATGGTCGTTCTTTTTTGCAATCACAATCTTAAATAGAGAGCACCACATCAAAAGTAATTCAAAGGGTTACATCCTGAGTCCTGAGACCCTATCGGCCCATTTGGATGATGCGGTGGTGAACGGCCAATGGGATATCGGCAAGCCGCAAAGCGTCTAAAACCGCCAAATTAACCTTGGAGCGCAAAGTCGTGTTGCCGCGCTCGGGCTCGATCAACAAAGGTTGCGCAAGATAAATGATCCACAAAAAAACCAATAACCACACCAACCAAGCCAATGTTTTCTCGGCATGGCGAATTTTTGATGCTGCGGTTTGATCCAAACGAAAATTTTTGCCAAGACGCGCAAAAAAACAATGGCAAACAAAATCCATCTCGCCACAGGCGAAGGTCCAAACAATTGGCTTAATAATTCTTCAAATTCACTCATGCTTTTAGCTTACCATGGCTTGTGTGTGACATCCAACTTTCAATTGATTACACTTGAGCATTCATGCGGTACCTGATTCGCTTATTTTTTTGTTTTTTAATCGCCTTGGGCTTGTTACATGCCCCGGTGGCGGGCGCAGTAACGAGTGATAAACACCGAACCAAGGCCAAGGCGCATCGCGTCATCACGGGGGAGGCTTTTGGTCAACGCGAAGATGCCATGGCTTTGGCTAAACAACTGGCGCAAAAACATCAACTGCCGCTGGCTTGGACCCAATACCAAATTGCACATGCGCGTTTTGCGCCAGCCATTCCACAACTGGTGTTGCCTCCCGCCGTTTCACAAGCCAAAAACTGGGCGGCCTATCGCGAGCGATTCATCGAACCTAAACGCATTGCCGCAGGTGTTGCATTTTGGAATGCGCATCAATCCACACTTGAAAAAGCGCAAGCCACTTACGGCGTTCCAGCACATTTGATTGTCGCCATCTTGGGCGTTGAAACTTTTTATGGTCAACACATGGGCGCGTATCGCGTCATTGATGCGCTCACCACATTGAGTTTGCATTTTCCTAATACGCATCCACGTGCACAAGAGCGACGTGAATTTTTTCAAAAAGAATTGGGCTATTTTTTAGTGCAAATGCGCAAGGAGCCCAGCAAAAAACCTATTCTTGGTAGTTATGCGGGCGCTATGGGGTTACCCCAATTCATGCCGTCGAGTTGGGCGCAATTTGCAGTGGACTTTGACGGTAACGGATATATTGACCTCATCAAAAACAAAACCGACACCATTGGATCAGTGGCTCATTATTTTCAATCGTTTGGTTGGAAAACGGGCATGCCTACGCATTACGCTGTTGACTTGCAATCAAAAGAAAAAGATTTAGATGATTTATTAGCGCCAGATATTCTGCCGAGTTTTTCTGTGGCCGATTTAAAAGCCAAAGGTGCATTAATTGAGGACAAGGGACAAAAACATACTGGCCCGCTGGCATTGGTGGAATTACAAAATGGCGGTGCAACACCAAGCTATGTGATTGGCACCGAAAATTTTTATGTGATCACGCGCTACAACTGGAGTAGTTATTACGCCATGGCGGTGATTGAGTTGAGTTTGGCGCTTGAAAAAAGCATCACGCCTTGAACAAATCTTTGTATTGATCGCGCAATAAATTCTTTTGCACTTTACCCATGGTGTTGCGTGGCAACTCATCCATCAAAAAACATTTTTTTGGAATTTTGAAATTTGCTAATTTGGATTTGAGGTCTGTAATCACTGCATCGGCTGACAACTGTGCGTTCGGTTTTGCAATGATCACCGCCACACCCACTTCACCAAAATCAGGATGCGCAACGCCAATCAATGCGCTTTCGGCAACACCTGACATCTCATTGATAAAGCCTTCAATTTCTGCAGGATAAACGTTGTAGCCACCGCTAATGATGAGGTCTTTGCTACGACCCACAATGCGAACATAACCGCGCGCATCGGTCGCACCCACGTCGCCAGTTTTGAAATAACCATCGCTGGTAAATTCTTCGGCTGTTTTTTCGGGCATGCGCCAATAGCCTTTAAAAACATTGGGACCCTTCACTTGTATGCCACCCACCTCATCCACGCCCAAATTATTTCCTGAATCATCTTGCACACGCAGACTCACGCCTGGCAAAGGGAAGCCAACGGTTGAACCGCGGCGCTCGTCTTGAAGCTTGTATCTTGCATCGGCACGATAGGGGTTGGACGTGAGCATCATGGTTTCACTCATGCCGTAACGCTCCAAGATGGTGTGCCCTGTTTTATCCTGCCATTCTTTGAGTGTTTCAATTAACAAAGGCGCAGATCCTGCAACGAATAAACGCATGTTGCTGAGTTGTTCGCGCGTTAAAGTTTTTTCACTCAACATTCGCACATATAAGGTGGGTACACCCATAAAAACAGTGGCTCGTTTCATGTCTGAAATCGTGCGTTGTGGATCAAATTTGCTGTTCCACAACATTTTGGAACCATTTAGTAATGAGCCATGCAAGGCCACAAACAAACCGTGCACATGAAAAATAGGTAGCACATGAATCAACACATCGCCTGGCACCCAGCCCCAATAATCTTTGAGTATTTTTGCATTGCTCAATAAATTGTCGTGAGTGAGCATCGCGCCTTTACTTCTACCCGTTGTGCCGCTGGTGTACAAAATGGCGGCTAAATCATCGGCCGCGCACATCGCAGGCTGGTGTTGATCGCTGTGATGAACGGCGCGATCGAGTAGCGTTCCTGTGCGGTCATCGTTGAGCGTGAACACGTGTTGTGTGCCTAATTGAAAAGCAATCTTACTCACCCAACTGAAATTTTTTCCTGAACAAACCACAACAGCAGGTTGTGCGTTATCGATGAAGTATTGAATTTCTGCGCTTTGATACGCAGTGTTGAGCGGTAAAAAAACATTGCCTGCGCGCAAAACGGCCAAATACAACATCATCGCTTCGACCGATTTGTCCACTTGAACGGCAATGCGCGAACGCGCTGGCAATTGAAGGTGATCAATCAAATTGGCCAGCATGGCGGTTCCGCGTTCTAAATCTTGCCAACTGTATTTCAGATCGTTATCGGTTTCGACAGCGATGGATTTCAAGTCATTGGGAAATGCGGCTCTCAAAGCCACGAAAAGATTGTGGTTCATGATGTGTATGGTCTCAACACGAGAGCGCCTGATGCGCTCTATATTTGAAAATCAGTCTAGTTTAGCGCCAGAAGTTTTAACCACCTCAGCCTGCAACTTTGATATAGGTCTCGTCCATACGCCAGCTTGGACCAACGGGGCGTTTGCGAATGCGAAAGACTGTAATGACCCACCGGTTTCTGCACAGGCCAAGCTGCCAATTTAAACATATCAAATGTCTGTTTGGGTGTCTTCATCTTCAACGCCTGATGTGGGCGTTGATTGTTGTAGAACCGCATCCAGTCCGATATCACCCGATTCGCATGTTGCATGCGTCTCAAACCGTTGCCGATGAACACACTGCTCCTTGATCGTTCGGATGACTCTCTCCACCAAACCGTTTTGCTCAGGGCAATGCGGC
>SHXN01000045.1 GCA_009693305.1 Limnohabitans sp.
CTGTAAGTTTTGAGCGGATTTTTTTTACAAAATCTTCAAAGCCAATTAATTGACGAAACGGCTCGTTCTTAATAACATGGCCTGTGAGAGTCAGGTATCTTTTGCTTGTGTAGACTTCTAGTGAGAGACCTTTATATTTACCTCTGAAACCACTCTTTAGATTCGGCGCAATGCCAAATGCACGAATACCATTTCCACTGGGGGAGAATTCAATATGTGGTGTCCCTAGATCTGCCAGTAGTTGCATGGCTTCAGGTTTGGGTATGCCGTTAACAACGCAGTTATCGAGGTCTATGCCTGCTATTCCGCCTGTTAATACGAAACCTACTCCGAACCATCCGCCCTCGCTGTATGCGGCATGAACTTGGTTAAATGAACCCCACGAATAGGGATCGTTGACATTTGCTTTGCTGTTAAGACGGGTGGGGTCATACGGTATCTTTTTGCCCTTCCAGACGACCCACTGGTCAAAACATTTCAGTTCCTTAGGAAAGTTTTCAAATCTAGGCTGTAGCATCGCCACCTCCAAAATTTGATCAGGCTGATGCTGTTCAGCGCAGGGGGCTTTTTCGTGGAGGTTTTTCATTAGGCCACCTCATCCTTTGCAGCCATTTTTCTCTTTGCACGATTTGCTGCTTGCCGCTTCATCTGTGCACTTCGCTCAAACCATGTCGGTTTAAAGGATTCACCGAATTTTGCACACCGTGCCTCGTGCAGTTGATCTACCAGTTTGCGCCTTTGCTGCTCTGTCTGGCCTGCAATTTTTGCTGCGTTTACCGCATCAACTTCATCTGACGGAAGGCCGACAGATCTTTGCCCAATTTGTACGAGATGGGTCAGCAAGCCTGCATGAATCTCCGCGTAAACACTCGTGTGACTGCTGTAGCCCATTGCAGCCATAATGGCAGGCATTCTGATAATCTTCATTTGGAGTCCCCTGTATGTTATTGGCAGGTATTGCCAACTCCATACGACTCTAAATCCACCAGCCGGTGAGCGAGATTACTCTACGTAATTTTTACTTAGCCTACTGCAAACTTCTTTCCCACCATTGCTTGCTACGTACCAACCCGACAATATCAAGGTAGCCCTTACGAGTTAGTTCTATGTTTAGACTACTACTTTCAATTTGAATTTCCTTCTTCACCCATAAGGCAAATTTTCCTCTATTTAAAACTGTCGTAAGGCTAAAACCTTTTTTTATCTGTTCTTGCGAATAGATTGGGCCAATAACATTATGAAGTGCTTGAGCAATCAGCCTGCGCTGTATTGACTTTTGATTTGAACCATTCAGCGTGCTTTTCTTCACGTTTATAGGCCATAGAACATTGGCCTGTAAAAGTCTCCTCGCCCTAGCCTGCGTCTCTGGTGGTATCAAGGATACAAGTCCATCGCGCTCGATCAAACCTAATTCAGCCGCCGCGGCGATGTCAACAATTCCGTCTGATGAGCTTGCAACTCTTACAAAGCCAGCCTTTAGCCTTGCTTTGCTGATCAACCGATGGGGCTTTAAAAAAATCGGTTTCATTTCAAATTCAGGCAATTTTTAACTGAATCACGTCTGCGCCAGCAACCAGCTTATCGATATGATCTGCATACCATTGAAGGGCATACTCCACTGGGCTAGAGTACTCCGCATGGTTGTAACCACCGCGCACGGAACTTACATCGACATGAGCCAAGACTGCCTCTATCACGTCACTATCGATGCCTATGAGGAGCTTATTATTGTTTAAAATAGTTGACGCAGTGCTGCGCAAGCCGTGAGGTTTGAAGTCCAGTGGCACTTCACCGGCTGCTTTAAGTCTTGAAAACAAATGATTGATCGCCTGCTCTGTCATTGGCTTCGAATGCTTTTGTACAGATGGAAACACCCATTCAGAGCTACTGGAAAAATACTGGGCCTGTGTCAGCAACGCAATCGCCTGCCTTGACAAGTAGACCGTATGAGGACGCGGCATTTTCATGTACCCATTTCCACCCACAGTGCGACCCGGAATAGTCCATATTTTAGCTTTTAGATCGAAATGTTCCCACCGTGCTTTGCACACGTTGTCCTTCCGCACCGCTGTTAACAATAAAAGCTCCACCGCTAGGCGAGTGCCTTGGTGTGCGCCGCAAGTACGAACAGCAGAGACAAAGCCATGTAACTCTGAAGGTTTCAGAGGACTGTAGTGGGTCGCAGGGGGTCTGTCGATCAATCCTCTCATCGGGGTTGCAGGATTGTTCGTAACCAGCAGTTTCTGAGATGCATACTGGTAAATCCGCTCAAGGATTGCAAGAATGTTGTTCGCTTTTGTTGGCGTATTGCGCATGCCCTCTAATAATTTCAAAATATCCGCGGGTGTGACTTTGCCCAGTGGAATTGAACCAATTGCAGGAAACACATCCTTCTCCATCCAAGCTAGGTTCTGCTTTCTAGTCCTAAATGTTGCCTTCGCCATCTTTTCCGCAAACCAAACACGAGCAAAGGACTCAAGGGTTTCTGCTTGATGGGCATGAGCCAAGCGTTCAATCTTCTCAATTTGCTTCTGCCTTGCTGGGTCTACACCGCCAGCAAGCATTACTCTCATTGCCTCGTGCGTATTCCGTGCTTCCTTAATACCAATGGTGGGGTATTGCCCAATCGTTACCTTAGTCCGCTTGCCTTGAAACCCGAACGAATAGCGCCAAATCTTTGAACCCGACACTAAAACTTCAACGTAAAGCCCACCGCCATCTGCAATGGGATACGGCTTAAATTTAGGCTTAGCAGCTTGAATATTTTTGTCTTTGAGTGTGTAATTAACTGCCCTAGGAGATTGAGCCATGATTTGAGCCATAAATCAGGGTATTGAAGAAATTTGAGCCATGCCCCCCGAATCCATGGCTCAAAAAAAGCTGTCAGACTTTGGAGGTTATTGTACACAGATAACAAAAAACCTCAAGTAATTCAATCACTTGAGGTTTTAATTTGGCCGTCTATGTACGGCTTTGTACGCTATTACATATGGTCAATCATGACTTGGCCAAAGCCAGAACAGCTCACTTGAGTTGCACCATCCATCAAACGCGCAAAATCGTACGTCACTTTTTTGCTCAGAATTGATTTTTCCATAGATGAAATAATCAAGTCGGCGGCCTCTTTCCAGCCCATGTGACGAAGCATCATTTCGGCAGAAAGAATTTCGGAACCAGGGTTGACATAGTCTTTGCCTGCATATTTGGGCGCTGTTCCGTGCGTTGCTTCGAAACAAGCGACAGAATCAGACATATTGGCGCCTGGTGCAATACCAATGCCTCCCACTTGAGCTGCCAATGCATCAGAGACGTAATCACCATTGAGGTTGAGAGTTGCAATCACGCTGTACTCAGCGGGACGCAACAAAATTTGCTGCAAGAACGCATCAGCAATAACGTCCTTGATGATGATTTCTTTGCCTGTTCTTGGATTTTTAAATTTGCACCATGGACCGCCATCGATTAGCTGGGCGCCGAATTCTTTTTGAACCAAGGCATAGGCCCAATCACGGAATCCACCTTCGGTGAACTTCATGATGTTGCCTTTGTGAACGATCGTCAAACTAGGCTTGTCATTGTCGATGGTGTATTGGACAGCTTTGCGAACGAGTCGCTCTGTACCTTCACTTGATACAGGCTTGATACCAATTGCTGAGGTGTTGGGAAAACGAATTTTTTTGACGCCCATTTCGTTAATGAGGAATTGAATCAGCTTTTTAGCATTATGACTTTCGGATTCATATTCGATGCCGGCATAAATGTCTTCTGAGTTTTCGCGGAAGATCACCATGTTGGTTTTTTCGGGTTCACGCAAGGGTGAAGGAACACCTTTGAAATATTGAACAGGGCGAAGACAGACATACAGATCAAGTTCTTGTCGCAAAGCAACGTTGAGCGAACGAATACCACCGCCGACTGGCGTTGTGAGTGGGCCTTTGATGGAAACCACATATTCGCGCAAGACTTTTAAAGTTTCTTCGGGCAACCAAACATCTGGGCCGTAAATTTTGGTGGATTTTTCGCCTGCATAGACTTCCATCCAATGAATTTTTCTTTTGCCACCATAGACCTTTGCAACTGCGGTGTCAACGACTTTGAGCATCACCGGTGTGATATCAAGTCCCGTGCCATCACCTTCGATAAAAGGAATAATGGGTTGATCGGGAACAGACAAGGACATGTCCTTGTTGACAATGATTTTTCCACCTTGGGTGGGCACTTTGATGTGCTGGTACATGAATAAGTCTCCGCAGAAGTTAGGAAATCCTTGGCACTTCAAACATTTGAAATGCAGGCAACGAGCCTGATATTCTAACCCCGAGAACCCATTCAATTGTCACTTGGGCGCAGGTTTCAAAGTCATGGTAGCCTAATTGTTCTTCAAAACCTATCGCATCAAACCATCTTATGAAGCAGAAAGTATTTTTTTTCATCGCCTCCATCGCCTTGTGCTTAGGCGTTCAAGCGCAAAACACGCCTCAACTCAACCTGCAGCGCGTTAAATTGTCTGCTGGCATGTTTCAAATCGATGCGCAAGTTGCGGCCAACGATATGCAACGCTCGATTGGGCTGATGTATCGCGAAAACATGCCTCAACACGAAGGCATGCTGTTTGTATTTGATCAAGCGTCTATCCAATGCTTTTGGATGAAAAACACCTTATTGCCCTTAACAGCAGCATTTGTCGAGGACGATGGGACGATTGCTAATTTGGTCGACATGGCGCCCCAAACAACACAATCGCATTGTTCGATAAAGCCTGTTCGATTTGTTTTAGAAATGCACCAAGGCTGGTTTCATAAAAAATTAATCGGCACAGGATTTCGTCTCCTAGGCACGCCTTTCATTGCAAAATAAATTCGTTCTGAGTTTATTTTTTTTCTGATAGCTTGATGTCGGTCACCAACATTTTGATTTCACCATCGACCAAAGTGCCTGAAACAGTTTGTGACACACTCACCTGCGACATCTGATAAACAGACTCACCTTTTTCATTGGTTAGCCATGTATAGCCTCGTTGTAAAACCAGGCGAGGATCTAAAAGTTTTAATTGTTCTTGGTTGTGATTGAGATGGTGTTTGTATTGGTCTAAATACCTGTGCACGCGTTGTTGTGCGGTAGAACTGAGTATTGAAATTCGATGCTGATGGGCCACACAGGTTTGATGCGTAACTCGACTCAAGGTCTGTGCATTTTTTTGTAATTCACGATGTTGCAAGTGAATCCAAGGTGATGGGCGACCCAACTTGGCTTGGATTTGATCCAAACGCTGAGCCAAGACATCGATTCGTTTGTAGATGGTATCCGTCAAGAGTTGTGCGTAACGATCTATTTGCTCCATCAATTCCATCTGACTGGTTGCACACATTTCAGCCGCGGCTGTGGGCGTGGGAGCTCGCACATCGGCGCAAAAATCTGCAATGGTGAAATCGGTTTCATGACCAATACCCGTCACCACAGGAACAGGACTATTGACAATGACACGAGCCAAGGTCTCGTCGTTAAAACACCAGAGGTCATCGATTGACCCGCCGCCCCTCACTAACAAAATCACGTCAATTTCAGGCTGTTTGTAAAGCCACTCTAAAGATTGAATCAAGGCGGCTACTGCGTCTTGTCCTTGCACCAAAGAAGGCGCAAAAATAACGGGTATGTGGGGCACCCTGCGCTTGAGAGCTGTGGCCACGTCGTGCAATGCCGCTGCGCGTTTGGATGTGACAAGTCCGATTTTTCGAGGTTTTTCGATCAAGGGGTTTTTTGTCGCTGGATCAAAAAGCCCCTCTGCCTCAAGCTTGGCTTTAAGTTGCAAATATTGTTCGAATAAGTCACCTTGTCCAATTGGACGCATGGATTCAACCACCAGTTGCAAATCACCGCGAGCTTCATAAACGCCAATTTTTCCGGTGACTTCAACGCGTTGGCCTTCTTTGGGACTGAAAGTTAAAAGAGAAGCCGATCGCTTGAACATCGCACATCGCAGTTGTCCGCTTGCGTCTATTAATGAAAAGTAAAGATGTCCACTTGAGGCACGAGTAAAACTTGAAAGCTCTCCCGTGACATCAATGGGATTGAATCGCGAATTGAGTGCATTAGAAACTGCAAGGCACAAGGCTGACACAGTCCATATTTTTCTTTGACGAATCAATGCGGTTTCAGACATTTCAAATGTAGGGATTGAATAATTGAAGTTCATCATGATACCCACCCTGGTAAACAGCTCAAATGTCGCCAGATGCCCGTGATTTCGTGATAACTCTATGATTTAAAAAGAAATTGTATTGCTTAATTGCTGAACTTTCCAGTCACAATGATCGCTGACGTACACTTTTTGAGCTTCAAGTTGAGTTACCCACATAGTTATCCACAATTCGTGTGGACATTGACTCTGCGATAATTAATTTTTTCTAAGGGGAACTGATTGTTTTCAATCGTACAAGCTGCAGGATGGCCCATGTGGCCTTTATTAGGTTGCTCTGTTGTTGCACTGGCACTCATTGTTGAAAGATTGATTCAACTCAGACTGCAACAAGTATTGCCTCAACACTTACTCGAAGAAGTCATGACGATTTCAACCTCCAATATGCCTTCAACCGAGATGATCTATAAATTAGCTGAGCATTCCGATTTAGGTCAACTCTTGGCCAAAGCGCTTGAAGTGAAAAAAAATAATCCTGATTGCACAGAGCAAGAACTCAAAAACCAAGTGGAAGTAACTGGTCGCACCATTGCGCATCAACTCGAAAAATATTTGCCAACTCTGGGCACTATTGCATCCGCGTCTCCGTTGTTGGGTTTGCTCGGCACAGTGGTTGGCATGATTGAAATTTTTGGCGCGCAATCAACTGGAGCCAATGCGCCTGTACAAATGGCACACGGTATTTCGGTTGCGCTTTATAACACCGCTTTTGGACTGTTGATTGCAATTCCCACATTGGCAGTTTGGCGCCATCTCAAAGCCAAAGTAGATGGTTATGTGTTGATGCTTGAACTCGCAGGCGAGCAAATTGTGAGTCATTTGGTCAAAACACGATCAAAAAATAATTGATATGAAATTTTCCAAGCAAAAAACTCTTGAACCTGAAATCAATCTGATTCCATTTATCGATGTATTGCTGGTGGTGGTGATTTTTTTGGTCTTGAGCACCACCTACAGCAAACTCACTGAAATACAACTCAACCTGCCCGTTGCCGATACGAAAAATTTACAAGCTAAAAATCGTGAGATTTATATTGGCATTTCTTCCGATGGTCGCTATGTTCTTCAAGGTCAGGTATTGATGGATACGCAAGTGGAGTCGCTTGCAAAGGCCCTCGCGCAAGCATCAAAGGATCTGTCTCAACCTGTTTTAATTATCAATGCCGATGCAAAAGCTACTCACCAATCGGTCATCCATGTTATGGAGGCGGCACAACGCGCGGGTTTGGGTCAAATTACTTTTGCGACTCAGCAATCGAATGCATCGCGTTAACCCTTTTTTATATTCATGATTCAATCCATCCATCAAAGCTTGACATCAGCTTGGTTGCGACGCGGTTGGTTGGCTTGTCTTTTGTGGCCCTTTTCACAAATTTACTTTTTGCTGCTGTTACTTCATCGCTGGGGATACCGCCATTTCGAACCCGACTCATTGCCAGTACCTGTTTTGGTCGTTGGCAATGTGGTGGTGGGTGGCGCAGGCAAAACACCTGTCGTCATGGCATTGATCGAACATTTTAAAAAACAAGGCCTCACTGTGGGTGTAGTGTCGCGTGGCTATGGTCGAACGACAACAGGTGTGATTGAATTGTCTGCCATGCGATCAGCCTTTGAAGTTGGCGATGAACCTTTGTTGATCCACAAAAAATACAACCTGCCTGTCTATGTGGGCGAAGATCGAAGTGCTGCAGTGTTGAGTTTGTGCGCGGCACATCCCGATGTGAAATTGATCATTAGCGACGATGGGCTTCAACACCTCCATTGGCATTATGATTTTTCGATTTGTGTTTTTGATCAACGCGGATTGGGAAACGGATGGTTGTTGCCTGCAGGGCCACTGCGCAGTCCTTGGCCCATCAAACCCCGCGCCAATACTATTCAATGGATTGCGGTTGCCCCATCGTGTCGTGATGTGCAAGGTCACACACTTCAAAGATTTTTGAGTGATGTTGCAATCAACGGCCGAGGCGAGCAAAAAAAACTGAGCGATTGGCAAGGCCTTCGTGTGAGTGGATTGGCTGGTATTGCCAACCCATCCTCTTTTTTTGAGATGTTGACGCAAAGAGGCCTATCGCTTGATCACACTTTTTCATTACCCGATCATGCCGATTTGAGTCATTGGCAGATGCCTACTCATTCAACCGACCTTTTATGCACAGAAAAAGATGCGGTTAAATTGTGGGATCGTTTTCCGCAAATTTGGGCTGTACCACTCGTTTGTGTTCTATCACCCCAAATGTTGCAAGAGATTGATCGCGAAGTCCGCTTGAAGTTATCATCGAACCATGGACATTAAATTACTTGAATTGATCGTGTGCCCCGTCACCAAGGGGCCTCTTGACTACAGCCGCGAGCGACAAGAATTAATCTCTCGAAGCGCACGATTGGCATATCCCATCAAAGACGGTATACCTGTTTTGCTCGAAGTGGAGGCGCGCACCTTAACCGATGCCGAAATCGAAGGCACCTCTTCATGAGTTTTTGGGTTTTCATTCCTGCTCGATTGGCCTCAACGCGTTTACCCAATAAGCCATTGGCACTTATTCACGGTATTCCCATGGTTGTGCATGTGGCACAACGGGCATTGGCCTCCAAGGCCAAGCAAGTCGTTGTTGCGGGTGATGACCCAAAAATTATTGCAGTATGCAAACAACATTGCATTCAAGCCATTTTGACGCATCAAGACCACTTATCGGGTAGCGATCGAATCGCACAGGCGTCACAACTCTTAGGCGTTCAAGACGATGAGATCATCGTTAATGTTCAAGGAGATGAACCGCTCATTCATCCCGATTTAATCAATGATGTGGCTCAACTGCTCACGCATCATTCCGATTGCGCCATGGGAACTGTCGCGCATCCCATCGATACCTTAGAAGATTTTTTAAATCCCAATATCGTTAAAGTGGTGCTTGATCATCAAAGCAAAGCCCTGTACTTCAGTCGTGCGCCTATTCCCTACTGGCGAGATGGATGGACCACAGGTTCACAAAAAATGGATGCGGGTCAACCACTCAGACACTTAGGCATTTATTCATACAGAGCAAAATTTCTCAAGGCATTCCCTAATATGCCGCCCAGTCAACTCGAACAATCAGAAAATTTAGAACAACTGCGTGCACTGTCGCATGGTCACAAAATTGCAGTCTGGAAGACTCATTTATCACCCGCGCCTGGCGTCGATACGCCAGAAGATCTCGAACGCGTTCGAGAGATGATGACCAAGTCCTTGTAAGCATTTTAAAAGTACGGTCGTGATATCCTCTCGAAAAAAAACCTAAAGAAGGCTGACACAATCGCCTCAGAGACCCAAAGGATTCCTATGAAACTTATTTTGCTTGGAGCGCCAGGCGCAGGAAAAGGCACACAAGCCACTTTCATTTGCCAACATTTTTCGATACCGCAAATTTCAACTGGCGATATGCTTAGAGCCGCGGTTAAAGCGGGATCGCCCATGGGAGTTGTGGCCAAAAAAGTAATGGACTCCGGTGCTTTAGTGAGTGATGACATCATTATTGGTCTTGTCAAAGAACGCATCACGCAAGCCGATTGTGCCAGCGGATTTTTGTTTGATGGTTTTCCAAGAACGATTCCACAAGCCGATGCAATGAATGCCGCAGGCGTTCATTTGGACTATGTATTAGAAATTGATGTGCCATTTGATGCGATTATTCAACGCATGATTGGCAGGCGTGTGCATGTAGCCAGTGGTCGCACTTATCACACGCAATTTAATCCACCCAAAGTTGAAGGCAAGGATGATATGACGGGCGAACCTCTAATTCAACGCGACGACGACAAGGAAGAAACAGTGACCAAGCGCTTGGCCGTTTATTCCGATCAAACGCGTCCCTTGGTGGATTACTATTCGCAATCGGCTAAATCATCACCACAGCATGCACCCAAGTACCGTTGTATTTCAGGTGTTGGCACGGTTGATCAAATCAAAGCGCGCGCTTTTGAAGCGCTTTCAAGTTGATAGAGTAAATCCAATATCAAAGCAATTCTGGCTTTGTAAGGACTCCAATAACCTGCCGATGTGAAAGCATCGGCTTTTTGTTTTCTTTGAACGCCTTGATAGCAACGACTCGATCGCCACACCTTGATACCTAAAGTTTGTGCATGGTTGAGCGCTCGCTCCAATGCATCGTTGGCTGTTCCATTGCCTGTTCCTGCCAAAACAATGCCATCGATATTGATGGCATGCGATTGCGCATATTCGAGCCAAGCCAGCACTTGTAAATCTTCACTACCGCTGTGATTGGGGATTAACCATACGCGGGGCCAATTTGACGTTTGAACAACAAACTGCGCCGATGGAATTTGAAATTCGAAACTGATTTTAGAAATATTTCTCTTTAAAACAACTTGTCCGTTTTGAATCACACCCCATACACCATGTGCGCCGCTGTCAAAAGCATCGAGCCGATCGGTATAAATTTTTTGAATCCGCCACGCTTCATGTATTTGACCTGCACAAACGACGCTCACGCCTTGGTTGCTTGCGTCACAGGCCCAAACAATCGCATCGGCTAAATTTTGCGGGCCATCGGCTTGGGGCGCATTGGCGGGCAACATGGCGCAAGTCAACACAATGGGCTTAGAAGAAGACTGAATACAGGCTAACAAAAAGGCTGTCTCTTCGATGGTATCGGTCCCGTGCGTGATGACAATACCCGCAATGTCGGCTTGCTTTTGCCAACGCAACACACGACCGATGAGGCCTCTCCAAACTTCGGCGTTCATATTTTTACTGTCAATCTGAGCCACTTGTTCTGACAACACTTCAATTCCATGCGGCATAGCCACACCTTGTAGCAAGGATGCAACATCCACTTGGGCGGCTTTGTATTCTAAAAGCTCACCTGAGGGTGGTTCTAAGCCTGCAATCGTGCCCCCTGTGCCCAAAATAATGACTTTTTTATGTGATTTCATGAAGATTGCTTGCTTTTTGTAAAAAACTGGTTAAAAATACAGTTACTGTATAAAAAAACAGTTCAGATTCGCCCAGCCCATTTTGCAGGAGTTCAGTCAATGGATCATTACAAACTCACCGCCCGACAGCAACAAATTTTTGACTTGATTCAAAACACCATTGCCCAAACGGGGTCGCCCCCCACTCGTGCCGAAATCGCCACTCAACTCGGTTTCAAATCACCCAATGCGGCCGAAGACCACCTGCAAGCTCTGGCCAAAAAAGGTGCCATCGAACTCTTAAGCGGTACATCTCGAGGCATTCGCATCAACAAACACGATGGTTACAGAAATTCATCGGCCCATCTGCAATTCTCACTCCCCTTGCAAAGTTTGTCACAACTGGCGTTACCGCTCATTGGTCGAGTCGCCGCAGGCTCACCCATTTTGGCCCAAGAACATATCAGTCAAACCTATTACGTAGAAGCCAACTTATTCGACAAAAAACCCGATTACCTCCTGCTAGTCAAAGGCATGTCTATGCGTGACGTTGGCATCTTAGATGGCGATTTATTAGCCGTACAAGCCACAAAAGATGCGCGCAACGGTCAAATTGTTGTCGCTCGTTTGGGTGAAGAAGTCACGGTCAAGCGCTTACTCAAAACGCCCCATTTGATTGAACTTCATCCAGAAAACCCCGATTTCCCAACCATCGTCGTCAAACCCGGTGACCCATTTGAAATTGAGGGCCTCGCTGTAGGACTCATTCGCAACATATCGTTTATGTAAGGAGAGCAAAAATGAATATCGCCATCTGGAGTCTCAACAAATTGTTCATCATGGCCGAATATGTCATTCGCAATTTCATTTTATTGCCGCATATTCCCAGCCAACCTGTTCAAAACAACAGATCCATCGATCAAGGTGTTGTTGCTGACAGCCCCTCTCACCTAGAGCGCAGCCAACATCGGGTCAAACACTAATAATATTTTGTCCCCATGGTGTCGCCAAAAGAGGCACAATCAGCACCATGAACATTGTGATAACGGACGACTATCAAGACGTCGTCAGAAAACTTGATTGCGTCTCAAAACTTTTGCCGCATTCACCCAAAGTTTTTACCAACACCGTCAAAGGCGTTGGCCAACTTTCAGTGCGCCTCAAAGACGCTGATATCTTGATTCTCATTCGAGAGCGAACCCAAATCACAAAACAATTGATCGAGCGACTTCCTCGACTCAAAATGATTTCACAAACAGGAAAGGTTTCTGGCCATATCGATATAAGTGCGTGCACAGAAAAAGGCATTGCCATTGCCGAGGGGACAGGCTCGCCTGTTGCACCCGCAGAACTCACATGGGCCCTCATCATGGCGGCGATGCGCAGGCTTCCCCAATACATCAGCAATCTCAAATACGGCGCTTGGCAACAAGCAGGCCTCAAATCAGGCTCCATGCCCACCAACTTTGGCTTGGGCATCGTCTTGCAAGGCAAAACCCTCGGCATTTGGGGCTATGGAAAAATTGGGCAACTCATCGCCAGCTACGGAAAAGTTTTTGGTATGAATGTAGTTGTATGGGGCAGTGAAACATCAAGAGCCACTGCTGTGGCGCATGGTTTTTCTGCAGCAAGTAGCAAACAAGATTTTTTTGAAATATCCGATGTTTTAACGATTCATCTGCGCCTCAACGAAGCCACTCGAGGCATTGTCACATTGCAAGACTTATCCATGATGAAACCCACGTCTTTGTTTGTGAACACTTCACGCGCAGAATTGGTTCAAGAAAACGCATTGGTTTCTGCGCTCAACAAAGGTCGCCCTGGAATGGCGGCCATTGACGTGTTTGAAAGCGAACCGATTTTGCAAGGCCACTCGCTCTTGCGTATCGAAAATTGTATTTGTACGCCGCATATCGGTTATGTGGAACAAGAATCCTATGAACTTTATTTTGGTGCGGCCTTTGAAAATGTTGCCAACTTCATCAAAGGCGCTCCAACCCATATTTGCAATCCCGAGGCCTTAAAAATCTAAGCGACAACCGCTGAGTTTTTGGCTCAGAGGCTCTGCGATAATGGATTCATGAATGTAATTTATCCAATTATCGGTATTGTTGGAACTGGCGCTATGGGCAAAGGAATCGCTCAAATTGCAGCGCATGCAGCAAAAACAAGCATCATTGATCAGTGGCAAAAATTATTAGCCAAAGATCGCATCAATTCAGAGCAGGTTCAACTGTGGTCGAGTCATTTAATAATCGCAGAACAATTAATCGATTTAAAACCTGCAAATTTAATCATTCAAGCCATCGTTGAAAAACTGGAGATCAAGCAAGCTTTGTTTGCCGAACTTGAAAAACTCGCATCAGAAGAAACCGTTTTTGCATCCAACACTTCATCACTTTCTATCACTTCGATTGCCGCGCGCCTTCAACACCCAGAACGACTTGCGGGATTTCACTTCTTCAATCCTGTACCTCTGATGAAAGTGGTTGAAGTAGTTGCTGGATTAAAAACGCAAACAAAAATTTGTGATAATTTAATGGTTTATGCTAAAAAACTGGGACACACAGGTGTGATGGCCAAAGACACGCCAGAGTTTATTGTGAATCATGCGGGTCGAGGTTTTGGAACCGAAGCCTTAAGAATTATTTCTGAAAGCGTATCTAATTTTGCAACGGGCGATCGCATCTTAAAAGATCAAGTGGGTTTTAAATTAAGCCCATTTGAACTGATGGACTTAACCGCATTAGATATATCGCATCCGGTGATGGAATCCATCTATCAACAATACTACCAAGAACCCCGTTACAGACCCAATTACATCACCGCGCAACGACCTGCAGGTGACGTCTTCGGCAAAAAAGTAGGTGCTGGTTTTTACGCCTATCCAAACGGTATTGCGCAAACAGAGCCACAACCCTCTGTGCCACCCATCGATGAACTGCCACCCGTGTGGGTGTCTTCTCGTGCCGCGAGACGCGCGCAGTTGTATGAACTTTTAAAAAAATTAGGCGCAACAATTGAAACAACTGCAACGCCCTCGCCTCATGCTTTGTGTTTGGTTGCACCATTGGGCTTTGATATCACCACAGTTGCAA
>SHXN01000046.1 GCA_009693305.1 Limnohabitans sp.
AGTTTAAAAGACGCCAAGCCCAATTGGCGAGCAGATGAAGGACCCATCACTGTGCTGGGTGCGGGTGGTGCGGCGCGCGCCATTGTGCTGAGTTTGATCGACCAAGGCGCCAAAGAAATTCGCTTACTCAATCGCACCAAAGCAAAGGCTGATTTATTGGCGCAAGAGTTTGGCAAGCCCATTTCGGTGATCGATTGGTTAGAAAGAAACAATGCCATTGCAGGTACTGCGTTGTTGGTCAACACCACCAACCAAGGCATGCACGGACAACCTGAATTAGACATTGATCTCAAAGAACTGCCCACTTCTACATTGGTGTCGGATGCGATTTATGTGCCATTAGAAACACCATTTTTATTGAGTGCCAAACAACGGGGTAACACCACCGTCAATGGATTGGGGATGTTGCTCAATCAAGCCAGGCCTGCATTCAAAGCATGGTTTGGTGTGATGCCTGAAATCACCGACGAATTGCGACAAGCCATTCAAGCCACTTTTTAACGTGTCTGTCTTTGACGAACCAAAAATTGATGCGCACTGCCATCTATTGGCGCCGCATCAATTTCCTTATTAGGCAGATTCGCATTACAAGCCGCAAGGTCAAGAAATTGGCGACCAGTCTTACTTCACGCATGTGATGAACAGTTATGGCGTGCAACACGCTTTGTTGGTGGGTCCCAATTCGGGTTACAACTCGGACAACGCTTGCATGTGTCATGCGTTAACCACAAATCCTCAACGATTCAGAGGTATTGCAGTGGTCGCCAATGATGCAAGCAGTGAACAACTTTTTGCATTACAAAAACAAGGCGTGGTGGGTGTGGCATTCAACTCTTCACTGTGGGGCACTGCGTTTTACAAAGACATTGAGCCTTTGCTGCATCGTCTCAAAGAATTAAATATGTGGGCGCAATTTCAAGTAGAAGCCGATCATTTGCTCGATTTCTCTGCCATTATTGAGCACAGTCAAGTGCGCGTATTGATTGATCACTGCGGCAGACCTGTGCCTGCTAAAGGTGTCAATCAAGCAGGGTTTGCAGCACTTTTAGAATTAGGAAAAACGGGTCAAGCCGTGGTCAAAATTTCTGGCTACGCCAAATTTTCTGCCCTTGCCTACCCGTTTGATGACACCACGGTGTTTGTTGAAAAATTAGTGGATACATTTGGACTATCCAACTGCATGTGGGCGTCTGATTGGCCATATCTCAAAGCCTCACCGCGCTTGGATTATGGAACCATGCTTCAATTGGTGGCCAAACAATTTTCAAAAAGTGAACGCCACCAATTGTGTGGTTAACCGCTAATCGATTATTTGGTTTTTCTGCAAATTCAAAAACAGGGTAACTGTTTATGCAGGCAAATAACCTTCAACCGATAAATAACGCTCGCCCGTGTCGTAATTGAATCCCAACACCGATGCGCCTGCAGGCAAATCGGGTAATTTTTTGGCAATCGCGGCCAATGTGGCACCCGAAGAGATACCCACCAAAATGCCTTCTTCTTTGGCACATCGACGACCGTATTCACCCGCCTCTTCAGCATCGACTTGAATCACACCATCTAACATATCAGTTAACAAATTTTGGGGAATAAAACCAGCGCCAATACCTTGAATAGGATGGGGTGACGGTGCCCCGCCCGAAATAACAGGAGAGGCTTGAGGCTCAACGGCAAACACTTTGAGCTTGGGCCATTTGGCTTTTAACACTTGGGCAACACCGCTTAGATGCCCACCTGTACCAACACCTGTGATGATGGCATCAAGGCCTTCAGGAAAGTCAGCCAAAATTTCTTGAGCAGTGGTGCGCATATGAACTTCGATGTTGGATGGATTTTCAAATTGTTGTGGAATCCATGCGCTAGGAATTTGAGATGCGATTTCTTGTGCACGTGCAATAGAGCCTTTCATGCCTTTTTCGCGTGGTGTTAAATCGAAAGTGGCGCCATATGCAAGCATGAGTCTTCTGCGCTCAATTGACATGCTGTCGGGCATCACTAATATTAATTTGTAACCTTTGACGGCAGCGACCATGGCCAGACCCACGCCTGTATTGCCTGAAGTGGGCTCGACAATCGTGCTACCTGATTTGAGTTGTCCGGATTTTTCGGCGGCTTCGACCATGGCCAATGCAATACGGTCTTTGATAGACCCCCCTGGATTGCTTCTTTCGGATTTGATCCACACATGGGCTTTATCACCAAACAATCGATTGATGCGAACGTGAGGTGTATTTCCAATTGTTTCAAGAATGTGATTGGCTTTCATGTGTATATCTCCTGTTGTAATTGAAGTGATTGTGTCAGTTTTTGTTGGGTCAGGGTTGACGTTGGATTTCAAAGGGTAGCGCGCGACCCCAAGCCCATAGCTCGCCGCTCATGGTGTTTTGATTCAATGTGGCTTGCACGGTGAACAAACTATCGTCAGACGCAACAAACTGAAACTGAATTTGTGAACCCTTGAGTTGCGCGCCTAGCAATGGCTTTTGCTGACCCGCGTAAGTGATGGTGCCACCAATGCTTTGAAACTGCTGTTCGATTTGAATGCGCGCATCCAACTTGGCGTCTGAATCTTTGAGATGCCAAATGCCTTTGGCTTGGGCTGGCACGATCCATAAATATGCTTTTTCTTTGCCGTCGGTATAAAACTGATCGTGCTGCCACTCACCCATATCAAACGCATGAGACACAATGCGAGTGCCAGGTATCATTTGTAAAATAGTGGGTCTGAGTTGCAAATTGAGCTCGGGCAACAAATACATAGTAACTACTGTTGCTTTAGAAAAATCCTCGATAAAAATATCACCCTTGATGATGTTGACCTTGTCACCGACGCCCGCTTGTATGGCGTTCTTTTTAGCAAAGTCAGCCAACTTTTGATGGTATTCAATACCCACCGATTTCACACTATACAACTTAGAAGCAGTGATAGGAATAATTCCATCACCTGCGCCTAAATCATAAACAACATCATCGCTTTTGATTTGTGCCATCGCCAACATTTGGTTGACCAAATTTTGAGCGGTTTGCAACCACATCACGTCTTTACCCATTTGACCGCGCATCGGCTTGTAATCGCTGTCTGCGTTTGTGCTCTGCATTGCACAGGCCCCTAAAAAAATACACAGAGATAAAGCAAAAAATTTGATTTTCATGATGAGACTATGTTTAAGTAGAAGTGAGAACAGAGCAAACGTCGACCCATTGGCCCTGCGTGAGTTGTGCCAATTGTTGAGTGCTGATGCGAATGGCGCTGTTGATAGAACCTGCGGCTGGCCAAACTTCATCATAAGCCTGAAGCGATTGATCCAGATAAATAGGCAATTCTTGGGCCAATCCAAAAGGACACACACCACCCACTGGATGCCCTGTTAATTGCTCCACGTCATCTGCAGACAACATCTTTCCTTTGCCCATCACTCTTTTGAATTTTTGATGATCGATACGTGCCACGCCACTGGCCACCAACAAAATCACATCACCTTTTGCAAGCCTAAAAGCCAATGTTTTGGCGATTCGACCTAGCTCAACGCCATGGGCCTGTGCCGCCAAGGCGACAGTGGCTGTGCTCTCTTGGGTTTCCAAGATAGGCATGTTTATTTGACGATCAATGAAGTATTGACGAACAGACTCGAGACTCATGGCTCATTTTGTTAGAAAATGCACGTTATCGTCGGAATTCGCTGATGACACCAGCGGAGCAATGCAACTTGAATTCTCTCACTTCTAAACTACTGTTTGCAACCACTATCTTTATCAGTGCATTTGCTTTGTTCTTGGTGCAACCCATTATTGCCAAACAAATTTTGCCTTGGTTTGGTGGTTCTGCAACCGTATGGGCAATTTGCATGGTGTTTTTTCAAATGACCTTGCTCATTGGCTATGCCTATTCAGATTTTGTATCCCATCAATTAAAACCCGTTTATCAAGTGATTTCTCATGTGGTTTTGTTGTTGATCAGTCTTTCTTTTTTACCCATCATTGCTCATTCACAATGGAAGCCCACTGGAGATGAAGACCCTTCTTGGCTCATCATCAAGCTTTTGATATTCACCATTGGACTGCCTTATTTTTTGCTGTCTACTACAGGCCCACTGATTCAGTCTTGGGTCGCACGCACATTCACTGATTCGCGTGTTTATCGTTATTTTTCTTTGTCTAACTTGGCCTCTTTGTTGGCATTGATTTGCTATCCTTTTTTAATTGAATCGCGTGCAGCGATTGAAGGACAAGCTTATATGTGGTCGGTGGCTTATGCTGTGTTTGTTTTGGCATGCATCGGTTCTGGCATTTATTTTTTACGACATGGACAAAATAATATTGCACCTTCAAAAGAAGAATCATCGTTAATACCCGAAGCATCCAGTAAATCCTCTATAGGTTTTAAAAATTATTTTTTATGGGTAGCACCTGCATGTATGGCTTCTTGGATGTTGATGGCTATTACTAATCACATCACACAAAACGTAGCGTCAATTCCATTTTTATGGCTTTTACCCTTAACCTTATATCTACTTACTTTCGTTCTTTGCTTTGAAAGTGATCGCTGGTATCGACCTGCGATTATTTGGCCCATTACGGCTGTTTTAATGAGTTTGTGTGCTTATGGTTTACAAAATAGAAGTGTAGGCGCAGATATTTGGGTAGCCATTCCATTGTATTCAACTGCATTGTTTTTTGTTTGCATGGTGATGCACGCTGAATTAGCATGCATGCGACCTTCGTCGCAATATTTAACACGTTTTTATTTGATGGTATCCATGGGTGGCGCTATTGGCGGTTTTATGATCAGTTGGATAGCGCCTCGTGTCTTAGCAGCTTATTACGAACTCGGCATCGGTTTGGTATTGGTGTCGTTGCTAATGATGATTTTGATTCAATGG
Source organism: Limnohabitans sp. (assembly GCA_009693305.1). GTDB lineage: Bacteria > Pseudomonadota > Gammaproteobacteria > Burkholderiales > Burkholderiaceae_C > Limnohabitans. The sequence continues at coordinate 4,881 of SHXN01000046.1, forward strand.
CGATCGATCAAAACCATTGCACTTGGCTTAAGTATTTTTTGCGGCTTTTATTTATACCTACAAATTGAAGACGACTTCAATGGCGCACGTTGGATTGGTCGAAATTTTTACGGAACACTAATTACTGCAGATGTTACCGATGGCCCTGCGAATGAACACAAGCGTTTGTTGATTCACGGGTCCATCAAACACGGTGAGCAATATCTTGAGGCTTCACGCAAAAAAGAAGCAACCGCTTATTACGGCGCTACTTCAGGCGTAGGATTGGCGATTGCCAATACCCATCAACAAAATCAAAAAGTAGGGGTCATTGGCTTGGGCGCTGGCACTCTGGCTGTGTACGGCAAAAAAGGCGACATCTATCGCATGTATGAACTCAATCCAGACGTGATTGAAATCGCTAACAAAGAATTTAGCTTCTTAAAAGACAGTGATGCCACCATTACAACAGTGCTGGGAGACGCAAGGCTGTCGTTAGAAAAAGAAGCACGCCAGCAATTTGATGTATTAGCAGTTGATGCATTCACTGGCGACTCTATTCCTGTTCACTTGGTTACGCAACAAGCCATGACTTTGTATTGGAAACACATGAAACCCAACGGCATCGTAGCGTTTCATGTGACCAATCAATACCTCAATCTTGCGCCTGTTTTAGCCAATATTGCTAAGCAACAAGGATTGCACTACGCACTCATCAAAGACGTTACCGACAACCCGTCCTTGCGCGATACCGATTGGATACTGATTGCAAAAGAACAATCGGTACTTGAACAGTCAGCAATACGCAAGGCAACTGGACAGATCACTCCAATTCCAAAACTAGGTTTTTGGAGTGATGATTTCAATAACTTACTGGAAGTGACGAAATGATGAAATTTCTGTCCCATTTGAATACATTGATTAATAACGTTTAGTTATGTTTTGAAATTGAATTTGGTAGATCAACCATGACCGCTTGCCCAGGCATTGTACATCCTTGATCGCAACATTTTCCGGGTTGCTTATTTTGCGTGATTGCACGATTTTGAATATGCGCTAATGGATGTGGTGTCTGCCCAATTCCTCTTTCTAAAATGCGCTCAACCAATTCCACCTTTGAACCAATGGGATAGTTGCGATAGATTTCTTGTTTCATAGCGGCGGGTGAACCGCCGCCATGCAAACTGATGACGGAATACCATCCGCCCTGATACCCTGCTGTTAAATCTTCAATCAATCGCGCGGCCTCTATGCGCTGTTCGTAAGGTACTTGCGGATTGGCGCGCAAGACATCGCTTAATTTTCCTGATGTTTCTGGGTTGTGATCTTCATCGGGTCCTGGCAGTGTCACAATCAATCCACCACTCAAATAATGAGCGATACGGTGCATGTCATAGATTTTTGTTGCTAATAATAATTTTCCAATGTTGCTAAACACGGGGTCAGGCATAAAAGATTGACTATACGGATCTGCTTTTCCATACACACTTGCGGCCACACCACATGCAAAAAAACTTTCGGTGATAGTGATGAGTTCCACCATTTGATCTTTAAGGTGGGTTTCATTTTCTGGATTAAAACCATTGGCCTCGCACATCAATGCGCCAGCGCCAATAAGCAAATCACCAAAACCTGCGCGCGCCGCAATACAGGTTTGGCGATGATGAGTGGCGTAGTTGTAAGTGAGGTAATGACTGTGTTCCCAATCGCCCGCATAAAAAACCTGATCCATCGGGACAAAAACTTTGTCAAACATCACCACTGCCGTGGTTTGCCCATACTTGCTACTAAAGGGCGCCGATCCGTGTTCGAGTTTTTCTCCAGGTCGTCCCGCAGGTCTAGCCACCATGGTGATGCCAGGTGCATCAATCGGAACTGCACAGCAAACCGCAAAATCCTTGTCTTGCTCGCTCATATTGCGACAAGGCATCACCAATAACTCATGCATATAAGGCGCACCTGTCACGATTGCTTTAGTCCCACTAATAATAATGCCGTGCTCACCGTTGTGTTTGGCGTTGTAATCGACCACATGCACATAGGTATCGACATTAGATTGTTGATGAGGCTGCTTGCTTCTATCTCCCTTTGCATCGGTCATCGCAACACCCATCACCAAATCTTGATCTTGTATGCGATGCATGTAATTCAAAAATTTATCGGTATGCGTCGTGATACCTTTTGCGTCATCCAATCTTGCACAGACTTGCGCCAATGAATTAAGAGCATCATGGGTGAGATAGCGTTGCGCACAACCCGTTTCTTGGCAAATCAAACGCACGGCTTCGAGTTTATTGAGCAAGTCACCCGAACTCATGTTGATATGACTCATGCGGTTCACGCGCTTACCGCTGGTCGACTGAATAGCCGTCATCAAGGACTGATGCTGATCTTTAAGAGCGTAGTCGTAGGTAAGAGCCAAGGCATTGATACCGGGTTGCAATGCGCGTTCATCGGCGACGCTTTGAATGCGTTGACCATCAATGAATACAACGGGTTTATAACGCCTGAGTGATTCGCGGTAATCTTGTCCCGACATTAATAAAGCATGAGAAGGGTTGGTATTCATGGTGAGCGCCTTCAAAGTATTTAATAGATTTTAGGGGGATGTTGCTCGATCAGAAATATTTGAACTTTTGTGTTCACCACTCATCAATTGACCTCATGCGTTATGCTCTATCTCATGACTTCATTTCATTTCTACAAACCTAGCGAGGGTCATGGTTTAGCGCATGATCCTTTCAATGCCATCATTGCGCCACGACCCATTGGTTGGATCTCTTCCAAAAGTATCGATGGCATTTTGAATTTAGCGCCTTACAGTTTTTTCAATGGCTTTAATTACATCCCACCTATTTTGGGATTCTCCAGTGTCGGCCGAAAAGATTCACTTAACAACATTGAAGCAACTGGTGAATTTGTTTGGAATATGGTGGACAAACCATTGGCTGAGCAAATGAATATCACATCATCAGGTATCGCGCCCGAGAAAGATGAATTCAAGTTGTCAGGTTTAGCGCCAGTCAAAGGACAAGTGGTGGATGTACCACGCGTAGGCGAGAGTCCTGTGTCATTTGAATGCAAGCTCACACAAATTGTTCAATTGCAAAACAAAGAAGGTGGTTTGGTTAAAACTTGGTTGGTCTTAGGTGAAGTGGTGGGCGTACATATCAATCAATCTCTGTTGATCAACGGTGTGTTTGATACCGCATTGGCAGGGCCCATCACGCGCGGCGGTGGTCCTGCAGATTATTTCAGTATCGGACCTGAACAACGATTTTTAATGAATCGGCCCGAAGGCTGGAATCGCGCTAACAAATAATCAGAGTAATAAGCCGCCTTGCGGGTGCAAGCCCAATGCACTTTGACCATAGGCAGCGGCGTGTACGTCCCAAGTAAGTCCAATATGAGAAGACGCCGCGTGAATGTCTCTGAATTGTCTTTGTAAGGGCAGTTGCAATGACAAACCCGCCGCGCCTGCGGCAGGCATCAATGCATCAATGGCTCGAACAGCCAAGCTGGTTGCAAATGCAGCGTTGCGCTTCCAACGTAGTTTGGTTTCGATGCTTGGAAATTCACTAACTTCAACGGCATTTTCTAAATCAGTCCAATCGCGTCTCACCACGGTTTCTGCGAACTCGACACAAGCGGCGGCTTCTGCAATGCGCGCTTGCACCGATGACAACTCTGCAATGCGCGAACCCGTATATGTGCCAGCTCTGTTACGCATGGTGTGGGTGAATTGCTCGACAGCAGCTCGTGCAGTACCTAAAGGAACAATCGATAAAACATAAGCAAAGGCAGCGAAGGTTGGCATTTGAAATAATTTGTTGCTGTACAACTTAGCACCTGGCAAGTTTTGTCCAGCTGCAAAAATTTCTGCAGACACGCTGCGATACTCAGGAACAAATGCATCAACGACTTGTACATCGTGACTTCCTGTACCTGTTAATCCATAAGCCTGCCAGTTATCTAAACTTTTAAAGTCTGCTTGCGGAATTAAAAAGAAACGACGCTGAGGAGCACCACCGCTTTGCTCGGTCATCGCACCCACTAGCATCCAGGTTGAGGCGTCTACGCCACTGCCAAAAGGCCATTTGCCACTGACTTGATACCCACCTGGAACAGGTTTGGCTTTACCGCACGGAAAAGCCAAACCTGTAGCAGCCAATGCAAAGGGATCATCACCCCACACATCTTCTTGTGCTTGCCATTCAAACTGTCCGATATTCCAAGAATGCGAGGCTAGGTTGGAATAAACCCATGCAGTCGATGAACAACCTTTGCAAATTTCTAAAACCACATCCATCATCACGCCCAAGCCCAACTCAGATCCACCAAATCGTTTGGGTTGCATTAAACGCAGCAAACTCGAGTCATTGAGTTCTTGAATGCTTTCTTGCGGTATGCGGCGAATTTGTTCAGCGTGTGCAGCGCGTTCAGCCAAACGTGGTGCTATTTTTTTGGCAGCATCAATGGCTTGTTCTGCGCTTAACACGGGCGCTGTGCGCGCGATATTTTTTGGATTAGATAAAACACTGAGATTCATGGTTATTGTCCTTATCCATTGACCTTTAGATAAACCGCATAAAGTGAAGTAGTGCCACAAATGAAAAGTCGGTTGCGTTGCAATCCACCAAACGTGAGATTGGCTACCATCTCGGGAATCTTGATTTTACCGATGAGTTGACCGTCTTGTCTGTAACACAAGACACCTTCGGCACAACTCGCCCAGAAGCGATCAGCGCGATCGATGCGAAAACCATCAAAAAAACCACTTGGGCAAGTGGCAAAAACCTTGGAATTGCTGATGCTTTGCCCAGATGCATCCACGTCAAAGCGGCGGATATGTTTCGGTCGAGTTGGACCTTCGGTGCCACCGCTATCGGCAATGAATAAATATTTTTCGTTACTTGAAAAAGCCAAACCATTGGGATGATCGAAATCTTTGGCAACTTGTGTGACTTGCTGTGTGTTTGGATCGATGCGATACACATGACAACCGTCTTGCTCCATCTGATCGACTTTGCCTTCGTAGTCGGCAATGATGCCGTAGTCGGGGTCGGTGAACCAAATCGAATCATCGGACTTGACGACAACGTCGTTGGGCGAGTTGAGTTTTTTTCCATTGAATCGGTCAGCCAATACCGTGACACGGCCATTGTGTTCGGTGCGCGTGACGCGACGATTGAAATGTTCGCAGGTAATGAGTCGGCCTTGGCGATCGACCGTGTTGCCATTAGCAAAACCCGATGGCTCGCGAAAGACAGAAACCAGGCCATTGGTTTCATCGTATTTCATGACGCGGTTATTGGGCAAATCGGACCACAACAAACAGCGCCAAGCACCAAACCATGCTGGACCTTCAGACCACCTGCCACCCGTCCATAATCGCTCCACTCGCGCATGGCCAACAAAGCAGTTAGCGAATTCGGGCTCAATTACCTCAAAGCCACTGCCTTCAATTTCTCCATAAAACATAGTTTGTCCCTTGATTGTCAATGTGTGCAAAAATTTAACAGAATTTACGTCACTTGGGTGCAAAATCCAATTGTCCCTCTTATATCACTAGGAAAGCAGTCATGAGCCTAAAAACTGGATTATTGAGCGATCGCGCACCCTATCAAGCCATTATCGACAGGCCTCGATTGGTTATACCGGACGACACGCGAATGTTGGTGTGGATTATCGTGAATGTCGAGCATTGGACGATTGAGCGCACCATGCCTCGCACCGTTTTAACGCCTCCTATGGGGCAACCCTTGATGCCCGACCTACCTAATTGGTCGTGGCATGAGTACGGCATGCGCGTAGGGTTTTGGCGACTGTTTGATGCCTTGCATCAACGCGGCATTGTGCCCACCATGGCCATCAATGGCATTGTGTGTGAGTCCTATCCAACAATACCGCAAGCTGCGCTCCAAGCCGACTGGGAATTTATGGGTCATGGTTATATCCAAGGGCCCATGCACAAAGTGGATGATCAAGTCCAAACGATTGATCACACCATGCAAGCGATTAAAAAATTCACAGGCAAAGCACCTACAGGTTGGGAGAGTCCAGGACTCACCGAAACCGATGAAACACTGGATTATTTATCGGCCGCAGGCATCTCTTATGTAGCCAATTGGGTGTTAGATGATTTACCCACTTGGTTACACGCTAAACCCAAGCCCGTGCTCTCTGTACCTTACACATTGGAACTCAATGACATACCCATGATGGCAATTCAAAATCACCGAAGTGATGAGATGTATCATCGCGGGGTTTTACAACTTGATCGCTTGTGGCGCGATGCAGAAAAAATTCCACGCGTAATGGCTATCAGCGTTCATCCCTACATTACGGGCGTGCCTCATCGCATCGATGCTTTTGAAAAATTATTAGACGCAGTGCTGGCCAAGCCTCAAGTCAAAATTATCACGGGCGAAAAAATTGCGCAGTGGTACAGCCAACAAGTGCCCGCTCCAACTGCGCGTTAATTGGCTTATTTGATATTTGTAAATTTTTGCAAGATACGCACAAAGTCATCGGGGCGTTGTGCGCTTGAGATATGACCACAGGGATCAAGTACTTCGAGTTGACTGCCTTTTAAGCGTTCAGCCATGAGTTGCATCTCAATCGGAGGTGCACCTTGATCTTGCGCTCCCGCTAAAAATAAAACGGGAATTTGTATTTTGTGCAAATCATCCATTAATGCAATGTTTTGGATCGCACGAATACAAGTTTCAAATCCTGTTGCTGAGTTTTTAGCGATGATCTCAGCCATGGCTTTCATGATGACAGGTTGTGCATCAATGTAATCTTTGCTAAACCAGCGTGCAATGGTGGGTTGGGCCAATGCAGGCATGCCAGATACGCGAGCCACTTCAATACGTTGATTCCACGCATCGATGCCTGCCTGATCAATACGCCCTCTGCAATTGCATGCCATCAAACCCAGCAATCGATTGGGATGACTCAAGGCCAAGGTTAGACCCGTCATGCCACCCAATGAAATACCTGCAAAAAATGCTTTGTCGGCTTTGACCGCGTCCATGACAGCCAATGCATCATCCGCTAAAACACTTAAATGAATATTTTTGACTTCACACGTGCTTTGGCCATGACCACGCGTGTCATAAGTAATAACCCGAAAGTTTTTGGATAACTGAGGAAGAACCCACTGCCACATCTCGCGGTCGGTAGCCAATGAATTGGAAAACACCAACGAAGGGCCCTGAAGATTGCCTTGAATGACGTAAGCGATTTTGGCGCCATCGGGACGTATGATGAATTGTGCAGTGGTCATGTTTGTCTCTTGAAATGTTGGAATGAATCAGTTGGAAAACCTAAATTGTAGAGCTTTATTGGATTTGTTTCTATTAAGATGTTGACACTTACAGGAGACACAAATGACAGCACAAAAAACAAAACAAACAGTGGGCGTGATTGGATTGGGAATCATGGGCTCGTCGATTTCTTCCAACTTGCAACAATCGGGCTTTGAAGTGTATGGCGTTGACCTGAATGCGGCCACGCGCAAAAAAATGAAACCCTTACTCACGCATGTCAATGCAGATGCCAAAGATTTATTGCTGTACACCTCCAAAATAATTTCTTCATTACCTTCCACAAAAGCGTTGATGCAAGTGTGTCAAACCTTGTGCGAAGCCAAAAAACATCACAAAATAAAAGGCACCCCCATTTTGGTAGAAGCCAGTACCTTTCCGCTCAAAGACAAACAACAAGCCAAAGACTTGTTGCTGGAGAGTGGCATCCACATGGTTGATGCGCCTTTATCGGGTACAGGCGCACAAGCCAAAACCAAAGACCTCAGCATTTATGCCAGCGGCAAAGCAACCAACGTCAAAGCATTTGACGAAATTTTCAAAGGCTTTGCACGCAGTCATTATTTTGTGGGTGAATTTGGCAACGGCATGAAAATGAAATTGGTGGCTAATTTATTAGTAGCTATTCACAATGTTGCAACAGCAGAAGCGATTTTGTTTGGACAACAACTCGGTCTTGAAACAAAAAGTTTGGTCAATATAATTGGCTCAGGTGCAGGCAGTTCACGCATGTTTCAAGTGCGTGGCCCCATGATGGCTTCTCGCACATGGAAACAAGCGACTATGAAAAATAATATCTGGCAAAAAGACATGTCCATTATCTATGAAGCACTCAACGAATTGAATTTGCCAGCACCCTTGTTCACCGCATGCATTCCTATTTATCACGCCGCGATGTCGCAAGGGCATCAATTGCACGACACCGCTTCCGTTTATGCTGTGTTAGAAAAAATGGCGGGTGTCGATCACTGATTGAGAATTAAATTTTTCCCAACGCAGACAGCACCCGCTCAGGCGTGAAAGGTTGCACGCTGACGTTGGCATTCAAAGGTGCGATGGCGTCATTGATGGCGTTCATCACAGCACCTGGCGCACCCGCAGTGCCCGCCTCGCCTGCGCCTTTGGCACCGAGCTCTGACGTCTTTGTGGGTGTCTCGACGTGCCCCAACACAATATCGGGCATCTCACCTGCCATGGGCACCAAATAATCGGCCATCGAACCGTTGAGCAGTTGTCCGTCTTCGCTATATATACATTCTTCAAACATCGCACCACCAATGCCTTGCACAATGCCACCGCGAATTTGTTCATCCACCAACATGGGGTTGATAATGGTGCCGCAATCTTCAACGCACCAATGTTTGAGTAACTTCACAAAACCTGTTTCGATATCTACTTCAACATAAGAAGCTTGAATGCCATTGGTGAATGTGAATCCATATTCGCGTGGCGTGTAATGACGCGTCACGGTGAGTTCGGATTGAAAATCCATGGGCAATGTATCGGGTCTGAAATAAGCCACGCGCCCTACTTCATGAATGGGCATGTGTTCTTGACCTGTGAGTTTGTCAATCACCACGCCATTGCTCATGTCTAATGTGGTAACTTCCACTTTGAGAATGGCGGCAGCAACAGCCAATATATGTGTGCGCAACACTTTGCCTGCTTGCAAAACCGCTTCACCACCAATACCTGCACCACGTGAAGCCCATGTGCCGCCACCATAAGGCGTCACACCCGTATCGCCCGTGATAACGCGCACGTTTGCGACAGCAACACCGACTGCGCTTGCTGCAATTTGTGCAAATATCGCTTCGGTACCCTGACCTTGTTCGGTCACGCTAACCAACACATTGACCATTCCTGCAGGGTCTAATCGAACCGTTGCACCGTCTTGCGCTGAAATACGTGCACCCCCCACACCATAAAACGCAGGAGACGGATTGGTCACTTCAATCATTG